>JAAWCO010000037.1 GCA_022793315.1 Clostridiales bacterium | reverse complement strand
GGTGGACAGGTCGAATATATTGGTGCTAGATAAAGCGCAAAGGAGAGGTGTCTTTCATGGACTTTAAGGTGATAAGCAAGGCAATCGCCGTCTGCGAGCCTGTTTTCGATGATTTCGATGACCGGCCGGTGGATTGCGACTTTGTGCTGCCGGATTATTGCCCCGATATCGCAGCTGTGCTCAAATGCACTCTGGAACCGGTGGTGCAGTCCAAACAGCTCAGCGGCGACCGGATCAGCGCCGATGGCCTTTACTTCGTCCGCATCCTCTATCTGGATGAGGAGCGCAAATGTATCCGCTGTGTGGAATTCAACAAGCCCTTTACCAGTACTTTTATTCTCAAAACAAGCGTGATTAATCCCTGCATCCGGCTGACCGCCAGAACCGACTATGTCAATTGTCGGGCCACCAGCCCCCGCAGTCTGGATATTCATGGTGCTTTCAGCGTCAAGCTTCAGGTGACAGCGGAGGGCGGCAATGAGGTGATTGCCAGCGTCCACGGTGAGGATATTTACACCAGAAGCAACACGGTTTCCTACACGGTGCCCGCCGCCTACGCTGAGAAGCCCTTTACCGTCAGCGAGGTGCTGGAGCTGGGAGCGGGGAAACCGGAGGCGGAGACCCTGATCCGCAGTGAAGCCGTACCAGTGCTGGAGGACTGCAAAATGATGATCAATAAAGCGATCATCAAGGGAACGCTCCGTCTGCGGAATCTGTATATCAGCGACCTGAGCACCGGCGCCACTGAACAGGTGCAGCATGAGATCCCCTTCAGCCAGATTCTTGACGTGGAGGGACTCAATGACGAATGGAGCTGTGATGTGGAGCTCGACCGTCTGACGGCGGATATCCATATCAGCGTCAATCAGAACGGCGAAAGCCGTCTGCTGTCTGTTAACGTCAAGCTCTGTGCCCGGATTCAGTGCTATCGCAGCGGCACCTCAGAGGTGGTGACCGATGCTTATTCCGCCCGCTGCCCGGTACGTCTGGAAACCAAGCCGCTGCAAACCGAGCATTTGCTGGAGGTGAACCGCACTACCTGTATCGTCAAGCAGTCGCTGGAACTGCCGCCGGATGGGATAGCCGAAGTGATCGACCTGTGGTGTGAGGTCAGCCCGGTGGCCGATCAATGCGGAGGGGGAAGGAGTGCGCTGGACGGGCGGATGCTGATCTGTATGCTGGCCAGAGACTCCGCTGGATTGGTGACCTATTATGAACGCACCGCCGATTTCACCCTGGATTTCGACGACGACTGCGACCAGATGGCTTCCCGTCTGACGGTGACCGATGCCGGCTGCAATCTTACCGGAGGCAATCAGCTGGAAATCAGGGTGGAGCTGCTGGTGACGCGCTGCTGTTATGCCGTACAGAGCTGTCAGGCGGTCTGTGCACTTGCGGCAGAGGAGAACGGAGTCTTTCCCGACACCGGTGCAGCGCTGAAAATCTATTATGCCCGCCGGGGTGAATCGCTCTGGGAAATCGCCAAGAGCTGCCATACCTCGATGGAGGCGGTCATGGAGGAAAACGGCCTGTCAGCCGATGTGCTGAATGAGGACGCCATGCTTCTGGTGCCGTTATGCTGAAAAGGAGGAGATGAGAGCATGGAGGGACAAAACATATACGATATCATCGCGGAGCGAACCGGAGGCGACATTTATGTCGGTGTGGTCGGTCCCGTGCGTACCGGCAAATCCACCTTTATCAAACGGTTTATGGATACGCTGGTGATCCCCCACATCGAAAGCGCCTATATGAAAGACCGGGCCAACGACGAGCTTCCCCAATCCGCTGCAGGGCGCACCATTATGACCACCGAACCCAAGTTCATTCCGGAGCAGGCGGTCACCATCAGTATTGACGGGACGGCAAACATGAATGTCCGTCTGATCGACTGTGTGGGCTATATTGTGCCATCGTCGCTGGGGTACTTTGAAAACGATCAGCCGCGGATGGTCAAAACTCCCTGGTATGAGGAAGAGATCCCATTCAATATGGCGGCGGAAATTGGTACCCGAAAGGTGATCACCGAGCATTCTACCATTGGTCTGGTCGTTACCACCGACGGCAGCATCAGCGAAATTCCGCGGGAGGAGTATGAGGAGGCGGAAGAGCGGGTCATCGGCGAGCTGAAGGAGATTGATAAGCCGTTTATCATTCTGCTCAACAGCGTGGATCCGACCTCTGCCGAAACGCTGAGACTCAGCGCAGCAATGGAGGCCAAATACGGCGTGCCGGTTACGCCGGTCAACTGCCTGGAAATGGATGAGGCGGAAATCCGCCGTATTCTGGAAAAAATTCTATTTGAGTTTCCGGTTCGGGAAATCGCGGTCGAGCTGCCCCGATGGATGACCACGCTGCCCCAGAGTCATCCGATCCGCCGGGCGGTGTTTGACTCCATCCGATCCGCCGCTTCCAGAGTCCGAAAAATCAGTCAGGTAGCGGCTATGACCGGCGATATCCTCAGCTGTGAGCATGTGGACAGCGCCCGGATGACAGGGGCTGAGCTGGGCACTGGCAGCGCCGTCCTCTCGGTGGGGATTCGTCCCGGACTGTTCTATCAGATACTGGGGGAGGCCACTGGCCTCGATATTGACGGAGAGGCCTCCCTGATGAGCTGCATGGTGGAGCTGGCGGCTGTTAAAAAGAAATACGACAAGGTACAAAACGCGCTGGAGGAGGCGGAGGCAACCGGTTACGGGATTGTGATGCCCGAGCTGGAGGAAATGACGCTGGAGGAACCGGAAATTATCAAACAGAGCGGGCGTTACGGTATCCGACTGCGGGCGGAGGCACCCTCCATCCATATGATGAAGGCGAGCATCACCACCGAGGTATCGCCCATTGTCGGAAGCGAAAAGCAGTCGGAGGAGCTGGTCAGCTATCTGCTCCGCGATTATGAGGAGGACCCCAACAAAATCTGGGAGTCCAATATCTTCGGCACCTCTCTGTACGGGCTGGTGAACGAAGGACTGCACAATAAGCTCTACCGTATGCCGGCGGACGCCCGCGTCAAGCTGAAGGAAACCGTGGAACGTATCATCAACGAGGGATGCAGCGGTCTGATCTGCATCATTGTCTGAGGGGGACACACAGGCCTTCCCGCCCGGTGAAGGAAGAGCCTGGAAACACACCATACGGAAAACAGGAATATTCGACAGGAAAGGAACGATGTGAAAATGCCGGACGACAGACCATACCGGCCGGCCCAGCGCCATGACCGGGGCGGCGGCTCCGGCGCCCGCCGGGAGCCCCGCGGCGGCGGGGCCTCCCTGCTCGCCGTGCAGAGCATTTCCTGCGTGGTGGTGATCCTGATTGCTCTGGTTATGCGCTTTGCCGGCGGAGAGGCCTTCCAGCAGCTGCGGCAGAGCTTTAACGAGTCGGTGATGAGCAATTCCATTATGGCCACACTGGCCGCCCTGATCACAGGCGTGACGGAAGGGGAGCCTCCTCCCGGGGAGATCGGGACCTCCTCCGACGGCTCCCCTGAGCCGTCAGGCGGCAATAATTCACAGCAGACGGAGCCATCTGCCGACGTTTCCGGGACCGCTGCAACGGAGGCTCCCGCCGCTGGAGGACAGGATCTGGAGGTCGGGGAAAAGAAGGTGCTGTACGCGCCGGAGGGGGCGACCTTTGCCCGCCTGAGAATCAATCAGGCGGCCAAGGAGCCGCTGGTTGCCGGAAAAATCACCTCCTGGTTCGGATATCGTGAAAATCCAACCGCAGGGGGGGAGAGCTTTCATCAGGGGCTGGATATCGGCGCAGAAATGGGGGCCTCTATCGCTTCACTGTTTTTCGGTGTGGTGACCGAGACGGGGGAGAGCGAAAGCTACGGCAATTATATCCGTATCAACCACGGCAGCGGCGTGGAGGTGATGTATGCCCACTGCTCTCAGATTCTCGCCGCCCGGGATGCCGTGGTGCGCGCCGGGGAAACCGTAGCCCGTGTGGGCAGCACCGGCGATTCCACCGGACCGCATCTGCATGTGGAGATCCGTCTGAACGGCGTGGCGTACGATCCAGCAGATGTCGTTCCTGTTGACCGGTATGTTTAAACGGAAAATCGGCGGCATTCTGTTTCAAATCAGCCTCTTGTTTCCCGCCGCGGTGGTGGTGATGCTCACCTTTGACACCAGCGGGACAGCCGCCTGGTGCGTCGCCGCATCAGCCATGCACGAAACCGGCCACTTTCTGGCTCTGATCCTGCTGGGAAGCCGCCCGGAGTCGGTGACGCTGGGACTTTTTGGTATGCGGGTGGTTCAGCGGACCGGTAATCGGCTGAGCTACCGGCAGAGCATTCTGGTCTCTCTGGCAGGACCGGCCGTCAATCTCCTCTCCTTTGCTTTTTTGTTTTCGGCCGGCGGCTGGAGCGTCCCCGCTTCCGTTCATTTTATGCTGGGAGCCATGAACCTGATGCCGGTGGAGCCGCTGGACGGCGGGCAGATTCTCTATCAGCTGCTGGCGCTGTGGAGAAACGAGCCGTTTGCGGAGCATACCGCCTTTGCGGTATCGCTGTGTACGCTGGCGCCGCTGGCGGCGGCCGGGTTTTATGTGCTGATCAAAAGCGGCTATAACTTTACTCTTCTGGTGCTGGCGCTGTATCTGGGGCTGCTGCTTCTTTTTAAGCGGAAAAGCCTGTCATAAAAATCCGTGTGGCTTTATGGTCATAGCCTTTTTGGAGACAACGGAGCGACAGCTTCGTTTTACGGAATACGTCCCACCGTACTTCCGATTCTCCGCTCAGTCTATGCCGTATTGTCTGCACGGTTTTTTTATGACAGGTGAAACAGACCGGCGGCCACAGGGAGGAGCTTCGGCCGAAGGCGAGAGAAACAGGCGTGCGCTTTGGCGCACGCCTGTTTTTGACGGATAGCAAAAAGTTTTTAAATAATGTTATTAAAATATTGACGATATACAAATAAAGTGTTAATATTTACCTGAAATATAAGGGGAGGGGGCGATTCCCGTGGATTTATCTATGAGGCCGCCTGACGTTGGCCCTGTGTGACACCGCCGTACAGACGGCCTCCTGCTTTTTCCATGTTCTGAGGTATTTCCTGTTGTTGAAATGGCCAGTACAGCTGAAAGGACAAAAGAGGAGACTCCAGCGCATGATCAGTATATTAACGGTTTTGGCGATGACGGTTTGCTCTGTTCCCCTTGCCGCGGCAGAGCCGGATCAGGAGGAAGAAAACGGCAGCTTTGTGGAGATGGCTGACGTCCCGGGAAATATCCGCGCCCTGTTTGCACCGGAGGAGCTTCCCTCCTCCGGCAGGACCCGCGTCAGCCGTGCGGGTGCGCCGGAGGAAAGGGCCGCGCTGCGAATAGTGGACACCGATGATCTCAACAGTATCCGGGTGGAGACTCCCGATGGAGAGGGCATTGCGAAGGTATTTGCCGCGCCGGTCCGGTATGAAAACGAGAGGGGAGAAATCGAATTTATTGATACCTCGATGACGGCGGAGAATTTCGTCGCCTCTCTCTTTACTGGATATGACTACCGGAATACCGCCAACTCTATCCATATACAGTTCTCCAGGCGTCCGGCTAAAGGTATTCAGATCGACCATCTCTTTACCTTGGCTGTCGCCGGCCCGGAAGCCGCTTCTCTCCCAAACGGTTCTGCCGATCAGACGGCGGAGGGCAACGGGCGGATGGTGTATCCCAGGGCCTTTGGCGAGCATACCTGGCTGGAATATGTCAACATCCATACCGGCCTGAAGGAAAATATTGTTCTGGAGGAAAATATCGGGACAAACCGGTTTTCGTTTGTATTTGAATCGGCGGAATATATCCCGGTTCTTTCGGACGACCGGCTGACGATCCGTGTCGTTCACAGTGACAATCAGGATGATATCAAGTACCAGTTTCATCTTCCATCCCCTATACGTAAACGACTTCTTTCAGCCCTGAGAGTATGACACGGTTTCTGAAGTTATCGGTATGGGAGGGATAAGGGCACCATGAAAACCTCTACAAAAAGGAGGATTCGTAACGTTGTCATATGCGTTATTTTTGTTGCATTTCTTTTAGTTGTGGCCGATTTTATTGTGGCCATATATGTGTTTAATCTAATGAAAGGAGACCATCCATATAGTCAAGAGGAAATACAGATGTATATTTTTGACTCATATAAAGAGGGGTTTGCCCAAATATTGGAGGAGGTAGAGGATACTGATTTATCGAATATGTTTAAGGAAGGCGATACAGAAAACGTGAAAAGGCTGTTTCCGTTCAGAGACTCAGCGGATTGCTTTGACAGAGAGCAAAGGGAGAACATATCCTATCAGGCGAAGATGGCACGGTGTGATGAAATTTTTGTTCGCGGCAACACCACTCTGCTGCTCATTTTTTATGATGAAAACGACAAACCGATTACTCTTGCCCATGTATTATCCGACTCGTATTCCTATGATACTTTTCTTGAGCTTTGCCGCTCACAGTCAACGGACGGCAAAGTGGATGTGATGGAAGACGGCTGGGTTTTGTATTCGGGAATATAAAACGGCCGTACAAGGGGGCCTTTATGAAAACGATAAAAGCCATCATCGCATCTTTGGCAGTCATTACGGCATACCTTACCTCCTGCCAGATCAAGCCGTTGGTAAGCCCCTTATATAATGAGAAGAAAGTAGTTACCGCAAAAGATGGGACAGAATTTATAGTAGGTCACTATGAGGAGGATTTTCCTAATCAAGAACTCATAGTGGCTGTGAGTTGTCATGACAAAGTGATTTTCAGTTATAATTTTAAAGGCGTTTTAAACGATTACAATTATCGGAATGACTTTGTCAACAACTGGTATCAAATCATCAGCGAATATTCTGCCGACGCCATCCGCTCCTATCAATTCTACTGGGGTGTCCTGTATACGATGGACGAGGGGGAGACATTTACCACGGTTTTCAAGCATGAATACCGGCAAAAAATGTCGGAGGATGCAGTCTTTAAGAGCCTGTTTGACGGATTAAAAGACGAGATGCCTCATTATACAGCCGACGCCACCGCGGCTTTGCCGGCAAAGGTATAGACGCCCTCCCCTTTTTCTGATATACTGAACCGACCGAAGGGAGAATCGGATCGGAAGGAAATGATCATGGACAATCGACTGGACGAGCTGTTTTTACAGGTGCAAAAGCCGGCCCGCTATACCGGCGGCGAGCTGAACAGCGTGTATAAAGAGCGGGAGCGGGTGAACGTCCGCTTTGCCTTTTGCTTTCCCGACCTGTACGAGGTGGGGATGTCCCATCTGGGGATGAAAATCCTGTATGGGCTGCTCAACGGGGTTGAGGATGTGTGGTGTGAGCGGGTGTTCGCCCCCGATGAGGATATGGAGACGCTGATGCGGGAGCGGGGGATTCCCCTGTTCGGGCTGGAAAGCCGGGATCCCATCGGTACTTTTGATTTTCTGGGCTTTACCCTCCAGTATGAGCTGAGCTATACCGGAATCCTCAATATGCTGGAGCTGGCAGGGGTGCCCCTGCATGCCGCCGAACGCGGTGACCGCTGTCCGCTGGTGGTGGGCGGCGGCCCCTGCGCCTGCAATCCCGAACCGCTGTGCGACTTTTTTGACCTTTTCACGCTGGGGGAGGGGGAGGAGGTCAATATTGAACTGATCGACCTCTACCGCCGGCATAAGGCGGAGGGATTCAGCCGCCGCCGCTTTTTGCGGGAGGCGGCCCAAATCGAAGGGGTGTATGTGCCCTCCCTGTATGAGGTAGCCTATCGGGAAGACGGTGTTGTGGACGCGGTAAGGCCGCGGGACGGTGCGCCCGAAAGGGTGCGCAAACGCATCATCGCCGATTTGAACGCCTGTTATTATCCCGACCGCTTTGTCGTGCCCTTTATCGACATTGTTCACGACCGGGCGATGAGCGAGATTTTCCGCGGCTGTATCCGCGGCTGCCGCTTCTGCCAGGCGGGCTTCATTTACCGTCCGGTGCGGGAGAAGTCGGTGGACACCATCGACCGGCAGAGCCGTGCGCTGTGTGAAAACACTGGCTATGAAGAATTTTCTCTCTCCTCTCTGTCCACCAGTGATTATACCGGTCTCGGTGAGCTGCTGCCCCGCCTGCTCGATTGGGCGGAGCCGGAGCACACCAATATTTCGCTGCCCTCTCTGCGGGTGGACGGCTTTTCGGAGGAGCTGGCTGCCCGGCTGAACGTGCTGCGCCGCAGCGGCCTGACCTTTGCACCGGAGGCCGGAACTCAGCGGCTGCGGGATGCGATCAACAAGAATTTATCGGAGGAGGAAATCCTGGATACTGCCCGCAAGGCATTTTCCGGCGGCTGGACGGCGGTTAAGCTGTATTTCATGATGGGGCTGCCCACCGAAACGCTGGAGGATGTGGCGGGAATTGCCGCATTGGGACAGAAGATTGTCAACTGCTATTACGCCAACCCGGACAAGCCAAAGGGGAAGAGCGTCAATGTGTCGGTCAGCGTCTCCTGCTTTGTCCCCAAGCCCTTTACTCCCTTTCAGTGGGAGCCGCAGGATACGGCGGAGCAGCTGAAGGAGAAGCAGGCCCACCTCCGCGGAGCGGTGACGACGCGCAAGATTTCATTGAGCTGGCACGACGCGGATGTCAGCTTTCTGGAGGGGGTACTGGCCCGCGGCGACCGGCGGCTGGGCGCTGTGATTGAGGGAGCTTTCCGGCGCGGGTGCCGGCTGGATTCCTGGTCACAGTATTTTTCGCTGGATGCCTGGTTACAGGCCTTTGAAGAGGCGGGACTTGATCCAGCCTTTTATGCGAACCGCCGCCGTCCCTTTGAGGAGGTGCTGCCGTGGGATCATCTGGACTATGGCGTGACCAGGGATTTTTTGATACAGGAAAACCGGAAGGCCCATGACAGTGTAACTACCCCCCATTGCCGTCAGAGCTGTTCTGCCTGCGGCGCTGCACGCTGGAAGGGAGGGGTATGCGTTGAAAACCGTTCGGATCCGCTTCAGTAAGACGGGGAGGGCCCGGTATATCTCCCACCTGGATCTCTCCCGCGTGATGCAGCGGGCGCTGCGGCGGGCGGATGTCCCTCTGTGGTATACGGAGGGCTTCAACCGCCACCCCTACGTGACCTTTGCCGCCCCCCTCTCTCTGGGCTTTGAGGGACTGCGGGAGACGATGGACTTCCGTCTGGTGGAGGATATGGCTTTTGATGAGCTGGTTCGCCGGCTGGATGAGGCCGTACCAGAAGGTATCCGGGTGCTGTCCGCCGCCGAGCCGGTGATGAAGCCGGGACAGATTGCCCGCGCCCGCTACCGTCTGACGGTGGATGGCGGGCTTGGAAGGCTGGAGGAATTTCTGAACCTGCCGGAAATCGGAGCGGAAAAGCGGACCAAAAAGGGAGAAATCCGGCGTCTCGACCTGAAGCCCTCCCTGCTGGAGACACAGCTGAGCGGGGAGGAGGGGAAAACCCTTTGGGAGCTGCTGCTTCCCTGCGGCGGAGAGACGGTGAACCCCTCTCTTGTCTGGTCGGCCTATACCGCCTTCAGCGGCGACAGCCGGCGGGCGGCGGTGCTGCGGCTGGAGCTGTACGATCAGGAGGGCCGGCCGTTTGAATAATCCGCAAACAAATCGTTGACAAGGCCGGAAAGAATGCCTATAATAAAGAAAACAGCAGGATAAGCGACGAAGGGAATCACTGAAAAAGCAGCAGTCAGAGAGAAGCGTCCGCGGCTGAGAGGCGCTTTCTGCATCCGTTTTTTCAGAAGCCGTCCCGGAGCTTCGCCGTGTTGAGCGGCGCGTCTCCCG
Organism: Clostridiales bacterium; assembly: GCA_022793315.1. Lineage (GTDB taxonomy): Bacteria > Bacillota > Clostridia > Oscillospirales > Acutalibacteraceae > Avimonas_A. The sequence continues at coordinate 8,438 of JAAWCO010000037.1, read as the reverse complement.
CGTTAAGGGATATGAGCGGCGCGGAAACGCGCAATTTGGGTGGTACCACGGTCCTCCGTCCCATACTGGGCGGAGGACTTTTTTTATGGACAAATTATCCGAAGGGATGGAGAAACATGCAGTGGACAGGACTCAACGAGCTGAGGGAAAAGTATCTGGCCTTTTTTGAGGGAAAGGGGCATCTGCGGCTGCCCAGCTTTTCGCTGGTGCCGCAGAATGACCGCTCTCTTCTGTTGATCAATTCAGGGATGGCGCCGATGAAAAAGTATTTCACCGGCGAGGTTACGCCGCCCCGCCGGCGGGTGACCACCTGCCAGAAGTGCATCCGCACGCCGGATATTGAGAGGGTGGGAAAAACCGCCCGCCACGGCACCTTTTTTGAGATGCTGGGAAACTTCAGCTTCGGCGATTATTTCAAGCATGAGGCGACTGCCTGGGCCTGGGAATTTTTCACCGGGGTGCTGGAGCTCCCTGCCGACCGCCTGTGGGTCAGCATTTATGAGGAGGACGACGAGGCCTTTTCCATCTGGAGCAAAGAGGTAGGCGTAGATCCCTCCCATATTGTCCGTTTGGGAAAGGAGGACAATTTCTGGGAGCATGGCAGCGGCCCCTGCGGCCCCTGCTCCGAAATCTATTTTGACCGCGGCGAGCAGTATGGCTGCGGTTCCCCTTCCTGTGGAGTGGGCTGCGACTGCGACCGTTATGTCGAGGTCTGGAATCTGGTGTTTACCCAGTTTGAAAACGACGGAAAAGGAAATTATACGCCCCTTGACCACCCCAATATTGATACCGGCATGGGGCTGGAGCGCCTGGCCTGTGTTATGCAGGGGGTGAGCAACCTGTTTGAAGTGGACACTGTGCAGAATATTATGAAGCATGTAGGCCGGATTGCCGGGGTGGAATACGGCGAGGATGAGCGCACCGATATTTCACTGAGGGTGATTACCGATCATATTCGCTCCACTGTGTTTATGATGGGCGACGGCGTTATGCCCTCCAATGAGGGGAGAGGCTATGTCCTGCGCCGCCTGCTGCGCCGCGCGGCCCGCCACGGTCGCCTGCTGGGGCTTCATGAGCCGTTCCTGTTCCAGGTGTGTGACACGGTACTTCAGGAAAACCGGGCCGCCTATCCCCAGCTGGCAGAAAAAGAGTCGTATATCAAAAAGCTGATTTTGACAGAAGAAGAGGCCTTTGGAAAAACGATCGACAGCGGATTGAATCTGCTGGATGAGCGGATGCAGTCGCTTAAGGGGAAAACGCTTTCCGGGGCGGACGCCTTCCAGCTGTATGATACCTACGGCTTTCCGATAGACCTCACCCGCGATATTCTGGAGGAAAAGGGCCTGTCGGTGGACGAGGAGGAATTCGACCGCCTGATGGCCGCTCAGCGGGAACGGGCGCGTTCCGCCCGCAAAAATGCCGGTATGGACGCCTGGAAGGACAACGACAGCGTGGTCCGGCAGCTGATGAGCAACCGGTTTGTGGGCTATGAGGAGCTGATCACCGACACGAGAATCACCGCCATTATTCGGGGAAATGAAATGGCGGACAGTGTGGCGGAGGGGGAAGAGGCCTTCCTCGTGCTGGAGACTACGCCCTTTTATGCCGAAAGCGGCGGCCAGGCGGGAGACCGGGGCCTGCTGACCTGTGGGGAGTCGGCGTTTGAAGTGAACAACACATTCAAAACCTCGGGCGGCGTCAGCATCTGCACTGGAGTGCAGAAAAAAGGTGAGCTGAGCACCGGCAATATGGTTCGGGCAGAGGTGGATCAGGCCAACCGGCTGGCTACCATGCGGAATCACACCGCCGCTCATCTGCTGCAGGCTGCTTTGCGCCGGGCACTGGGTACCCATGTGGAGCAGGCGGGTCAATGGGTGGACGGTCGCCGCATGCGTTTTGACTTTACTCATTTTTCGGCGCTGACAGCGGAGGAGCTCCATCAGGTGGAGGGGCTGGTCAACGAGTGGATTCTCGGCGGGCTTCCGGCTGATATCCGGGAAATGCCGATTGAGGAAGCGCGCGCGATGGGCGCAATGGCGCTGTTTGGGGAGAAATACGGGGATGTGGTCCGGGTGGTCCGCCTGGGAGATGTTTCCGTTGAGCTGTGCGGAGGCACGCACGCGGATAATACGGCCAAGCTGGGTCTGTTCCATATCCTGTCGGAGTCCTCTGTCGCCTCCGGCGTCCGTCGTATTGAGGCGGTGACGGGAACCAATCTGCTGGAAATGCTTCAGGAACGACAGGAGCTGCTGATGCAGGCGGCGGGCGTTCTTCGGGCCGGCAGCGCCGAAGAGCTGCCACAGAAGGCCTCTCAGCTTCAGACTGAGCTGAAAAGCACCCAGAAGCAGCTGGAGGAGCTTCAGGCGCAGGCGGCTTCCGCGCAGGTGAAGGGGCTGCTGGCCGATGCGAAAACGGTGGGGGGGATTCGCGTTGCTGCAGCGGCCCTGCCCAACACCGGCAGTGACACGGTGCGCAGTATGTGCGAGCGGATGCAGGAGCTGGCCGGCGAGGAAGCGGTGGTGATGGTTCTGGCCGGTATTCAGAAGGATAGGGGGACAGTCACCTTCGGCTGCCGTTGCTCAAAGGCGGCAGTATCGCTTGGCGCACGTGCGGGCGACCTCGTTCGGGAGGTTGCCGCGATTTGCGGCGGAAAGGGCGGCGGCCGTCCGGATATGGCGATGGCCGGCGGCCGGGACCTGAGCAGGGTGGAGGAGGCTCTCCGTATGGTGGAAGGTCTTTTGGAGAAGCAGACAGGCGCCGGAAAATGATCGTTCGGAAGGATCACAGAAAGAGGAGGATGTTGAATGGATTGTGTGTTTTGTAAAATTGTGGCGGGGGAGCTGCCATCGACAAAGCTGTATGAGGACGACCAGATGCTGGTATTCCAGGACATTGCTCCGGCGGCGCCCCTTCACTATCTGGCGATACCCAAAACGCATATTCCCGGTGTAGATGGCATCACAGCGGATAACAGCGCAGTGATCGCTCATATTTTTGAGAAAATTGCCGCGCTGACAGCCGAAAGGGGCATATCCGATTACCGGGTTGTCAGCAATGTGGGGGAGCAGGCCGGTCAGACAGTCCGTCATCTGCACTTTCATATTTTGTCGGGCCCCAAGGGCGGCCCCATGTATTGATCAGAAACGAACGTATGAGAGGCCGCCCCCGAAAGAAGACACGGTCTTCTTTCCCGGGAGGGGGGAAGCGGGAACAGGCCCCATGTATTGATCAGAAACGAACGTATGAGAGGCCGCCCCGAAAGAAGACACGGTTTTCTTTCCCGGGAGGGGGGAAGCGGGAACGGGCCCCATGTATTAATCAGAAACAGATATAGTCTTCATCAGTCAATGACGTTTCAGAAAGTGTTCAGGGGAAAGAGTAATCCGGCTATCTTCAGGAAGGAGGATACAGAACCGACATGGCGTATATCATTATGGATTTGGAGTGGAACGGCGGTTTCTCTGAGAGAACGCAGGGCTATTTTAATGAAATTATGGAGATAGGCGCTGTCAAGCTGGACAACCGCCGGCAGGTAACAGGCGAATTCCATGTCGTGATCCGGCCTCTTCTGGTGCGCCGCTTATCCAAGCTGGTACGGGAGATGACCGGCATCACAGAAGAAGAGCTGGAGACGGGGGTTTCCTTTTCAGAAGCCATAGCCAGTATGCAGGAGTTTGTCGGGCTGGAGCCTGCTGTTCTTCTCACCTGGAGCACCACCGATCTGTTTATGCTGGAAGAGAATCTGTGTTATTTTCAGGGCGGCCGGGAAATTCCATTTATGACGCATTATGCGGATCTTCAGGCCTATTGTCAGCAGCGGCTGGGCACAGGAGCGGCACAGCAGCTGGGACTGGAGGCTGCCTGCCGAATAGCAGAGATTGATGAGGAAGGTGTCGACCACCATCGTGCACTGGATGACAGCCGTCTGACCGCCCGCCTGTTCGCCCGCCTCTTTGACCAGGAGAGCTTTTTACCATACATTCGGCCAGCCGACCGGGAGTTTTATGATCGGCTGAACTTTAAAGTCTCCTATATTGGGGATATCGACAGCCCTCTGATTGATCGGACGGCCTTCCGGTTTCTATGCGACAGCTGTGAGGCGGAGCTGAAGCCGGAAAAGGACTGGAAACCCCGTGGCCGCGGATTTTTCGCGCCGCTGCTCTGTTCGGTCTGTGGAAACCGGTATCATGCGCGGGTACAATTTAAACGCACTTATGATGGTGTGACCGTTAAGCGGCGCTTAACCCCCCATTCTGATCCGGAGGAGGGGGAAAGCAGAGGAAATGGAGGAGAAAAATCAAATGGCGAAGAACAGGGGGAGCAAGCTCCTGGGGGAGTTTAAAAAATTTGCCCTGCGCGGGAATGTGATTGATCTGGCGGTAGGCGTGATCATTGGCGGCGCTTTTCAGAAGATTGTCACTTCGGTGGTCAACGATCTGATTATGCCGCTGGTGGGACTGATGACGGGCGGCGTGAACTTTAACGATCAGTTTGTGATCCTGAAGCTGCCGGAAGGTGTGACAGCCGATCAGGCGGCGGTTTCGCTGGAAGCTGCCAAGCAGCTGGGAGCGACTACCTTTAACTATGGCGCGTTTATTACAGCGGTCATTGATTTTCTGATCATGGCATTTGTCATTTTCTTTCTGGTGAAGGGGATCAACAAGCTGTCCGATTTGCGGAAGAAACCGGAAGAGCCGCTGGCCCCGGTCGTACGCATCTGTCCCTTCTGTCGGATGGAGATTGCCGACGAAGCTCTCCGCTGTCCGCATTGTACCTCCTCTCTGGAGGAAGAAGGAGATTTCGACACAGAAGCGGAGGAGGTCCATTGAGACGCCTGTTCGTTTGATAAGAAGAAATAGGAAAAAGGCAGCCGCAGAAGGAAACCCTTTTGCGGCTGCCTTTTTGCTGTGCTGGAAAGCTGTTGCTCGTGTCAGGATCAAAGGAATTTTCGAGAGCACGGCCGGGAAACGCTGTCAGAGAAGACGGGCGGGCGGCGCTTTATGGTCAACGCTCCCCTGGCAAAATAGGCGGAGGATCGTTGTGGATGAGAGAATCCTGCTCCAAAACCGTGCTGCCTTGGCCGACGCCAGCCCGCCGGCATCCTGTGACTCTGTCGATGCTCCTTCTTCTTTACCAATGGGTGGCTTCGATACCCAATTCGCCTTTGTGTTCCTCAGAGCAAAAATGCCCTTGTGATTCCCACCCCCTGCGGGGGCGGGAACACGAAAAAGAATGGGGACATAGAAAAAGAGGAGGCGGATTCCGAATGGAGGTTTGTGGAAACTGTGAATTGATGGACAAAGAGTAGTCGGAAGCTACCAGCAGCTCTTTCCCCTGGTGTTTGGTGTGTTTAAGAGAGGACGGGGCCTGTGAGAAGCAAAATCCTGAGGGAGTCCAGTGTGAAGCAGGTGTTGGAATAGATGAGAAAGGTATCGAAAAGTGCTTGTTTACATATGTTTTGTAATAATTTGATAATTTGGATTTAATTGTTGACAAAATCCATTGATTTGTGTTAATATTTCATTGTAAGTGAATAATTCACATAAAGTTGTGCGTTTTTTTCTTGGCTAGAATGTTAGTAGATAGGAGGGGAGTCCCATGTGGTAATCATCTTTGTCCCGGAGGGGTTGGATATTTCCATCATGTTTTGAAAAATGGGAAGGAGTCAAAAAATGAAAGTGAAAAAGATTATCGCCGCTGTGGCTATTGCGGCAACAGTTTTGTCATTTGCTTCTATGGGAGCGAGTGCAGGAACGGGCACATATAATGTAGACATGACAAAAAGCTGGACAGACTGTAAACGTGAAGGCGGTATGTTGTGTAATTATTATTGGCCTGGCAGTTTTTTTACCGGATGCAGTGCTCAAACTAGGATATCTGTAGCTGATGATCAAAGTGGATATGCTTATGTTTACTGCCGTGGACAGGGACAAAGCGTGGGAAATGAGAAAAAGACAACCATTCCTAAGGATCACTATATTACTACTGAACGTTGTTATGCTAATGGTAATATTGGTTATACAACCATTCATAGATTTATTAGAACCGATGGAAAAGATGGTGAGTATATTTATTACCCTGCTTAAATAAACAGCTATTGAGAAGGGAAGAAAATTTTTACTCTTTTTCTTCCCTTTTTATAGTATTTCTTTGAGAAACGAGGCGAACCATGAAAACCCTATCATTGATTGGTTTGCGCATATATGAATATATCCTTTCTCATAAAATTTTGTTTTGTATTTATTTTTTGGGAAGTATTTTATGTGGGATAGGAATTTTATATTTGTATGGTAATTTTACTATGATCATGAGATTTCGCAGTGATCAGACAACCGAAATGAAGCAATTTAGGCTTCATTTTATTGATGATCAGCTTCCCACTTTAGAAGAGGTTATAGCTGCTACTATGGAATGGGAGATACCTTTAAGTTCTTGTCATATTCAATCAACAGACCCTGACATTAATAAAATAGTGGAAGCTGTGGTTTTTGGAAAACTTCCTATTGTAAAAGTTCTCGGTGAAACTGATTTGACTGATAAAAGCAGTACCCATATAGCAATAGTTCCCCATATATACCCTGGTGAGCAAAGCGAATTAAATTTGGAAAAAGGAATTCTTACTTTACGTGGAGAGACATTACAAGTAATTGGACAATTTACTGGAATGGAATATTTAATTCCTCTAGAGATGTATCAGCAATTGGGCTATTCTATCGAACATATTATTTTCACTCTTCAAGAAAAACCTAATTCTAATATGGAGCAAATTATTGTGGCCCAATTGCAGTCACAATTTCCTTTGGCACAGGTTTTTTCTCCGCAAATTTATGATGAATTTGCTGAACGAGAGTTACCCATAGAGCTTGTTATGATTTGTTTAGTATATGGGCTCAGTTTGATTTCATTTCTCTATCTTTTAAAGTATCTTATGGATCAACATCTTTCTGAAAACATTGTTTATTCCCTGATAGGAGCATCCAAAAAGGCGGTGGTCCGTCTGATCGTACTGGAAAATTTTTTGTTGTCCTCCTTATCGGCTGTACTCAGTATAGGCCTTCATCTTCTGCTCAAGGAAAGTGTACTGGATAAGGTGAGTATTTCCACCCAACTGACCTATTATTTTTCGGACTATTTATTACTGTTTCTTCTGATGGTAACGGTTTCACAGCTGGTGTCGATTCCTTTTATTCTCCGATATTGTAAGCAAACTGCCGTGGCTATCCGAAACAGTGCTTATACAGGTTAAGCCTGTGTAGAAGTGGGGCGTTGTTTTTTACAGAGATTTTTAAAATAAAAAGAGTGCGTTGTTCACTAATTTTCTTATATTATCAAAAGTAATCTATTGTTGACGAAACTAAAAAAGAATGATAAGATAAACGTGAACGATATGCTCTTTCCATGAATACATGGGATTTCTGTAGAAACGAGGGATATTATGAAAACCGTATCCCTGATAGGTTCCTGTTTATGCCAGAACCTTCGCTCTGCGAAAATGCTGTTTTTTCTCTATCTGTTCAGCAGTGTAATTTGTGGGACTGGTATGTTGTATCTGTATGGTAATTTTACTTGGATGATGCGGATACGAAATGATCAGACTACGAGCGCGAAGAGCTTCAGTGTCTACTTTCCTCAGGAAGAAATTCCGCTTTATGCGGATGTAGAAGAAAGTATTCAGGAGCTTCTCGACGAAATGAAAGTCCCGCTGTCTTCCTGTTATGTCAGGACGCTGGAGGACGGGGGGATTGATGCCAGCCTCTATAAAAATGTGCCGGTTTCCCATATAAGCGGTGCGAGGGATTTTGAGGGAAGAGAGGATGAGGCGGTTGCGATTATTCCTCATTTTTTTCCACTGGCACCTGATGAACTCAATCTTGAAGAGAATACGCTTGTTATCCGCAATGTTTCTTTAAAAATAGTCGGAAAACATTCGGGAAGCAGTTATATTATACCCATTAAACTTTTTCGGAAATTAAACTATTCCGTTGCGGGTTTCGTGTTTGTTTTGACAGAAAAACCAAATTCTCAAATGGTACAGGAGATTTCTTTTCATCTGCAAGAGAAATTCCCTGCTGCTGAAGTGGGAAGTGCTCTCCAAAAAGCTGAAAGTGCAGCTTATCGGGAGCTTCCAACAGAGCTTTTTTTAATCTGTCTGGCTTATGGAGTGAGTTCTCTTTCTTTTGCCTATCTCCTGAAGTATTTGATGGATCAGCATCTTTCTGAAAACATTGTTTATTCTCTGGTAGGGGCGTCTAAAAAGGCGGTCATTCGTCTGATCGTGCTGGAAAATTTGCTGCTGTCCTCCTTATCGGCTGTACTCAGTATAGGCCTTCACCTTCTGCTCAAGGAAAGTGTGCTGGATAAATTCAGTAAATCGGTTGCATTAACCTATCGTTTTTCTGATTATGTATTGCTGTTTCTGCTGATGGTAGTGGTTTCGC
>JAAWCO010000036.1 GCA_022793315.1 Clostridiales bacterium | reverse complement strand
GGTTGAAAGTACCTCCTTTATAATATCGGCGGGCGTTGAGGCACCGGCAGTCACACCAGCCGTCCGAATTCCTTTGAACCACTCGTCTGACAGCTCGTCCGCCGTCTCAATCAGCACGGTCGGGCAGTTCACGGAACATACGTCCCTCAGCTTTGCGGTATTGGAGCTCTGACGTCCACCGACAATCACCATTATATCGCTTTTCTGCGACAATGCAACCGCTTCATTCTGCCTTTTTGCAGTTGCATCACATATTGTATCAAAAACCAAAAGATTTGTATAGTGCTTTTTTGCAATTTCCACGCACTTCTCCCAGGTTTTCGTGTGAAAAGTGGTCTGTGCCACCATGACGATTGGATGATCGACCGCCCATTCCCCTTTTTCTATCTCCTGCATCAGTCCATCTGCCGAAGAAAAAACAAAGGATGGACCATAACAGTGACCACGAATCCCAATCACTTCGGGATGATTGGGATCACCCGCAATCAGGAGCAGCGCCCCCTTTTCCGATTGTCTGGCGGCAATTCGATGAATTTTTGCCACAAAAGGGCAAGTGGCATCACACATCTCAACGGGAAGCTCCCGGATATGCTCCATCGTTTCCCACGGTACACCATGGGAACGGATCACCAGAACAGCGCCGGCCGGCACTTCATCCGGCGTCTTTGCGATGCGGACACCGCGTTGCGCCAGCTGTTCCACCAGCTGAGGGTTGTGTATAATCGGACCCAGAGTATAGACAGTTTTTCCCTCCGCCAGCAGTTCATTCACCCGCGCCACGGCTTTGCTCACGCCAAAGCAAAAACCGGCGGATTGTGCCAGACAGATTTTCATGTATCTGCCCCTTTCCTTTTCCTCTAAAATATATCATTGTCCGGCCGGCTTTGCTTCTGTGCTCTCTTTTTCCTCTACCTGGCCGATTAGCGCCGCAATCCGGCTCATAATCAGACGGGAGGCATAACGCAGGTCCGGACGCTTGGGATCATCCAGATGCAGCTCCGAAAAGGGAATCGGCTCTCCAAAGGAGATGGTGGTCATGTGAAACAGCCGGACCTTCTGTCCCCGGCAATGAATCCCCACAGGCAATACCTGCGCGCCGGTTCGGGATACAATCAGCGCTGCCCCTGACCGGGCGCGTCCCAGTCGGCCGTCCCTGGACCGAGTCCCTTCCGGAAAAATTCCCAGCATCTTTCCCTCCTTCACCAATTGCACCGCGGTATCAATCGCGCTTGTATCGCCGGTTCCCCGATGGACGGGAAACGCGCCGAATTGTTTATGGAAAAACCAGTTGGCAATCCGCGACCGGAACAGTTCCGCCTTGGCCATATAATGAACATGCCTTTTCTGACAGATCAGAAGAAAGGGCGGGTCGATATCCGAAATGTGGTTGGAGCACAGTACGGTGGGAATACCGCTGCTCTCTGGGGGGATATTCTCTCTGCCTGTCACTCTGTAAGGGAACAAAAGCCAGAACAGGGGCCGAAGAAGCCAGAGCAAAAAACGCGCCAGTCGCATGATGTTGTTCTCCCCTCTATGCTTTTCTCACGGCGTCCGAACGTGAACGCCGGCTGTCCATCAGCCGGCGGACGGCCTCCACCGCTTCCTCCAGCGTCATGGCGGAGGAGTCCACCCGAACGGCGTCCTCCGCCTCCTTCAGCGGGGCAAGCTCCCGATGGGAATCCTGATAGTCGCGCTGGCGCATATCCCGCAGAACCTCCTCATAAGTGACGGCAGCTCCTTTTTCGATCAGCTCCTGATACCGGCGCTGTGCGCGAATCTCTGCGGAGGCCGTCAGAAACACCTTTAGCGAGGCGTCGGGCAGCACCACGGTACCAATATCCCGTCCGTCCATAATGATACTGACCGATTTTGCCGTATTTCTCTGGATATCCAAAAGAAATTGTCGGACCGCCGGCAGAGCGGAAACCCGAGACGCCGCCATGGAAACCTCCGGTGTCCGGATACAATCATTGACATCGACATTGTTGAGAAAAACATGCTGGCCATCCTCCTGCTGCTCCAGACGAATGGTCAGGGAAGGCAGAAGAGCTTCCACCGCCGCCTGGTCGGATGGATCAGCGCCGCGTTGTAGCACAGCATAGCCGATCGTTCTGTATAAGGCGCCGGTATCCACATAAAGAAAGCCGAGTTCTCTGGCCAGCATTTTTGCCATGGTGCTTTTCCCCGCACCGGAGGGACCGTCAATGGCAATCGAAAAGGGCTTTTCCCGATCCTGCATAAAAATCTCTCCCTTGATCATTCGGTTGGCCTCAGATATCAACCGACAGAGCCGCGTGACGCCCTGCCGCCGCTCCGGTGGAAAAAGCGATCTGCAAATTGTAACCGCCGGTATAGGCATCAACATCCAGCACCTCGCCGGCAAAGTACAATCCCGGAATTTTTTTAGAGGCCATCGTTTTGGGATGTACCTCTTTTACACACACGCCGCCGGCGGTAACAATCGCCTCTTCCACCGGGCGAAAGCCCTCCACCGGGACTGGAAGCTCCTTGAGCAGAGCGGCCAGCCGTGCGCGGTCCTTCCGGGTCACGGAATGACATTTTCGATCGGGAGGAATCTCCGAAAGACGCACCACCGGCGCTATCAGCTTCCGCGGGAGCAGTCTGTCCAGCGCATTGGCAAAGTCGCGGTTTCGATTCTCCTCCAAATCGCGCAGCAGGCGGGCATCCAGCTGTTCCGGAGTAAGCCCCGGCTTCAGATCCAGCAGCAGGGTATATCGTCCTGACACCATCTGGCGCAGGTGAGCACTCGCGCTCAGCACCAGAGGCCCCGACAGGCCAAAATGGGTGAACAGCAGCTCTCCCAGCTCTTCAAAAAGAATCTGTCCTGTTTTGTTGTCGCGCGCCTTCAGGCGGCAGTTGCGCAGGGAAAGACCCTGCACCTCCGCACACCAGCGCGCAGAGGAAACGAGAGCGGACAGAGAGGGCCTGGCAGGAATCAGCGTGTGCCCCGCCTGTTTCGCCAGCCGGTATCCGTCGCCATCCGATCCGGTGAGAGGATAAGAAAGGCCGCCGGTACAAACAATCACGGCATCCGCCTCCAGCTCCTCCCCATCAGCGGTACACACCCCCCGGCACCTGCCATCCTCCAGCCGCAGAGCGGAAGCCCTCCCCTGCCGAAAGGTACAGCCGGCATCCCGTGCAAAGCGAACCAGCGCCTCTGCCACCTCTGCCGCCTGGTCGGAGCAGGGGAAAACACGGTTGCCGCGCTCCGTCTTTAACGCCACGCCAAGATCTTCAAAAAACGTCATGGTGTCCTGCGGCGTCAAAGCCGACAGCACGCCATACAGGAAACGGCCGTTTTCGGGTACATGCGCAATAAACTCCGGTACGGTACAGTTATTGGTAAGATTACAGCGACCCTTGCCAGTGATGCGCACCTTGCGCGCCATCCGGTTTCCCCGTTCCAGAACGGTGACACGAAGGTCCGGCCGTTCACTGGCGGCAAAGCCTGCCGCCATCAAACCGGCAGCGCCGCCGCCCACAATCAATACCTGTCCCAGTACCGTCGCCTCCCTGTATTAAAATCAGTCCTCACCGAACTTCTGATAGACCTCGTACCGCTCCCACAAAGCCTCCAGCTCGCCCAGCGTATGGGTTACGCTGTCCATTTTTTTCAATGAAGCCGCCACAATCAGCGCATTGATAATGCTCAGCGGCGCCACCAGCGAATCCACAATGGTCGCCATATCGCTGTGGGCCAAAAGAAGATAGGTGGCCTGCTCGGCGATGGGAGAGGCCGGGCTGTCAGTAATGGCTATCACCTTTGCATGGCGGGAGTGCGCAAAATGCATCGCTTTAACCGCCTTGCTGGAATAGCGGGGAAAGCTGAAGCCGATGATGGCGTCCGACTCATCAATATGCAGCATTTCCTCGAAAATCTCCATCTCGCTGTTGGTATAGATCAGGTGGATATCCACCAGAAGCATCTTCAAATAATAGGCCAGAAAATTTGCCAGCGCCCGGCAGCTTCCTGCGCCGAAAATGTAGACGCGCCGCGCATGGACAATCGCATCCACCGCCTGATAAAAGGTCTCCTGCGGCAATTCCTCCATCGTTTGCCGGATGTTGGCGATATCACAGGCCATGATGTTGTCTAGTACCTCTTCATCCCGCATCCGCGCACGGGTGACTTCAATGCGCTGAACAGAGGTGAGTTTACTGCGAATCAGCTCCTGCATAGCGCGCTGAAGCTGCGGATAACCGTCAAAGGACAGCTCAGTGGCGAAACGAACCACAGTGGATTCACTGACACCGGCCGCCTCGCCCAGGCGGCTGGCTGTCATAAAGGCCGCCTCGTCGTAATGCTCCAAAATATAACGCGCAATGCGCTTTTGCCCTTTGGAAAAGGTGGAAAACCGCTCGGTGATGATTGTGGCCAGACTGGCTTTCACTTTCATCGCCTCCTCCCGATGTATTGTAAAGCGAAATGAAGGAAAATGCAAGCGAAAAGTGTCTTTCCTGCAAAAAGAATCCTCCCAAAGTGGAGGACTCTTTTTGTACATTCCTTTGTTTTACAGAGAACGTATCCGCTGCATGGCTTCCCGGGTATCCTCCCGTGTGCCAAAGGCGGTCAGCCGGAAAAATCCCTCCCCATTCCTGCCGAAGCCCGAGCCGGGAGTACCCACCACATGTGCTTCATGAAGCAGCCGGTCGAAATAGCTCCAGGAGTCCTCTCCACCGGGACATTTCAGCCACACATAAGGGGAATGGGCGCCTCCTGTAAAAGGGATTCTGCCGGCGGTCAGTGCTTCTGTCATGATCCGCGCATTCTCCCAATAATAGTCCAGCGTTTCTTCTGTCTGCCGCTGTCCCTCCGGAGTAAAAACCGCTGTGGCTCCCCGTTGGACGACATAGGAAACACCGTTAAATTTAGTGGTCTGCCGCCGCAGCCACATCTTCCGGAGGGAACCGCCGTCCCTCTCCAGCTCCTGCGGCACCACCGTATAGCCGCAGCGCATCCCTGTAAAGCCGGCTGTTTTGGACAACGAACAGAATTCAATAGCACAGGTGCGTGCTCCCTCTATCTCAAAAATGCTGCGAGGAAGCGACGGGTCCCGGATAAAGGCTTCATACGCTGCATCAAACAACAACACCGCACCGCAGTCATTGGCATAATCCACCCATTGCTTCAACTGCTCACGGTTGTAGACCGCGCCGGTGGGATTATTGGGGGAACAGAGATAAACCAGACCTGCCGGACCCAATTCGTCCGGCAGGGGAAGAAACCCATTCTCCTCATTTGCCTCCAGAAAAACGATCGGCCGCCCATCCATTATGTTGGTATCCACATAAACCGGATACACTGGGTCCGGAATCAAAACAGTCAGATCACGGTCGAAAAGTTCCAGAATATTCCCTATATCACTTTTCGCCCCGTCGCTGATAAAAATTTCATCGGTATCGAGGCCAATCCCCCGCCCGGCGTAATACATCTGTACAGCCTGCCGAAGGAAACCGTATCCCTGTTCAGGGCCATAGCCGCGGAAAGCCCCCTCTTGCCCCATCTCCTCTACAGCCTGACGCATGGCAGAGACGACGGCCGGACACAGCGGACGGGTCACATCACCGATACCCATGCGGATCAACGGCCTGCTTTTGCAGTCGGCCGTCTTTTGAAATTCTGCGACCTTACGCGCGATGGTGGAAAACAGATAGCTGTCCTTCAGCTCCTGATAATGTTGGTTCACCATAAAAATTTCCTCTTTCCTTCGCCTGCTACAAAATCACGGTGCCTTCAAACACGGACTCCGCATTGCCAGTCATATAAACGGCTTCGTCGGTGTAACGGATCACCAGGTCGCCCCCGCGGAGCTTGACCGTGATATCCTCATTTTTGGGACAATACCCGTTTTCTACCGCGGCAACAGCAGCAGCGCAGGCGCCGGTACCGCAGGCCCAGGTTTCGCCGCTTCCTCGCTCCCATACCCTCATCCGCAGGGTGTGGTCGTTTACCACTTTGATAAATTCGGCGTTCACCCGCTCCAGAAAACGGGCGTCATTCTCAAACTGCGGGCCGATCACATTCAAATCCAGTGATTCCACATTATCGCAGAAAACCACACAATGCGGATTTCCCATAGAAACGCAGGTAATCTCATATTCCCTGCCTCCAATGCTGACCCGCTCAGCAATAACGGTGTCCTGCCGGCTGACGACCGGAATACGGGAGGCCTTCAGCTCCGCCCGGCCCATATTGACGCTGGCGGCACACACCTCGCCGCCTCTTTTAATCAGGCGGACTTCCCGCAGACCACTCAGCGTTTCAATGGTCATGTTCTCCCGCCGGACAATACCATTATCGTACAGATATTTTCCCACACAGCGGATTGCGTTACCACACATAAGGCCTTCACTGCCATCCAGATTAAACATCCTCATTTTGGCGTCGGCGACCTTGGAGGGACAGATCAGCACCACCCCATCGCTGCCGATGCCGAAGTGACGGTCGGCCAACCGCACGCTCAGCCCGTTGGGATTGACGATTTCCTGATCCATGGCATTGAAATAGATATAATCGTTGCCGCAGCCCTGCATTTTAACAAAACGGCGCTTCATCCGTGCGGTCCGCAGTGAGTTGATATCCACCAGCTCAGTGTTGTGAGGTGAATACCGACTTTTCAGACAGATGGCCACGGCATTTGCTGTGTCAATGGAGGTGAGACAAGGGATAGACCTTTCCACAGCTTTCCTGCGGATTTTGACGCAGTCGTGGGTGGGAATACGGCCTCTGGAAGAGGTGGAAATCACATAGTCTACCTGACCGCTTTCGATCAGGGTCAGGGGGTTGACATCCGATTCATGAATTTTGTCAATGATATCCGCCTCGATGCCGTCCCCCGCCAGCGCCTGCGCGGTGCCGCGGGTGGCGTAAAGGCGAAAGCCCAGCTCCTTGAAGCGCTTGGCAATATCGCCGATCTCTGTTTTGTCGGTGTCCCGGACGGTCAGGAAAACGCCGCCCTGCTTCTTCATATTGTAGCCGGCGGCGAGAAGCCCTTTATAAAGGGCTTCATCCGTGGTGCTGGCAATGCCCAGTACCTCGCCGGTGGATTTCATTTCCGGCCCCAGGTGGGTATCCACATTGGTCAGCTTTTCAAAGGAAAAAACCGGGACCTTGACCGCCACATAGGGCGGAGGAGGATACAGACCGGCGCCATAGCCCATA
Source organism: Clostridiales bacterium (assembly GCA_022793315.1). Lineage (GTDB taxonomy): Bacteria > Bacillota > Clostridia > Oscillospirales > Acutalibacteraceae > Avimonas_A. Next base: position 7,111 of record JAAWCO010000036.1, on the reverse strand, counting down.
TCGGACAGCTTTTCACCCAACATGGCGCGGGTGGCCAAATCGACCATCGGCACGCCGGTCACCTTGCTGATATAAGGAATGGTGCGGGAGGAACGGGGATTCACCTCAATCACATACAGCTCGCCCTGATAAATCAGGTACTGGATATTGACGAGTCCGCGGGTATTCAGCGCCAGCGCCAGCTGACGGGAGCTCTCCACCACCCGTTCGGCCATATGGTCATCAATGTTATAGGCGGGATATACCGCGATGGAATCACCCGAATGAATGCCGGTGCGTTCGATATGCTCCATAATCCCCGGGATGAGCACATCCTCCCCATCGCAGATAGCATCCACCTCCAGCTCAATCCCCATCAGATACCGGTCGATCAGAATGGGATTCTCGATATTCTGCGCCAGAATAATCGCCATATACTCCTGGATATCGTCTTCGCCAAAGGCAATAATCATGTTTTGCCCGCCCAGCACATAGGAGGGACGCATCAGCACCGGATAGCCAACCCGGCCGGCGACCTCCAGCGCCTCGTCGGTGGTCATGACGGTAAAGCCTTCCGGCCGGCGGATATTCAGGCGGCCCAGAAGCTCATCAAAGCGTTCCCTGTCCTCTGCCATATCAATACTGTCCGCCGATGTGCCGAGCACGTTGACCCCCTGGGCGCTCAGATACCGGGTCAGCTTGATGGCCGTTCCTCCGCCAAACGCTACCACAACGCCATACGGCTGTTCAGTGCGGATGATGTTCATCACATCCTCCGGCGTCAGCGGTTCGAAATACAGACGATCGGCGGTATCGAAGTCAGTGGACACCGTTTCGGGATTGTTGTTGACGATCACCACCTCAAACCCGGCTTTTTTCAGCGACCAGACACAATGCACCGAAGCATAGTCAAATTCAATCCCCTGTCCGATGCGGATGGGCCCGGAGCCAAACACAATCACCGTTTTTTTCTGCCGGTCCCCCTCCTGCTCCCTTGCCGCCGCGATAAATCGGGCCGCCTCATTTTCTTCATCATAAGCGGCATAGAAATAGGGGGTCTGCGCGTCAAATTCCGCCGCGCAGGTATCCACCATCTTATAGGACGCATACAGCGGATGAAGAACCGGACTGCCGCTCAGCTGCTCGATCACCCTGTCGGTATAGCCCAGCCTTTTCGCTTCGCGATAGAGCGTTTCTTCCAGAGGTCCGGCAGCCTCTAAACGTTCCTCCAGACACACCAGCTTCATCAGCTTATTCAGGAACCAGCAGTCGATCTGCGTCACCCTATGAATTTCCTCCAGTGTTATACCGCGCTTCAGCGCCTCAAAAACGGTGAACAGCCGCTCGTCGTCACAGCGATGAAGACGCTCCCGAAGCTCCGCATCGGACAGCTCCCTCAAAGCGGAGCTGTTCAGACTATCGCGGGAAATTTCCGCGCCCCGCACCGCTTTCATGAGCGCCTGTTCAAAGCTCTGGCCGATAGCCATTACCTCTCCGGTGGCCTTCATCTGAGTGCCCAGGGTACGTTTGGCGTAAACAAATTTATCAAACGGCCATTTCGGAAGCTTAACCACCACATAATCCAGAGCCGGCTCAAAGCAGGCGCTGGTGGTTCCGGTAACCGCGTTGCGGATTTCGTCCAGCGTATAGCCTACTGCAATTTTCGCCGCCACCTTGGCGATAGGGTAACCGGTCGCTTTGGAGGCGAGAGCTGAGGAACGGGAGACACGGGGATTGACCTCAATCACGGCGTATTCAAAGCTGTCAGGATTCAGGGCAAACTGGCAGTTGCAGCCGCCCTCCACCTTCAAAGCGGTGATAATGTTCAGTGCGGCGGAACGAAGCATCTGATATTCCTTATCCGCCAAAGTGACGGTCGGCGCGATGACAATGGAATCGCCGGTGTGTACCCCCACCGGATCGAAGTTTTCCATAGAGCAGACAGTGATCACATTGCCTGCGCTGTCGCGCATGACCTCAAACTCCACCTCTTTCCAGCCGGCGATGCACTTTTCCACCAGAATCTGCGTAATCGGTGACTGGCGCAATCCTCCTGCCGCAATTTCCCGCAGCTCATCCGGACCGGCGGCGATTCCCCCGCCGCTGCCGCCAAGGGTGAAAGCGGGACGGACAATGACCGGATAGGCGATTTCCTCAGCAAAGGAGAGAGCCTCCTCCACCGTGGTCACCACCTGGGAGGGGATACAGGGCTGGCCGATAGATTCCATCGTATCCTTAAAACGCTGGCGGTCCTCTGCCCGGTCAATGGTATCGGGGTCAGCTCCCAGCAGTCGGACGCCGTGCTGCTCCAAAAAGCCCTCCTTTGCCAGCTGCATGGACAGAGTGAGGGCGGTTTGCCCGCCCATTGTGGACAGCAGACTGTCCGGCTTTTCCTTTTCGATGATCCGTCTGACCGTATCCAGGTTCAGCGGTTCGATATAAATCCTGTCCGCCATGGCGCTGTCGGTCATGATGGTGGCAGGGTTGGAATTGACCAGCACCACCTCCAGCCCCTCCTCCCTGAGAGCACGGCAGGCCTGTGTACCGGCGTAATCGAATTCGGCGGCCTGTCCGATCACAATCGGGCCGGAGCCTATCAGCATCACCTTATGAATGTCTTTATTCAGCGGCATGATGGTTACCTCCCTCTTCAGCCTGTACAGTTTGTTTCCCACCGTTTTTCATTCGCGCGACAAAGCGGTCGAACAAAAACAGGGTGTCCAGCGGTCCGGCAGACGCCTCCGGATGGAATTGAACAGAAAAGGCCGGCATATCCTGATAGTCAATACCTTCGTTGGTCTGATCGTTGGTGTTAATCCAGCTCTCCGCGGCAGTGTCCGGAAGGGACTCGGCCGCCACAGCATAGCCATGGTTCTGACTGGTGATATAGACACGACCAGTTTTCGTCTCCCGCACCGGCTGGTTGGCCCCACGATGCCCGTATTTCATCTTTTCTGTCCGGGCCCCCTGAGACAGCGCCAGCAGCTGATGTCCCAGACAGATGCCAAAGGTGGGAATTCGATGAGCGCACAGCTTTTTCAGTTCTGTAATGATCCCGGTATTTTCAACCGGGTCGCCCGGTCCGTTGGAGAGCATAAGACCATCCGGTTTAAGCGCCAGAATATCCTCCGCCGATGCGTTCCATGGCACGGTAATCACCTGGCAGCCGCGTTTGGCCAGCTCGCGGCTGATATTTCCCTTGGCGCCGAAATCCCACAGCGCCACTCGAAGTCCGTCCCCCGGCGGCGTGTTGTCTGTCCGGCTTCCGCTGACCGAAGCCACGGCATCGGTGACGCGATAGCGGCGAAGCTCCTTCAGAAGCGCCGGCGTGATCTCCGGCTGATATACCAGTCGGCCGTTCATGACGCCGTGCTCACGCACCACACGGGTCAGCGCCCTGGTATCAACCCCATAAATGCCGGGAATCCCCTGGCTTTTTAAAAAAGTGTCAAGAGCGCCCTCACAACGAAAGTTGGAAGGCTCCTGACACCAGTCGCGTACAATATAGGCGCGCATATGAGAGGCTCCGCTCTCAAAATCGGCGGGGATCACACCGTAATTCCCAATTAGAGGAAAGGTCTGAACCACCATTTGCCCATAATAGCTGGGATCAGTCAACGTCTCCAGATAACCAGTCATGGCGGTGGTAAAGACTACCTCACCTGTCACCTCACTCTCAGCGCCAAAGCTTTTTCCCTCAAATATCCTTCCATTTTCCAAAATCAGAAAGGCCCTGCCGTTCATGAAGCATACCCCCAAATTTCCTTTTTACCCTTATTTCCACAGCGCAGGAGAGCGATATGCTGCTTATTCGTAAGTCAGCAGCAGATTCTGTGCGATTTCCACCCTGGTCAGGCGACGGTCCATCGCCTGCTTCTCTATATACCGATGAGCCTGCGGCTCGGACAGGCCCAGCTGCTGAATCAGGATACATTTTGCCCGGTCAATCAGACGCAGCTCCTCCATTTTTTTACGCAGGCTTCGGTTCTCGTTTCCCAGTCCGCTCATACGCCGGTGGATGGCAGCCGCCATACGCAGCGTTTGCAGAAGCTGAGGACGCGCCATCGGTTTATAGAGCGGGAAAACGCCTGCTTCCTCCGCCTGTATAGCCAATTCCTGCGGCGTCCCGCTTTTCAGCAGCAGAACAATACCGGCGGTAGAACCCGAAGCGGCGAACAGCGCCAGCTCCTGCCCGGATTCATCTTTCAGCGGCGTATCAATCACCAGCAGCTCCACCTCCAGTCGGGCCAGGCAACGTCTCGCCTCCGCCGCGCTGGAAACGGCCATCACCTGCGAATAGCCCGCTCCCTTCAGGAGGGAGAGAAACGCCTCTTCCGCCTTGCCGGAAATTGTCGCCAGCAGAACGCTTTTCATCCTTCTCCTCCCCCGACGGCCGCTCAGAAACGCCTGAAGCAGCGTGAAAATTCAAATGCCTGCGGGTCCTCCTCCCGCTGGCACCGCTCCCATTCCTCCTCTTTTTGCCGCAGGTATTTGGTCAGCACCTCCTCTGGAAGAGAACGGGAAAGGAATTTGCTCTCCTGTGCAATAGCAATCGCTTCCGCCAGTGAGGAGGGAAGGCGTTCCCGTCCGCTTAGATGCTCCAAATCTGCGGTGCTTCTGTCAACATCAGAAGCAGCGGGAAGTGGGATCTTCTTCTCAATTCCCTCCATTCCCGCGGAAATAATCAGCGCCAACGCCAGATAGGGGTTGCAGGAGGGGTCGGGCGAGCGCAGCTCCATCCGCAGCCTCTCCCCCTCTTCAGCGGGAATCCGAACCAGCTCCGACCGGTTCTGGTGCGACCACGACACATAACGAGGCGCCTCAAAGCAGCCAAACCGGCTGTAGGAATTGATCAACGGATTAAAAAACACCGTCATTTCCCTGGTTCGGTTCAAAATTCCGGCAATAAAGCTCTCCGATTCGGCGGAATGCTCTCCTCCGCTTTTGAACAGATTCCGTCCCTCCCGCAGAAGCGAGAGGTGGATATGCAGTCCGCTGCCGCTCTGTTCAGGCAGCGGCCGGGGAAAGAAGGACGCGAACAGACCATTGAGAGAGGCAATACTTTTCACCGCCATTTTAAACGTGGTAAGATGGTCCGCTGTATCCAGCGCACCGGCATACTGGAAATCCACCTCGTTCTGACCCGGTCCCTGTTCATGATGAGAGGAGACCGGCACAATTCCCAGTTCCTCCAGTGTCAGACAGATCTCCCGCCGGACATTTTCTCCCCGGTCCAGCGGCGCCACATCCATATAGCCGGCTTCATCTTGCGGAATCAGAGTAGGCTCGCCGCGCTCGTCGGTCTCAAAGAGATAGAACTCACATTCCGCACCAATGCGGCAGGTATACCCCAACTCCAGCGCCCGCTGCGCCGTTTCACGAAGCAGGCGGCGCCCATCCCCTTCATAGGGGCGGCCGTCAGAATAACGGATATCGCAATATAGACGGGCAACCCGTCCCTGCTGGGGACGCCAGGGGAGCAATGCCAGAGTGGAAGGATCGGGATATAAAAACAAATCCGAATGCTCAACAGCAGTAAAGCCGGGCACAGCGGCCGCGTCAAAACCGACGCCGTTATCAAATGCGCTGGCCAGCTGATCCGCCATTACCGCACAATTTTTAAGAGTCCCAAAGAGATCACAATAGGCAAGTCGAATAAATTTCACATCATTTTCCTGTATAAAGCTCATCACATCCGCTGCTGTCAGCTTCATCATTTCATCCCTGCTTTCCCATTTGCTCCAGTATATCAGATTCAATTCGGGGTATAAAGACGCCTGTACGGATTTTTTGTATTAGGCCGTAAAACGTAGTAGGACTGCCGGCGAAGCGCCGGATAATCCTGACCAAATACCTGGCAGAACTCCTGCAAATAGCCATCGATCTCCGCCAGGTCCTCTTCACCGGCCAGATTGGCCATTACCTGAGCGGGAAGGTCGCAGGGCGGTTCCTCGCATCGAAGGAAAATTTTCCCACCGTGCATGCCGGTGCCGCAGAAATATCCCACCAGAGGTTCCCCCGTCTGCCGGCCGAGTCCCAGTACCACAATGGTGCCCCCCGCCTGATATTCGCCAAGAAAGCTGCCCGCGCAGCCCCCCACCACCAGAACCGGCGTCTTGTCCTGATAGGATTTCATATGGATGCCGGCACGGTATCCCGTATTGCCGCGGACATAAATCCTCCCGCCGCGCATGGCATACCCGGTAGCATCCCCTGCCGAGCCATGGATTACAATGACGCCGTCGTTCATGGTATCGCCGGCGGCATCCTGCACATTGCCTCTGACTGTAATCTCCGCACCGTTGAGGTAAGCGCCCAGTGCGTTGCCGGGCGTACCATTGATGGTGATACGACAGCCGTTCAGTCCACCGCCGATATATCGCTGTCCAAGACAGTGGTCGATGACAATCTCCTGACAGGCGCTTTCACGCACGAGTTGGTTCAGCCTTTCAAAAGGCATCTGTTGAGCGTCAATGTTCATAATATCCCTCCCTGTTTCTGTTCACGCTCCCCGCGGGAAAGCGTCATAAGTGGTGGATATATTTGCCCAGGCATCACTTTTTGTTGATACATACCCGTTTCATATGTCAGCTTCTCCTACTCGCCAGCATGATGGATACCCAGAATCGCGAGTTCCTTCTCCGTAAGTCCGATTCCGCGGAGCATCAGACGGTTGCCGCGCAACGCTTCAATGGAATTGATACCCATGCCGCCCATCATTTCCATCATCTCATGCCGCCAGGCGGTGACAAGATTGACCAGCCTCTGATATCCCTCCTCAGGATTGAGCCGCTTGACCAGCTCGGGACGCTGGGTGGCGATTCCCCAGTTGCACTTCCCGGAATGGCAGCTTCGGCAGAGGTGGCAGCCCAACGCCAGCAAAGCGCTGGTGGCAATATAGACGGCGTCCGCTCCAAGCGCAATAGCCTTAACAATATCGGCACTGCTGCGAATGCTGCCGCCGACCACCAGCGAAACGCTGTCGCGGATACCCTCCTGACGCAGGCGCTCGTCCACGCTGGCCAGCGCCAGCTCAATGGGAATGCCGACATTGTCACGGATACGGCTGGGAGCCGCGCCCGTTCCGCCCCGGAAGCCGTCAATGGCGATGATATCCGCGCCGCTGCGGGCG
>JAAWCO010000035.1 GCA_022793315.1 Clostridiales bacterium | reverse complement strand
TCCGGTCTTTCCCGGACGTCTTTTTTCACGGGTTCCTTTTCAAGTCGCTTCCATCCCTTCCGCTCCTCGCTTCCAGAACTTCCGCTTCTCTCTCAGTCGTTGTTTAATTTTCAAGGTCCCTTCGCCTGAGCTCCTCTCAGACTTCACTCTCCAGCGCTTACGCCCCTCTCGAGTGCTTTGCTATCATACCAGACTCCCCCTCCACTTGTCAAGTACTATTTCTCCCGTTTTTCAATCTTTTTTGAAAAAAGCCTCTGGACCGGCAAAATACCGGACTCCTTCTGCCGAAACAGCGGCCCGTTTCTCCTCAAAGAGCATCCCGCACGCCCTTCCATCAGGAAACAAATCACTCAGCGGCAGAAGGACAAAAGCGCGTTCCCACATACGAGGATGCGGAAGAGTCAGCTCACAGGAGGAGCGGTGGATTCCCCCTTCCTCCGGCGTCTCCATCAGAAGAAGATCCAGATCAATCGTCCGGGGCGCATTGGCAAAGCTCCGGCGCCGGCCCAATGCCGCCTCCACCCCCAGCAGGGCCCCCAGCAGAGCTTCAGGAGAAAGCCGGGTGCGCAGAAGCGCCGCTGCATTGAGAAAATCCGGCTGATCCATATAACCCACCGGATCGGTTTCATATAGACGGGAGCAGGCCTCCACCCTGGTGTCCGGCAAAGCGTCCAGCGCTGCCACAGCCTCTCTCAGGCTCTGAAGGCGGTCCCCCAGATTCGCCCCCAGCGCTACCACCGCCCGGTTCACGCCGTCTCCCTCCGCCGGGTGATCTCCACCGCGACATCTTCAAAATCGGCGGCAATCGGCGCGCGTGGCTTTCTGAGCAGCACCGTGACCTCCTGCGCGGGAAAATCCTTTAAAATCGCCTCGGCCACCAGCGTAGCCGCCCGCTCAATCAGGTTCACCCTTTCCTGCCGCATCACCTGCACCGCCCGTTTGGTCACCCGGGCATAATTCAGCGTATCGGACAGGGAATCACTGGCTCCCGCCCGGGATAAATCGGTCCGCAGCGTGATATCCAGGACAAACGGCTGTCCCTTTTCCTTTTCTTCCGGGTTCACCCCATGATAGGCATAGACCCGAAGGCCCCGAATCTGGATACTATCCATTGTGTCTTTTCTCCTTTTTCATCCGGTTATGAATATAGCACAGCGCCTGTTCCGCACACCAGACGCCAAAGGTCAGCAGAAAAAAGATTCCCGTCAGCAGACACCAGAGGACGCCGCTCAGCTTTAGCTCAAACGACGCACTGAAGAAATACAGAAAAACCGGCATGGCGGCCGCGATCATGCCGTAAGATATCAAATCCAAAATCGCCCTTCTTTCAGGAAAACGGCGCTGAAGCACCGTTTTCGCCGCCAGCAATCCCGTCCCCGACAGCAGCCAGATCGGCAGGGAAAGCACCGCCTTCCACCCGCCGGACCCGCTGGCCCGGCGTAAGCCGTCAATGGACCCGCTCAGAAGCGGGATACGGGACGGGTCCGTCCCGTACCGCCACAGCACCGGCGCCGAACAGGCCGCCAGAAGCAAAAAGGCCATCCCAAAAAGCAACAGCTCCCTTTTCCAGAGCGGCGTTTTTCTTCTCTTCATTCCGCAGCCTCCCCTATCAGCAAAGCCCTCAGCTCTTCCACCGTGTCCGAGACAACGGTGGCGCCAGCCTCCTCCAGCTCGGCCCGGCTGCCGTAGCCATAGGCAACACCGATACAGTCAACACCCGCACCAGCAGCACCGAAAACATCGTATTCCCGATCCCCCACCATCACCGCGCGGGACCGCTCCTGTACATGGCCATGCTCCAGCGCATGGAGCACCACCTCCCGTTTGTCGGAACGGCGGCCGTCCAGAAAGCTGCCACTTATATAGGTAAAATAAGAAGAAAGCTGGAAATGCTCCAAAATCCGTTCAGCAAACACCGTCGGTTTGGAGGTCGCCAGCACCAGCTCCTTCCCCCTGTCCTTCAGTCCGGCCAGAAGAGCCGGGATGCCGGGATACACCCGATTTTCAAAAATCCCCTCTGCGGCAAAATATTCCCGATACCTGGTCACCGCCAGCCGGGCTTTTTCCTCCGAAAATCCCAAAAAACGCTGGAAGGAATCCTGCAGCGGCGGTCCAATAAAAGGATACAGCGTGGTCAAATCCTCAACCTCGATACCAAAGGAGCGCAGCGCATATTGTACGGAGCGGGTAATCCCCTCCGCCGGATCGGTCAGGGTGCCGTCCAGATCGAAAAGCAGAAGCTGTTTTTCCTGCACGGACTTATTCCGCCTCCCTTCGCAGCGCATCAATCAGGCGGGCCGCCTGTACGGCGGGCGCGACATCGTGTACACGCAGAATATGAGCTCCTCCCAGCTGCGCGGCCGTATGGATGGCAATGGTTCCCCCCAGCCGCTGATCAAAGGCGGGGGGTGTCTCCCCCTCTGCCACACTGAAAAACGCCGTCACCCGCTTGCGGGAGGCACCGAACAGGACAGCCGTCTCCGGCAGACCCCGCAGAAGTTCGGGGAGGCAGGCTGCCAGTCTCAGGTCCCCTCTTCTCCCCTTGCCAAAGCCGATTCCCGGATCAAGGCACAGCCTCTCGCGGGGGAGTCCAACCCGTTCCGCCAATCGAAGTACCCGCTCAAAATACGCCCGTACTGTCTCCACCGCATCCTGGCCTTCCCCGTCATCGTCTGCGCCCTTTCCGGCATGCATCAGGATCAGGGCCGCGCCGGTCTCTGCTGCGAGCTCCGGCAGACCGTTCGTTTCACCGCCCGAAACGTCGTTGAGAATATCCGCCCCGCATGCCAGAGCGGCACGCGCCACAGAATGATAGTAGGTATCAATGGAAAGCGGCACAGCCACTGCCCGCCGCACCGACCGCAGAACAGGCTCCAGCCGCCCCCATTCCTCTTCTGCACTTATCGGGACATGTCCCGGCCGAGTGGACTGTGCACCGATATCAATCAGATCGGCCCCTTCTTCCTCCATCTGGCGGGCGCGGATGGCCGCCTGCTCCGGCTCCTGGTATTTCCCCCCGTCCGAAAAGCTGTCCGGCGTTGCATTCAGAATCCCCATCACAGCCGTGCGGCCGGTCAGCTCCAGCTTCCCCGACCGAAAAGAAAGACAAGGCATGTCGCCGCCTCCTTTTTCCCATAGTTGGACATCAGAGATTTCTGCCGGCCTTTATTGCCGAAAGACAGCAGGCTTCCCCGAGCACTGTCCATTCCCATACCGGCATGGCGTCCCTGCCGGATAAACCTGCTCTCTATGGTAGCGGTTTTTGCCGATTCTGTAAAGAGCCGCTGTGTCGAAAATCCCTGCTGGCAAGGCCTTATTTCCGCCCTCTCTGTATACAGGGCTCTAAAAAATAATACACCGCCCAATCAGCTGTTAAAAAATTATCAATTTATTCATGATTCCCTCTTGCGTTCCACGGTAAGGATGGATTATAATGGGGAAAGACACCAAGGGACTGAGAGATAACCGAAAGGAGTTCTTGACATGACCAACAACAAATCTGTCCTCGGTTGGATCGAGGAGAAAAAGGCGCTGGTCAATCCGGACAAGGTGGTCTGGATTGACGGTTCCGAGGAACAGCTGGAGGCTCTGCGCGCGGAGGCCTGCTCCACCGGCGAAATCATCAAACTGAATCAGGAAAAGCTGCCGGGCTGTTACCTGCACCGCACCGCTGTTAATGATGTAGCGCGTGTCGAGCACCGTACCTTCATCTGCTCGGAGAAGGAAGAGGATGCCGGCCCTACCAACCACTGGATGGCGCCCGCCGAGGCCTATAAACTTCTGGATGATATCGCCCGCGGCAGCTATAAGGGACGCACCATGTATGTTATCCCCTATTCCATGGGTCCGGTCGGTTCCCCCTTTGCCAAATACGGTATTGAGCTGACCGATTCCATCTATGTGGTGCTGAACATGGCGATCATGACCCGTGTGGGCCAGAATGTACTGGACGCTCTGGGCGACAGCGACGACTGGGTGCGCGGACTGCACTGCAAATGCGATATTGATGAGGAAAAACGGTACATCTGCCACTTCCCGCAGGATAACACCATCATCTCGGTCAATTCCGGCTACGGCGGGAATGTGCTGCTGGGCAAAAAATGCTTCGCGCTGCGCATCGCCTCCAACCTGGGCCGCCAGGAGGGCTGGATGGCTGAGCATATGCTGATTCTCGGTCTGGAAAACCCGCAGGGTGAAATCAAATACATCGCCGCCGCCTTCCCGTCTGCCTGCGGCAAAACCAATCTGGCCATGCTCATTCCGCCGGAGCTCTATCGCAAGAAGGGCTATAAGGTATGGTGCGTGGGCGACGATATCGCCTGGATGCGTATCGGTGAGGATGGCCGCCTGTGGGCCGTCAACCCGGAAAACGGCTTCTTCGGCGTGGCCCCCGGCACCAACATGAAGTCCAATCCCAACGCCTTGATTTCCACCCAGAAGGGCACCATCTTCACCAACGTGGTGCATAATCTGGATGAAAATACGGTATGGTGGGAGGGTCTGGACAAGAACCCGCCGACAAACTCCCTCAACTGGAAGGGCGAGGTCTGGAACGCCGATCCGGAAACCAAGGGGGCTCATCCTAACTCCCGTTTCACCGCACCGGCGAAAAACTGCCCCTGCATTTCCTCCGAATTTGATTCGGGCAAGGGCGTGCCGATCTCGGCCATTGTCTTCGGCGGCCGCCGCGCCAAGACCGCTCCGCTGGTCTATCAGTCCCGCGACTGGGAAAACGGCGTGTTTGTCGGCTCCATCATGGCGTCTGAAACCACCGCCGCCGCTACCGGCGCCGTTGGCGTTGTCCGCCGCGACCCCATGGCCATGCTTCCCTTCTGCGGCTACCACATGGGCGATTACTGGGCCCACTGGCTGGAAATGGGCAAGAAGCTCGGAGACAAGGCCCCCAAAATCTTCAATGTCAACTGGTTCCGTCTGGACGACGAGGGGCACTTCATCTGGCCGGGCTTTGGCGATAACCTCCGTGTGCTGGAGTGGATCATCGCCCGCTGCGAAGGCAAGGCCGATGCAGTAGAGACCCCCATCGGCTTTGTACCGAAGGCAGAGGACATCAATCTGGAGGATCTGGATATCTCCCGCGACACGCTGAAATCCATTCTGGAGGTTGACAAGGCTCTGTGGGCCTCCGAGGCGGAAGGCATCGAAGAATTCTATCAGAAGTTCGGTGATCGGTTGCCGAAGGAACTGAAAAATCAGCTCGAGAGCCTGAAGTCCCGCCTGAAATAAGCGGTCTTCTTCCTGATACACAGCGCAAGCCGCCCTGTCTCCGATTCTTTCGGAGACAGGGCGGCCTTTTGTTTCCTGATGAGCGGGGCCCTGTAGAACGGCGAATGATGATGAAAGGAAGGAGCAAGCATCCCCTCTCCTGCCTCCCAAGGCCTCATGCAGCAGAGGTATCATCCACCACCCGTCCGTCCTGAATGCGTACCACCCGATGGGCGCGAGCAGCGATATCGTTATCATGGGTGATCAGGATAACGGTGCGCCCCTCCCCATTCAGCTCACGCAGAATCTGCATAACCTCCTCACCGGAACGGGTATCCAGATTGCCGGTCGGTTCGTCGGCCAGAATCAGAGGCGGGCGCGCAGCGATAGCACGTGCAATCGCCACTCGCTGCTGCTGTCCGCCGGACATCTCCGCCGGTTTGTGACGGAGCCGTTTTTCCAGCCCCACGCGGGTCAGCGCCTCCACGGCCAGCCGGCGGCGTTCCTCCCGGCCCATCCCGCGGTAAATCAGCGGGAGCTCCACGTTTTCCGCTGCATCCAGGCTGGGGATCAGATTAAACCCCTGAAAAACAAAACCAATATGCCGGTTGCGTATCTCAGACAGCTGGTCGTCGGTCAGACGCGATACATCCCGCCCTTCCAGAAAATAGGCGCCGGAGGTAGGGGTATCCAGACAGCCCAGCATATTCATCAGGGTGGATTTTCCGGAGCCGGAATGCCCCACAATGGCGAGAAATTCCCCCTCCTCCACCGTCAGCGACACGCCGTCCAGCGCCCTCACCTCGTTGGGCCCGGGATTGTATATCTTATAGACCTCTTGAATGCGGATGATTTCGCTCACAGCCGGCACTTCCCTTCAGCCGATAGTATACCCGTATCTTACCGTTTTTCGCCGCGCTGTATGTAAACAAACCGCAAATTTTTCTTGATAGGGCACTGGCGGCAGAAACCATGACCACCGGAATTGGCAAAACAGCCCCTGTTCCCTTGTGCGCTGATGTTACCGGCCGCTAGAGGAAAAGCGCTTGACATGATCTGCGGGCACGGCCGGGCAGCCGCCCAATAAAAGATGATTTCTCACATGACATGTGCGTCTAAAGCGCTGGCGGCTGACGTTCCCGATTTTGTCAGCCGAAAATCCATTTGCAGGGTCAAATCAGAATCCACATGAAAGCCGCTGCCATCACGGTATACGGTACAGGAAAATGGTCACTGTCGGCCTGCGCTTCAAATCACGGTCCAGGAAACGGCCATCAGCAGCAAAAAAGCGCTGTCCAGACAAGCTGGACAGCGCTTTTCCTCATTCCATCTGTCAATTCAGCACATACACGTTCATGGTGCGTGCACCAAACCGGACGCATTCCTCATAGGTGGCCATAAAAAGGTCCACCACCGCGTGTCCTGACATCAGCGCCCCGCCGGTATCCCCGGCAACCGCATAGCCGTACACGTATTTCCCGTCAGGAGAGGCGATATACAGCCGGGTCCCATAGGGAATGATGTTGGGATTGACTGCCACCACGCCCACCTCGGCGCGCCGGCCGCTGGCGGTATAATGACCAGCCAGCCCTCTATCGTTGGTGTAGGCCGTCGCCCGGCCAGTATACACCGCTTTATAATTCGCGGGAACCCCGTTAGCGTCCAGCACCACGCCATCCTGCTGAACCGACGATACCGCCTTGGCTGTCCGCGTTCCTACCAGCTTGATCTCCGATACCGGTTGAAGAGTGACCTCCTCGCTGACAAGCTCGGTGCCCGTCTTTTCTCCGTCCACCATCGTGTCACGATAGGTATAGGTGCGCACCCCTTCGCGTCCCGCCTGCTTGACTTCGGTTTTGCCCTTGTCCAGCTCATTGGTGTATTCCACGCTGCTCTCATAGGGAATGGCTTCGTTGACCACCGTCTCCCCATAGGCCACGCGGTTGATACAGATATTCAGTCCCTCACTCACTGTTTCCGCTGTGTGAACGCTCGTCACGTCGTTCTCACCGATTGAAACGCCCACCTTTTGAAGCGCGTCGGCGACGGTTCCGCCGGTCATACGCACCACGGTAGTACAGCCGTCCGCCGTCACCTGTACGTCAAAAGCGCGGTTGATCTCGATCTCCCCGCTTCTGAAATCCAGCTCGCTGATGATTTCATCATCCGCGCCCACGGCAATGCGGGCTTCCTGTAAAATCGCATCCGCGTCGTGATTCAGGGTCAGAACCACACAGCTTTCTTCTCCATCAATGACAGTGACGGCGTGCATGTTACATGAAACATAGGTAACCATCGCCGCACTGACCACAGCCAGAGCGGTCACGCCAAACAACCGGCTGCGAACAAGGCGGCCCATTGTTGTGACCATTTGAGTAACGGTATCCATCAAATGCTTCCTTTCTTCATGGCGGAGACATCCCTTGAAGTTTTGTGGAACAGGATGAACTCCCTCTATGTCAAGCGGAGATAAAATCCGGCGCTCGTCCTCTGGCTTTCATCCAAAGCCGACGGGTCAGAGGCCTGTACATGGATTTTATGTATGGTGGATTCACTCTCCGCATCAGGAACGTCAGCGTTTTGGTGGCTGCTCCGTATATCGCTTGCTATTATACTCAGACGAAAGTGCGCTGTCAAACCTCTTTCAGCGCATTGTTTTTGTGCATTTTGCATAATGATACTGGAAAGAGACGGAAATTGACCGACCTCTGCCAGTCTCTTTCCGGCCCTTGTCTTTTTCAATCTTTACCGACAGCTTTTCCGGAATTTTAAGATAAAACCTCTGATTTCCCCTCTGTTTATCAACAAAATCCTGTCATTTTGCCATATTATATCCCTTTATTTTCCATAATTGGTCGTCGGATTTGTCTTTGAATTTTTTCCCTGTTTTTTTGTGCACCCATCCAAAAGTTACAGCTCTGTAACCTCCCGTTATCATAATATCCCGTTTGTTTTGGTGTTGTTTTTTCTTTTTTTCGACAGGGATAAAAAGTAGACGTATCATAAGTTTCGCAAAACAGCGATTTTTTATCCGTTCCTTTCAGAATTTCCAGCTGTTTCCCGGATCCTGTAAAGAATCTTTGATGCAGACTTTAGTGTCTGCCTTCTCCCGCTGGTTATTCCTGTTGATTTCCCGGCAGCCGTACAGCTTCAAAAGATCTCTGCCTCCCCTGTCCTCTGAATCCGATTCTCATCACAAAAAATACCTGCTCCTTTCTGTCGGAACAGGCATTTGTCTTTTCGCTTCAGCTGTCTGGATACTTCTCTTCGTCAGGGGGAAAGAGGGGTCAATCTTTACCGGCTGTCTGAATCCTACGGGCGATCTCCTCCACGTCGGCGCCCTCATCGGAAATCAACCGGCCTCTGTCATCAAAATGAATGTCCCACAATTCCGAATGGGTATATTTTCGGATATCGCGGAGGCGGAAACGGTCGTCAGGCGTCATGAAGGTAAAGGCCATACCGTGTCGTTTCGCCCGGCCGGTACGGCCGATCCGATGAAGATAATATTCATTCTCATCGGGGATGTCGTAGTTGAAAACCGCCTCAACATCATCGACATCAATGCCGCGGGCCGCCACATCGGTGGCCACCAGAATCTCAAAGCGTCCCTCCCGGAAGGCGCTCATCACCCGATTGCGCTGAGACTGGGGAATATCGCCGTGCAGACAATCCACTGACCGGCCCTGGCGGCGGAGCCGCTCCCCCAGCTGACGGACCGTACTTTTGCGGTTGCCGAACACCATCACACGATGCAGGTCCAGCAGGTCCACGATCCGCAGCATATCCTCTGTCCGGCGGCTGCCGGAGGACATCAGCTGGAACTGGGCGATGCGCGGCCGGCTGTCGCCCTCGGCAGCAATCTGGACCTCCGCCGCGTTGTGCTGATATTCCCAGGCAACGTCCATCACCTCGCGGGAAATCGTTGCGCTGAACATCACCACCTGCGTATCGGCAGGAGTGGCGTTTAAAATCCGGCGCACATCGCGGATGAAGCCCATCTTCAGCATCTCGTCCGCCTCGTCCAGCACCGCGGTATACAAATTGCCCAGCCAGACAGTTCCCCTGCTCATATGATCCAGCAGCCGTCCCGGCGTCGCCACCACGATATGCGGACGCTTTTTCAGCGCGGTCAGCTGTCGGGCAATAGGCTGACCGCCATATACAGCCGCAATCCGCACACCGGGCAGGAAGGCCGCCAGCTGGCGCAGCTCCTCCGCGATCTGAATACACAGCTCACGGGTAGGGCAGACCACTGCCGCCTGGATATCGTCGGTATCGTCGCGCAGCCCCTCCAGCAGCGGAATCCCAAAGGCACAGGTTTTGCCTGTGCCGGTGGGAGCCTTGGCGATGATATCGCTGCCCTGACGCATCAGCGGAATGGTTTGCGCCTGTACCGGCGTCGGCGCCATAAAGCCCATGCGGGATACGGCCTTCAGAATTTCGCTGCTGAGCTCCAATTGCTCAAAACAGGTGATCTCTTCATCCTTCATGATGTTGGGGTCCTTCCTCCATAAAAATGAATCATCGGTTCGGGCAATTTTTTCAGAGCCTGCCCGCCACCGACTGACGTGAAAAAGGCCGCCGGAGGCCTTCGCCATTTGTCAGGCTGGGAACCCGTCGGTCTCCCTCAGCCCCTTCTGTCCCTTCAGCAGCCGGCGGCAGAAGAAGGCGCTGTGTAAGATTTATCTGAATTGGGCCGTCCACAATAACGCTCTGCCAAAACAGAGAGGACCAGAGTCCTTCAAAAAAGCTCTGTTTTTATATTGTAGCACATTGGAGCAGGCGGGACAAGCCATCCCTTCTGCCCTCTGTGCCGTCCCTGCCTCCTGACGGATAATTCTATATATAAGGAAATAAAGCAGGGAGGGTGTGTCCCTCCCTGCCATGCTTTTCCGGTTACATTCTCTCCGGTCCGGCGGCGGCCAAATTTTTAGAAAAATAATCGGCGCCATTCCGCCGGTCAAAGCGCCCGCCGATGTCGGCAGCCTGCCGGTAAAACCACTCCGCCAGCTCCGGAGCGGAATAGACGCCGTCCTCCCGGTACAGAGGGAAACGCTCCGGCAGACGCAGCTTCACCTGCTCCCGCTCCGCCTCGCGGAAGCAGACCCAGGCCCCTTTATAAAAATCATAGAGCCATTTCTGATCCCACATGTCGAAGGTCCACTCCAGCCGGCGGGAAAACAGGGACAGCGCCTGGTCCGTATTTCCCCGCCCCCAGCAGCGCAGAAGAGAGCCCACATAGCTCAGGTCTCCCCGGTCCCGATTCCCCTTTTTCTGCAGCTTTTCCGCAAAGGGTACAGCGGCCTCCCAATCGCCCCGGTCCATGGCGTCATCCAGATACGCCTGCCAGAGATTCTGAAACGAGCTCTCACAGGGGGATACCCGATAGCTGACCAGAGGCTTCGTGTAACGCTCCGCCATTTCCCTGTCTCCGGCACGAAGATACTGGCGCACCGCCCGGACATGCTCACAGGCCTCGCAATCGGAGAGAGCGTCCCTCTCCGCCTCCCACGCCGCCTGAAGGCACTGCAGCGCCTGATCCTGATCGGCAAACTCCCAGCGGAAATACCTCTGCCATTGATAATTCTTTTCGCCCAGCCCATAGCGCCGGGTCAGCTCCCGGTATTTTTCCAGCATGGCATCGTACTGCTCCAGAGGAATCTGCGGCAGACGCGCCGCCGGATCAATGCCCATTTCCATGGCCATGAGATAGGCCTCTTTGCTGTGCTTGGTCATGGGACTGCCGCCGGGATTTTCCTCATAAATGGCGCTGTACTCCGCTGCCACCGGGATAGCCTTGGACGGGTCGTCATGGAAGGTGGCCTGACAGAGGTAATCCCATCGAAAGGCCAGCCGCCAGTAAAGCTCCCCCGCCTCGTCAGCCCGGCGAATGGCATCCAGCAGCGCCGTCATTTTAGGCGCGCCGTCGGACAGCTTTTGAATGACCTCGTCCAGTACCTCTCCGTCAAATGGTTTCGTCATGGGAAATTTTCTCCTTTCCTTGCCCTCCGGCAAACTCGACAAGCCGCAGCAGCTCCCGGTTCAGCAGCTTTCGCTCTCCGCCATGGAGGGAATGTCCGCCGGCCAGCAGCGCCTGAATATACAGAACCCGGATCACGCTTTGCAGCAGGTCCGCGCCGCCGTTTTCGATCAGTCTCTGGATCAGCGGGCTGTTCTGGTTGAGATAAAGGGTGGCCAGAGGTCGCGTCTCCGCGCTCTCCAGCAGGGAGGCCAATGCCCCGGAAAAAAGTCCTCCCTCGTCCTTTTGGGCGGATTGGAGCCGCCGCAGGAAGCCCACCTCATCGCTCATGGCGTAGAGGGCGGGGAGGTCGCCGGGCAGAAACCGCCGCAGCTCCGCACGGCAGTCAAACTCCTTCAGTCCCCGGTCCGCCGCCCGAAGCAGGGCAAAGGCCCGCTGCTCCTCTTCCGGCGCGGGCGCCTCCATCACCAGCTCCAGCTGGTCCTCCCGCAGCGGCTCCAGCGGCAGGGAAAAGTCATCAGCCAGCTTTTCCACCAGCTCTTCATCGGAGGTATAGCCGGTGCAGATCAGCAGCCGCCCCTGTGTCATAAAGAGAGGGCGCAGCTGTTTGAATTTCGGCACAGAGCCAACCCATGCCCCGGCTCCGGCCTGCTTCAGCGCCCTGCCGGTCATGGTTCCCTCAGAGGTCTCAAAGGGCAGATAATCAATAAAGAGTCGGAAAAGGCTGTCATCCCAGATCGCCATGGCCTTGATCGCCTGCGCGTGAATGTCCACTACGCGCTGGAGGCGTTCCGGAGCGTCCTGGGACAGCTCCGCCAGATAGCTCCCCACCGCCTGGGAAAATTCGGTCCGGGCCGCTGCCAGCTCCCCATCCTCATAAAAATCCTCGCGGGAGGCCGTGGGCCGCAGCGAGCGCGTGTTCAGAAAACACCGCAGAAAAAAGGCCCACTCCGGCAGCAACGTATCCCCCCTCTCGGTGAGGAGCATCTGCTTGAGATAGATGCGATGCCCCACCTTCACCGAGACGTCGGTCCGGCACGGCAGGACATAGGCAACGCCGCTGATATGGGGGGTCTGGATGGGGATGGCGTCAAGAAACTCCTCCCCGAACAGCCATTCACCGAAGGACAGCAGTTGGCTGCGGTTGACAGCGGAGAAATCCTCCGGAATGCGGTTAATCCGTTCCGGCTCCCCCTCCAGATATACCGGCACCGGCAGCGCCAGGCCATAGTACCGCACCAGCCTCTCCACCGTTTCCGGCTGGAAATAATGCTCCGCACCGGGGCGGGCGGTGAGCATGACCGTGGTCCCCTCCGGGCAGCTGTCCTGCGGCTCCAGCGTATAGGTGCCGTCCGCACGGCCGATCCAGACGTGAGCTGGACCCCCGGGGGTTCGCGTATGAATTTCAATGGTGTCCGATACCATAAAGCAGGACAAAAGACCAATACCGAAACGCCCGATATAATCCTCCGGTATCCTGCCGTCAATCAGCTCCGCCTTGGAGGACTGACCGATAATGGCCAGAAAACGATGGATTCCCTCCTCACTCAGCCCGGCGCCGTTATCCTGAAACTCCAGACGCCGGCCAGGCTCCAGCCGGATGACGATCCGTCCGCTGTCCCATCCCGGCTGCCCCTTCCGGCGCAGGGTGACGGCATCCACGCCGTTTTGCAGCAGCTCTCTCAAAAACACATCCGGGCTCTTATACAGGTGGTTGGACAGCACATCCAGAATTCCGCCCAGATTGACCTGAAAACGATACGGCATACTCCGCCACTCCTTTTCCCGCATTTTAAGCCTTCCCCTGCCGAAATCTTCCGGCAAAATTAGAATAGCATAAACAGCGGCCCGTATCAATATATCTGTAAAAGTGGACGGGCCCTCCGGCGCCTCGCTTTCCGTTGGGACGCCGTGAGAGGCCGTCTGTATGGAAAGAACCGCCAGGCAGGAAGAATCTTTCGGGAAAAAGCGGTCGGTTTGCCTTTACATTCGTCGAATAAACAGGTATGATGGTTGGAGCGGTATCCGGCGTTTCGGAACCACGGCGTTCTCCGGGCGCGGCCCGCGGATGACGCAATCTGCACATAAGGACGGGAAGACGAGGATGGAAAACCATATTTTCAACCGGGAGATGGAGTGTATCCGCCGCCCTGAGCTCGAACGGCTCCAGCTGGAACGGCTTCGCTCCCTGGTGGATTACTGTGACCGGAATGTTGAGTTTTACCACAAACGATTCCAGGCGGCGGGGGTTTCCGCCGACCGGATAAAAGCATTGTCGGATATCCATCACATCCCCTATACCACCAAGGACGATCTTCGGGACAACTATCCCTTCGGTCTGTTCAGCGTACCGATGAAAGAGATGGTGCGTCTCCACGCCTCGTCAGGCACCACCGGCAACCCTACCGTGGTGGGATATACCCAGGAGGATCTTGACAACTGGTCGGAGCAGGTAGCCCGTCTGGCCTGTGCCGCCGGCGCGGATGAAAACACGGTGGTTCAGATCTGCTTTGGCTACGGGATGTTTACCGGCGCCCTCGGCCTGCATTATGGTTTGGAAAGGGTGGGCGCCACGGTGGTCCCTACCTCCTCCGGCAATACGGAAAAACAGCTGAAGTTTATGCGGGACTTCGGCACCAACGCCATTGTAGCCACCCCGTCCTACTGTCTGTATCTGGCAGAATCGGCACGGGAACGAGCGGAAGAGTTCCCCATGGAGCAGTATCGTCTGAAGCTGGGGATTCTGGGCAGCGAAGGCAGCACACCGGAAATGCGTACCTCCATCGAACAGCGCTGGGGCGGCGATTTTTTTGCCACCGACAACTATGGCCTATCGGAGCTGAACGGTCCCGGCATGTCGGGTGAGTGCCTGATGCGGGACGGCCTGCATATCAACGAGGACCATTTCCTCTGTGAGGTCATCGACAGCGCCACCGGCGAAGTGCTGGAGCCCGGCTCCACCGGTGAGCTGGTGGTCACCAATCTGACCAAACGGGGGCTGCCCATGCTGCGCTATCGCACCAAGGATATCACCAACATCTGCTACGAACCCTGTGCCTGTGGCCGGACCACCGCCCGCATGCACAAAATTATCGGCCGGACCGACGACATGCTGAAAATCCGCGGGGTCAACGTCTTCCCCACCCAGGTGGAAAGCGCGCTCATCGGTGTGACTGAGATCAGCCCGCACTATCAGCTGGTGGTCCGCCGTCAGGGCTATGCCGATACACTGGAGGTACGGGTGGAGCTGATCGACGGTTCCCTCCTCGACCGCTACGGTGAGCTGGAGGCCCTTCAGCGCCGTATCCATGACCGGATCAAGGCGATTCTGGGCATCGAAATCACCGTGAGCCTGGTGGAGCCGAAAAGCATCGAGCGGTTTACCGGTAAGGCAAAGCGCGTGGTCGATCTGCGCAGCGAATGCTGACGGCACCCCGCCGGTATATAAAGAACATAGAAAAACCGGCGGTCCCCTCCTCTGTGGAGCCGGGCACCGCCGTCAAGCGAAAGGATGATCCGATGAAAGCACTGATGCTCGGCAATGAGGCGGTCGCCCGCGCTTTGTATGAGGCGGGGGTCACCTTTGTCTCCTCCTATCCCGGCACCCCCAGCACCGAGATCACCGAGGCGGTCACCCAGTATGAGGAGATCTATTCCGAATGGGCCCCCAATGAAAAGGTGGCGTTTGAGGCCGCCTTCGGCGCCTGTACCGGCGGCGCCCGCAGCTTCTGCGCCATGAAGCATGTGGGCCTGAACGTGGCGGCGGACCCGCTCTATACCGCTTCCTATATCGGGGTAAACGGCGGTATGGTGTGCGCGGTGGCCGATGATCCCGGCATGCATTCCTCCCAGAACGAACAGGATTCCCGCCGGCATGCCATCGCCTCCAAAACCCCCATGCTGGAGCCGTGCGATTCCGCCGAATGCCTGGAATTCACCAAGCGGGCGTTTGCCCTTTCCGAACAGTTTGACACCCCCTTCCTGCTCCGGCTTTCCACCCGTATTTCCCATTCCCGCTCGCTGACAGAGCTCGGCGAACGGGAGGAACGCCCGCTGCGGGACTATCAAAGGGACCCGATGAAAAATGTGATGATGCCCGCCATGGCGCGGCCCGCCCATCTCCGGGTGGAGAAGCGGATGGAGGCCCTGCGCCAGTATGCCGAGACCTCCGGCATCAACACGGTGGAATATCACGATCGCCGGATCGGCATCATCGCTGCGGGCGCCGCGTACACCTATGCCCGGGAAGCGCTGGGGGAACGCGCCAGCTATCTCAAGCTGGGGATGGTCCATCCGCTGCCGGTTCAGCTGATTGCCGAATTCGCCCGTCAGGTGGGTCAGGTATACGTCATTGAAGAGCTGGACGACATCATTGAGACCCACTGCCGCAAGCACGGAATTCCCGTGATCGGCAAGCTGCTGTTCCCGTCCTGCGGCGAGTTTTCGCAGAAAACGGTGAGAGAGGCCCTTTTGGGTGAAGAGCGTCCCGCTCTCCGCTTTGAAGCGGCGCCCATTCCGCCGCGCCCGCCCGTGCTGTGCGCCGGCTGTCCTCACCGGGGCCTGTTTTATGCCCTGAAAAAATACAAGCTGTACGTCAGCGGCGATATCGGCTGCTACACGCTGGGAGCTTCCGCCCCCCTCTCCATGCTCGATACCTGTGTGTGCATGGGAGCTTCCATCAGCGGCCTCCATGGCTACAACACCGCACGCGGAACCGAACAGGCCAAAAAATCAGTGGCAGTGATTGGCGATTCCACCTTTATCCATTCGGGCATCACCGGCCTGATTGATATCGCCTACAACCGGGGCATCTCCACTGTGATTGTGCTGGATAATTCCATTACCGGCATGACCGGCCACCAGAACAATCCCGCCAACGGTCTGACCATCAAGGGCGACCCCACCGTGGCGGTTGATCTGGAGGCGCTGGCCCGTGCGGTGGGTATTCGCCGGGTGACGGTGGTGGATCCCTTTGATCTTGAACAGGTGCGCCGGGTTGTGTCGGAGGAGCTGAAGGCAGAGGAGCCCTCCCTGATCATCTCCCGCCGCCCCTGCGCCCTGCTGAAAACGGTGAAGCACTCTCCCCCTCTTGCCGTGGACACGGCAAAATGCACCGGCTGCAAGGCCTGTCTGCAGGCGGGCTGTCCGGCACTGGCGGTCCGCACGGACAGCGAAGGGAAACACCGGGCCGTGATCGACCCGGTACAGTGCGCCGGCTGTGATATCTGCGCAAAAATCTGCCGCTTTGGTGCGATTGCATCCACGGAGAAGGGGGGCGACCGCTGATGGCGGCGACAAACGACAAGGTGAAAAATATTTTGATCGTCGGCGTGGGAGGGCAGGGAACCCTGCTCGCCTCCAAGCTGATGGGCCGCGTGTTTGTGGAGGATGGCTTTGATGTCAAGGTCAGTGAGGTCCATGGCATGTCCCAGCGGGGCGGCTCGGTTGTGACCTATGTGCGGTATGGTGAACGTGTGTGGTCCCCTGTGATTGAGGAGGGCGAAGCGGACCTGATCGTCTCCTTTGAGCAGCTGGAGGCGGCCCGCTGGTTGCCGTGGCTGAAGCCCGGCGGCGTGCTGATCACCAGCACTCAGGCGCTGGACCCCATGCCGGTGATCATGGGAGCAGCCGCCTACCCGCAGGGAATTCTGCCGGCTCTGGAGTCTATCGGCGTCCAGGTGACGGCGGTGGACGCTCTTGCGCTCGCGGAAAAAGCCGGCTCTGCAAAAGCCGCCAATGTGGTGCTGCTGGGCGTCACCGCCGGCCGGATGGGCTATGACCGGGACAAATGGCAGGATGCCATCCGTGCCCTCGTGCCTCCTAAAACGGTAGAGGTCAACGAGAGGGCCTTTGCCCTTGGTTACGATGCCGTAATAGAATAATCTCACTGTTACCATCGGTTGACAGGGGCCGACCCGGTTTTTCTCCCGAAAAACGTTGAAAGACCTGACGGTGGAACAAAAGACGGCGCTGACAAGGCCGCAGGATGCCGGCGGGCTGACGGCCCGCTAAAGCTGAGAACGACGGCAGCGCCGCTTTTGACCTCCGCCAGGAGGGTTTCTCCCTGTCAACCGATGGTAAGCTGAAGCCCTGCAAACCATTGAGCGGCTGAGAGAAGAGGAATTGCCCCAAAACAGACAGGACCGTTTTCTTCGCCTTGTGATAAAAAACCGCTCAGACGCGATATGAAAGGAGTCCGGAACCCCATGCCCGTATTTCAGCCGGAAATTGAATGCGCCTCCCGCGATTATCTGCACGCGATACAGTCGGCGCGCCTGATCCGTATGGTAAACCACGCCTGTGAGCATGTCCCCTTTTATCAGAAAAAGCTCCATGACATGGGACTGGAGCCCGGGGATATCCACTCCATTGACGATATCAGGAAGTTGCCCTTTACAGTCAAAAACGATCTGCGCGATAACTATCCCTATGGCCTGATCGCCGTGCCGCCGCGGGAGCTGACCCGTATCCACGCCTCGTCGGGCACCACCGGCAAGCAGACGGTGGTGGGTTACACCGCGCATGATGTGGAGGTATGGGCGGAAAGTGCGGCACGCGCCCTGTCCGCCGCCGGCGCCACCCGGGAGGACTTTATCCATGTCTCTTATGGCTACGGCCTGTTTACCGGGGGACTGGGTCTCCATTATGGAGCGGAGCGTCTGGGTGCTACCGCCATTCCCGTCTCCTCCGGCAACACCAAACGGCAGGTGCAGATTTTACAGGATTTCGGCTCCGATTTCCTTTGCTGCACCCCCTCCTACGCCATGTTTATCGGCGAGACGGTGAGGGATATGAGCATCGACCCCAAAGCCCTCCGGCTGCGGGGCGGTCTGTTCGGGGCAGAACCGTGGACCGACAACATGCGTCGGGAAATCGAGCGTCTGCTGGATATCCGGGCATACGATATTTACGGCCTGTCCGAGATTGCCGGTCCCGGCGTTGCCTATGACTGTGAGCGCCAGGATGGGCTGCACATCAATGAGGATTACTTCTATCCGGAGGTAATTGATCCCGAAACGCTGGAGCCCCTCCCTGACGGGGAATACGGCGAGCTGGTTTTCACCTGCATCGGCAAGGAGGCGCTGCCGCTGATCCGCTACCGCACCCGCGATATCTGCGCTCTTCACCGCACCTCCTGCGCCTGCGGCCGCACCCTCGTGCGTATGAGCAAGCCTCACGGCCGCAGTGACGACATGCTGATTATCCGCGGTGTCAACGTCTTCCCCTCTCAGGTAGAACATGTGCTGCTGGAGCTGGGGATGGACCCTAACTACCGGATTGTGGTGGACCGCCGGAACAACCTGGACAGCATGGAGGTGCAGGTAGAGATGAACGCCGGCCTCTTCTCTGATACGGTGCGGGACATTGAAAACACGGAAAAACGGATTGAGGCCGCTCTGCAAAGCACACTGAACATCCATGCGAACGTCACCCTGATGGAGCCCGGCAGCCTTCCCCGTTCGGAAGGCAAGGCCCAGCGGGTGATTGACAAACGGATGCTGGCGGACTGATCCGTCTTCTGCCGGCTCCGGAACCATTCGGATGCTTTTTGAGCACGGAAGGAGGCGTTGCCGTGAAGCTGAATCCCCCCGCCCTCCCTCGCGAGCTGGAGGAGGTGTCCGACCTGGACAGCCTTCTGTGCACCGCACAGGAGGAGGAAACCGACATTTCCGGCCGGCGGATCGCGGACACCCTGCTGGCCGGGAAAGAATTGGACGGTCTCTGCTTCCGCTCCTCCCGTCTGGAAAACGTTCGTCTGACCGATTGCTCCTTCCGGCGCACCGCTTTTCTTGATACGGCTTTTGAGAGCTGCGACCTGTCGAACAGCGATTTTGACGGCGCCTTCTTTCAGCGATGCCGGTTTCACGGCTGCAAGGCAGTGGGAGGCCTGCTGTCCCGCGCCCGACTGTTTCACGTGTCGTTTGAGGGTGGAGACCTGCGCTATTCGGTCTGGGATGCTGCCAGTCTACGCCGCGTCCGCTTTGACAGCGTGACGCTGGATGGAGCCTCCTTTGGGGACTGCGCCTTTGATCCGGTGGCGTTTCAGGAATCCTCCCTGATCGGGGCGGGCTTTCTGCGTACCTCCCTGAACGGTGTCGATTTGACCTCCTGCCGGCTGGAGGGAATTCAGGCGGCAGGCTTTGAACTGAAGGGTGCAATAGTGACCGCCTGGCAGGCGGCGGAGCTGGCCCGCCTGCTGGGGGTAGTGATCCGGGACCCCGATTTCCCGGCGGAATAAAGGGGGGACAGGCTCCCCCCGGGTTATAATCCCCTTCCGCTCCTCATAGGCTGTGAGGAGCGGAAGGGGATATCTGTCTGCCGGCAAAGGGACGCTTTCAGGCGCTGCTCTCCGGGACGAAAAGCTCCTCCTGCCGGAAAGGTGGGATCGGTGATGTGGCTGGACATCGGCATTGTGCTTCTCTATCTGGCCGTACTGGTCGGGATGGGACTGCTGGGCGGAAAGCAGGTGAAAAGCGCCGGTGATTTCACCGCCTCCGGCGGCCGGTACGGTACGCTGGTGCTGTTTGCCTCTCTCGCTGCCTCCTTTATCGGCGGCGGATATTCGTCAGGGAACGCCGCCCGGGCCTTTGAAAACGGGATCGGCACCACACTGGCCCTGTTCGGCTTCAGCCTGTCCATGATATTGATTGGCCGTTTCCTTGTCCCCGGTGTGGGCCGGTTTCCCGGCGTTTCCACCGTGGGCGGCGTGATTGGGCAGTCGTATGGCCGGGCGGCCAGAATTCTGGCCGGTATCTTTATCTTTTTGTGCAGCGCCGGCATGGTGGGGGCGCAGATGGAGGCGATGGGCCTCGTCTTTCACGTGCTGCTGGGAGTGGACGCCCGTGTGGGCATCCTGATTGGCTGCGGGATTGTGCTGATCTATTCCACCGCCGGGGGACTGCAGTCGGTCATCGCGGCAGATATGGTTCAGTTTGCCCTGCTGGCGGCGGGAATGCCCCTGCTGCTGGTGATGGGAGCGCATCGGGCGGGCGGCCTGTCCGCCGTTTTGCAGTCGGTTCCATCGGAGTTCTATCACCCGTTTAACGGCACCACCCCGGTGGGATTTTTCTCCCTCTTTCTCACCATGATGCTGGGAGAAGCGCTGGCGCCCCCCTATACCCAGCGTCTGCTGATTGGACGAAGTCCGCGCTCCACCGCCCGCGCCACTATTTTCAGCGGACTGTTTTCGCTTCCCTTCTTTGTCGTCACCGGGCTGATCGGCTTTACCGCTTATGCCCTCCAGGTGACCGATAACCCCGCCGCCGCTATGCCGGTGCTTCTTTTACAGGTGCTGCCGGTGGGGGTGCGGGGTATTGTCATGGCGGCCATGGTCTCCATCATTCTTTCGGCGGCGGATGGTTTTCTCAACAGCGCAGCGGTGGGGCTGGTGTGCGACGCCGTGCTGCCCCTCTTTCCCCGTCTGTCCGACCGAGGGCAGCTTCGTGCACTGCGGGGCATCAATCTGCTGACAGGGCTGGCCGCTGTTGCCGTAGCCTTTACCGTGCCGGACATTTTCGAGATACTGGTGCTGGCCTATTCCTTCTGGTGCCCGCTGATCCTGGTGCCGCTGGCTGCCGCCTTCCTGGGGATTGCCTCCAACGGCCGTGCCTTTCGATATGCGCTGGCGGCAGGGCTCCTCTCCACCCTTGCGTGGAATTATCTGCTCCAGCGTCCGGGGGGAATCGACGGGGCCGTAATCGGCACCCTGGCCAACCTGCTTGTGTTCACACTGTGTACGCGCGCCTTCGGTCGGGAGCGGGTCCAGCGGCTGCGGCTCTGGCGGGATGAACCATCCCGGCGGCCTCCGATCCGCACGGTGGGATACCTCAGCCGCCGGAAATAACACGAACGGCCGCCTTTACGGCACCACCTTCCGGATGTCGTATTTCGTGCTGACAAACGCCCAGTTCTGGGCAAAGGGCCGCATCAGATTCCAATAACCGCCGCCCAGCAGCTGAAATTCGTCCATCAGGGCAAATTTGGCCTCGATACTCCTCACATCTTCAAACCATGCCACATAATCGACACCCTCCCGGCGGTATTCAAAGAATGGGCTCTGCGCCGTCTCATCAAACTGGATGAACGCGCGGTTGCGTGCGGCCAGCTCCACCGCGTAGGCATTCCCGATGGGGGTAGCCTGGGTGATCCCCCGCTCAAAGGGAAGGCGCCAGACATACCCGTAATTGGGGAGCCCCATCAAAATCTTATTAACCGGAATTTCACTGACCGCATACTGAACGACCCGGCGAACCTGATTCAGCGGAGCAACAGCCATAGGCGGGCCGTGCGCGTATCCCCATTCATACGTCATGAGCAGCACCGTATCGGAAACGGCGCCGACAGCGGCGTAGTCGTGCGATTCGTACAGCAGCCCTTCCTGACTGGCGGAGGTTTTCGGCGCCAAATCGGTGTTGACAAAAAAGCCGTAGGGATGCAGCCGCGCGGTCACATTCTGCAGGAACCGGATATAGGCCTCTCCGTCCTCCGGCGGAATGTATTCAAAATCCACATCCAGTCCCAGATAGCCCTTTTCCAGCATCACGGCAAGCACATTGTTCAGCACCTTTTCCTGAAGCATCGGGTCCTGAAAGAGGAGGCTGGCACGCGCGCTGCTGAAATTTCCGTCCTCTGTGATAGAGGAAAGCAGCATTACCGGCGCGGTTTTGAACTGATAGGCCAGCTGAATCAGCGGCTGATCGTCGATGGGGATCAGGTCCCCTTCCGGTGTAAAGCCGTAGCCGAAAATGGTCAGATAGGTCAGACAGGGAAGTCCCCGTTTCAGAACCTCCCTCCGGATATACGGATACGCATAGGCGTTCAGGGTGACGGTTCGGTTTTTCTCCGTGTCAAATCGGATTGTCAGCTGCTGGCCCGGCTGAAGCACCGGCGAAAAAATCAGCTGCGGATTATTTTGGAGCAGGACCATGGAGGTAGTACCATAGCTGTCCGCGATAGAGTCGAGAGTTTCGCCTCTCTGCACGGTATGAACCGTCAGAGGGATCAGAATCAGCAGCGCCTGCCCCACCACCAGCGTCTGCGGATTGACAAGGTTATTGTCGCTGATAATTCGCTGGGGAGAAACGCCGTACAGCCGGGCAAGGGTATAGACCGTGTCGCCCGGCTGTACCACATGGATGATCATACGTGTGCACCATCCTTTTTTCGTCTTCTCTGTATGCTATGCAGGCGGGGCGGCCCCGGAACCTTGTCCCTGCCGCCCCGTATGGGAAAAGGGGACAGCCTCCGCCAGCGGAAAATCGCCAGCGCACATAATCGCGATAACATCCGGCTCAGAAAAAACAGGAGGCCCCTTTTTACAGAAACAGGCAAAAAGAAAAACGGCCCGTTTTGGCCGTTTTACCCTGCTAAAATTCGCTATTTTTCTGCTGAAAAAATGGTCTCTTCAGGAGTCCGTCCGATGGACAAAGCCCGCTCTCGGCCGTTCTATTCCCGATTTTGTCCCTTAAAGGCCCGGTCAGCCTCCCGCTTCATATCGCGGCGGGCGGCGTCCTCCCGCTTATCATACAGCTTTTTACCGCGGCACAATCCCACCTGCACCTTGACAAGGGACCCCTTAAAATAGATTGACAGAGGGATCAGCGTCAGCCCCTGCTGCTTAACAAGGCCATACAGACGCAGTATTTCCCGCTTATGCATCAGCAGACGCCGAGGGCGGCGGGGGTCCCGGTTGAAGATATTGCCCTTTTCATAGGGGCTGATATGCATGCCGTTGACCATCAGCTCTCCGCCTGTGATATCACACCAGGAATCCTTGAGATTGACCCCTCCCTGCCGCAGGGATTTCACTTCGGTGCCGGTCAGAGCGATACCCGCCTCCATGGAATCCTCTACAAAATAGTCGTGATAGGCCTTTTTATTGGCGGCTATGGTCTTCATCATCTCTTTGGCCATAAGCGGCGCCCTCCTTCCCATAACCTGCGCCTCTATTCGATCCGGCTGCGTCCCTCCAGCGAACGGCGCAGGGTGATCTCATCGGCGTATTCCAAATCGCCCCCTACCGGAATGCCATAGGCCAGCCGGGTGACCGGCACATCAAAGGGCTTGAGCAGCTTGGAGAGATACATGGCGGTGGCCTCCCCCTCCACGGTGGGGTTGGTCGCCATGATGATCTCGCGGATATCATGCTCCGCCACACGGGTCAGCAGCTGTTTGATCCGCAGCTGCTCCGGTCCCACGCCATCCATTGGGGAAATGGTGCCATGCAGCACATGATAGGAGCCCATATATTCCCGTGTGCGCTCCAGCGCCATCACATCCCGCGGGTCCTCCACCACACAGATCAGGCCGGCGTCCCGATTGCCGGCGCGGCAGACGGGACACAGCTCCTGATCCGCCAGATTACAGCACACGGCACACTCATGTATTTTCTCCCGCGCCTCCCGGACCGCGTCCAAAAAGCTCTCCGCCTCCTTTTCCGACAGGTTCAGCAGATGGAAGGCCAGCCGCTGGGCGGATTTATGCCCGATGCCCGGCAGGCGCTCCAGCTGCTCCACCAGCCGGGCCAGCGAGGCAATCTGCATCCCCATCTCAGAACAGGCCCGGCACGTTGAGGCCGTTGGTCACCTTATTCATCGCTGTTTCGGAGGTTTCGGCCGCGGTGCGAAGCGCTTCGTTAACAGCGGCAGTGATCAGATCCGCCAGCATCTCCACATCCTCCGGGTCCACCACCTCCGGCCGGATCTCCAGCCGTACAATCTCCCGTTTTCCGCTCACCGTCGCGGAGACCGCGCCGCCGCCGGCCGCGGCAGTATATTCCCGCTCGTCCAGCTCCGCCTGCAGCTGGGTCATCTGCTCCTGCATTTTCTGCGCCTGCTTAATCATTCCCTGCATATTGGAGGGACCTCCACCCACACCCTTCGGCAGTCTCGCTTTCATCACAAACAGTCCTTTCTGTGTCAATATCCATTCCCGGCCGTCCAAAGACCGGCATTATTTAACCTCTACCTCCACGCCGAGCTCCCGGCTGCTGCGGATAAAGTCCGCCAGCGGGTCAGGTGAGGCGGCTCTGGCGGTGGCTCCCTCCGGCGCAGCGTTTTTGACCCCGATGCGGTAGCTGCGGCCGGTCACCCCGCGCAGGGCGGCCGTCAGATGAGCCTTGTTTCCATCGCGCGAAACCAGCGCCTTAAACAGGTCGCTGTTGGTACGGATCAGAAGGAAATCACCTCTCAGAGAGGCGGCCGAGCCAAGCAGCACGCCGTGAAGGGGCGGACAGGTCTGCGCCAGCGCCTCCAGCACCTCCCCCCATTGGGGAAAGGGCTGTTCCGCCGCACCGTCTCCGGCAGAGGACTCCGGCGGAGGAGGCGCCTCTCCGGGCGGCGGGTTCTCTGCCTCAGCAGCCGGTTCCGCCGGTGGGACGGTCGATTCCGCCGCCGGCGCCTTCAATGTCTCCGAAACAGGCAGAGCCGCTGCGCCCCCGCGGACCGCCCGCTCCAGCGCGGTGATCCGCCGCAGCAGGGCGGCGGGGGAAACGTCCAGCTCGGGGGTGCACAGACGGAGCAGCGCGGTCTCCATCTCCACCCGGCGTGAGGCGCCGCCGCGCAGCCGTTCCAGCGTTTTTTGCAGGGACTCCAGCCCATGCAGAATGGCGGCCAGCTCATACTGCTCCGCTTCCTGACGCAGCCGCTCCAGCTCAGCGGAGGAAGCCACCACCAGATCGCCCCCCTGAGGAACGCTTCGGAGAATCATCAGATGGCGGTAAAAATCAATCAACTCCACACATAGCCGTTCCATATCTGCCGAAGCAGCATGGAGGCGGTCGATCACCGTCAGGGCCGCACCGGGATTTTGCTCCCGCACAGCGGCGGACAGCTCATACAGATGCTCCCGGCCAGCGATTCCCGCCGCCTCAGCAACGGTATCGGCGGTGAGCTCGCGGGAACGGGAGAGGCATTGATCCAGCAGCGACAGCGCGTCCCGCAGCGCACCGTCCGACATCCGCGCCAGCAGCAGCGCTGCATCATCGGTGATGGTAAACCTCTCTTCCCCGGCGATATACTGGATACGGGCGGCGATATCCTCGGGCGGGATGCGGGAAAAATCAAACCGCTGGCAGCGGGACAGGATGGTGGCGGGCAGCTTGTGTACCTCGGTAGTGGCCAGAATGAAGATCACATGGGCGGGGGGCTCCTCCAGCGTTTTCAGCAGCGCGTTGAAGGCGCCGTTTGACAGCATATGCACCTCATCGATGATATAGACGCGGTATCGCGCTACGGCCGGAGTGAAGCTGACCTCCTCCCGCAGCTCGCGGATGCTGTCCACCCCGTTGTTGGAGGCGGCGTCAATCTCCACCACATCCAGAATGGCGCCGCTGTCGATCCCGCGGCAGACATCACACTCGTTGCAGGGATCTCCGTCATGAAGAGAGAGGCAGTTGACCGCCTTAGCCAGAATTTTAGCGCAGGAGGTTTTTCCCGTGCCGCGGGAGCCGGTAAACAGATAGGCGTGCGCCAGCCGCCCGGTGCGAAGCTCGTTTTTCAGCGCGGTGGTCACATGCGGCTGGCCGGACACATCCGAAAAGGTCCGGGGCCGCCATTTGCGATAAAGCACCTGATACATCCGATCTCCGCCTTTCCTTCGCTTCAAAACGCCGCACACCCTCGGGCATACGAACGGACAGGTTCCCCGCGGCGCACGGCCTCGACCGCTTAATGCTGCTCGGTTCCCCGCCTGACATGGTTCACGGCGTACCGTCGCACGGGACCCATCCGTCCGTATGCCCCAAAGCATGCGGCGCTCATACATATTGGAATTATACACGATTCCACCGGCAAAAGCAACCGGGAAATGTCGTTTCACGATGTAAAAAATGCGGCAGACGGAGGAGCGGCCCGCTTTCGCTGCAAAAGGCCTGCTCCGCGAAGCACGGCAGCAGCTTGCGGACAGATGCCGTCAGGTATTCCACCGCCATATCCCCAGCGCAAGCAGATGAAGAGGGTAAAAGAAGTAGAAAAACCATTTATGCAGGGGGGCTTTGCCCCCCTCTTCGCCATTGTAAAAAAGGATGAGCATCAGCGGCGCCAGAACAACCCCCAGCTGAAACCAGTTTCCCTCAAATCCGGCCAGCCATACCGTCAGGACCTGAGGGAGCAGGAAGGTAAGCGTGTAAGCTGTCCATTTGGCCCGGGGATGGTTTCGGTAAATATGGACAAGCAGGCACGCCAGCACATCTGTCACCGCCCAGTCGCCTATGCACGAAAGCAGGCAAAGCAGGATAACCCCCATCACCTTCAGGGGGCCGGTTAATTTTTGATTTTCCCACAGCCGGATCGCTGTGAGCCCTAAAAACAGGGTATAAATTACACTTTGTATGGGATTAACGATCCATTGACCATCTTCAAAACAGACTGGCAGTGTACCGTATTTAAAGTATACATAGGGAGCCCAGGAGAGCAGGGCAAACAGCGCGAGCCGCTTCTGATACCTCCCGGCGTCTCCTGTATAGCGGTAGCCCTCCCCCACAAAATAGGCCATGGTTGGACCGGTGAGCCTTCCAATAAAATGCATCGTCCCACCGGCCAGCGGATTGACCCGGTCGACAAAGCTCCAGGCAATGTGGTCAATCACCATGGCGATAATCACCATATATTTTAACTGATTCCGATTCAGCCCGCATCGGATCTTTTTCAGGATGCTCATGCTTTCCATTGCCTTTTCTTCCCTCTTCTGTTTGTCTGTGCTTCACTATAATATACAGCGCCGATTATGGCAAGCCGCCGGGCAGTCCCGGCAGCTCCCGTTTTTCAGGCGGGGAGAAGCAAGCGCCTTGCACAGGGGAACAGATCATGCTATAATGCCTGTGGAAAAATTGAACCTCTGTGAAAAGCGCCGGCAGCAGCTCTGCCGCCGGGCGGAAATCCATGAATTAAAGGAGTAATCTCGATGTCGGGTCATTCCAAATGGAACAATATCAAACGAAAAAAAGAAAAGACGGACAGCCAAAAGGCTAAAATTTTCACCAAAATGGGCCGGGAAATCGCCGTGGCGGTCAAAGAGGGGGGCAGTGCCGATCCCGCCGCCAATTCCCGCCTAAAGGATGCGATTGCCAAGGCTAAGGCAAACAATGTCCCTAACGACAACATCGAGCGAATCATTAAAAAAGCGGCGGGAGAGGGCAGCGCCGACACCTATGAAGCGCTGCAGTACGAGGGCTATGGTCCCAGTGGTATCGCTGTCATTGTGGAGACCCTCACCGATAACCGCAACCGTACGGCAGGCGACCTCCGCCATTATTTTGACAAATTCGGCGGCAATCTGGGACAGACCGGCTGTGTCGGTTTTCTCTTCCAGAAAAAGGGGATTCTTGCCATTGAGGCAGAGGGGCTCGACGAGGACAAGGTCATGGAGGATGCGCTGGAGGCTGGCGCCGCCGACTTCGCCTCCGACGGCGATGTGTTTGAGATCACCACCGATCCGGACGACTTCTCCGCTGTCCGCGACGATCTGGAGGCAAAGGGCTACACCTTTGTCTCCGCCGAAATTGAGCAGGTGCCGGATGTCTATACTGCCATTGCCGACCCGGAGCTCGTGGTGAAGATGGAAAAGCTGCTCGACACGCTGGAGGATAACGACGACGTACAGAACGTCTGGCATAACTGGGACAGACCTGACGAGGACTGATCCCTGTCCTGATAAAAAATCTCCTTTCGACCTTGTGTTCTCAGGCGCAGAAACACAAAGATAAATGGGGAATATAAAAAATGCTTAACCGGCCGGGGCCCTTGTGCTCCGGCCGGTTTTTGTCTGCCGCGATACCGGCTTCCGCCAAAGGAATCGCAGAGGCATTCGACGCGTTCTCCATCCTCTGCCCACGATGACGGATGTAAAAAACATAGGTTTTTTCTGCGATTTTCGCCGCGATATATGGCGTTATATCTTTTTATTACTTTTTCTGGTATTTGTATTGACATTATTCTTTGAGTATGATACACTTTATTTGTGAAATACAGTTATATTATTTCAAAAGCATTGTAAATATTTTATCAATCTGTGCACAGGAGGAATTTTATGTCTGTTAAAGTATCCATGTTCAACCGGTGTGTGGAAGACGAGGCAGGCGACCTGATCCTGTACAATTCCATGGAGGGGACCGGCAGCATCCGGGTCGCCGGACAGGAAAAAAAGGAGAAGCTGACCGGCTGGCTGAACCGGCGGGAGCCGATGGAGGAGGAGGACGACCCCGACTTTCAGGCGCTGGTTCGCGGCGGCTATCTGATCCCGGCGGAGCGGGACGAAAAGGCGCTGCGGGAGCTGCGGCATATGGAGCGGATCATGGACCCCGCCCTGCATCTGGTGGTTCACACCACCAGCGCGTGCAACTTCCGCTGCCAGTACTGCGCGCTGGATTTTCAGCCAAAGCCCATGCCGCGAGAGATACAGGACCGGCTCATCCGCTTTGTCCGCCGCCGCATCTCTCAGCACAGCCGGGTGACCATCAGCTGGTTCGGCGGCGAGCCGCTGCTGGAGATGGAGGTCATCGAGCACATCTCCCGCGAGGTGATGGAGATCTGCCGCCGGGCGCACAAGCCCTATATCGGCTCCATCACCTCCAACGGCTATCTGCTCACGCCGGAGAATATGGAGACCCTGCTGCGCTGCCGGGTGATGTACTACACCATCACGGTGGACGGGCTGAAGGACACCCACGACCGCCAGCGCTTTCTGGCGAACGGGAAGCCCACCTTCGACCGGGTGATCGGCAACCTGCGGTACATACGGGACCATGTTCCGAATCCGATGCTGTCGGTCACTATTCGCACCAACGTCACACGAGAAATTCTCGACCGGATCGAGGAATACTACCGCTTCTACGACGGAGAGTTCGGGGGCGATCCCCGTTTTTCCCTGTTTGTCCGGCCGGCGGGCGACTGGGGCGGCGACCGGGTGAAGGAGATGTCAGACAGTCTGCTCCATCTGGAGGAAATGGACGAGGTGTACCGTCGACTCTCCCGGATTCCAGGCCGGATTTTGTTCCGCGGAAATTTTGGCGATCTGGAGCCGGGAGGCGCGACCTGTCCGGCCATCTTTAAGAACAAATACACCGTCGGCACGGAGGGACAGCTCACCAAATGCGACGATTCGGGCTCTCAATATGCCATTGGCCGCCTGCTCCCCGACGGAACCGCCGAAATCGACGAGGGTCAGGAGGCGCTGTGGGTGGCCGGATGCCGCCTGAGTCTGTCGTCCTGCGACGACTGTTCGTTCAGCGGCCCCTGCCTGATGACAACCTGTCCCAAGTCGGGGGTAGTTGGCAGGCATCACAACTGCGGATATGTTCACGAAGCTAATCCTCTGCTCCTTTTGGCCGCCGCGACCCTGCATCCGGATCAACTTTGAGGAGGTAACGGATATGATAACGGAAAAAACAGCGCTCCTGTCCCGTGTGCAGGCGGTGCTGGAGGAAAACGGCATCTTTATCACGGATGCAGAGGCCGGGGATCAGGATCTGAGCGATTATTTTGAGGACTCCATCCAGTTCATGTCCACCATTCTGGCGCTGGAAGAAACCTTCGGCATTCTTTTCCCTCCGGATGCCGTAAATATGGACTTTTTTTCCTCCCTTGAAAACTTATGTGAAACCATCGCTGCCCTTCAGGAGGAGGGCAATCAAACTCCCGCCTGATTAAGCGTCCTGCTGAACCAATCTGGAAAAGGAGGGAGGGGATTTCGTGAAAAAGACATTGAAAAAGGTGAAAAAGTCCGGTTATACCTACATTCGGCTGTACGGAGACAATGAATGTGACAAGGGCAAATGCGCGTTCATTTGCATCTAATGATGGTTCTGGTTTCCCTATTCGTTTTCTGAATTTCATAATCATAAAACAGGACGCATAATCATTGTTCTGTATGGGGGAGAAAAATCTCCCCCATACAGAACCCTTTTCTTATCACCCTTTACTGGGAGGAGGTCACACCCATGAAGCGAATCACTGCACCTGTCAAGCGAACCTGTTCCTGCGTCGCCTTCCTGATGCGTACCGCCTGGCGGGTCGACCGGGGCTATTTCGCCTGTCTGCTCCTCTCCGCTCTGCTGGGCGCCGGGGCGTCGCTCAACCTCCTGCTCTTTCCCAAATACATTCTGGATTCCCTGTATCCGGTCCTCCGCCTGCGGGAGGCGTTTGTCTATGCCGGAATCATGATCGTGACCGCGCTGGCCATCTCCCTGCTGCAAGGCCTGCTCTCCGAGCGGATCGAGCGCTGCAACCGTACCTTCGACCGGTATCTCAACCGGCAGCTATATGAAAAGCTCCTCTCCCTGCGCTTCGTCCGGCTGGAGGACTCCGCCATCCTCGACGACCTGGAGACCGCCAAAAAGGGGATCGCGGAAACCGGCATCCCCCAGACCGCCGGCCTGCTCCTTCAGCTTATCACCAATTTTCTCACCCTCTTTTCGGTGCTGGGGATTATCTCCCGCCTCTCCCCGCTGGTGCTGCTGCTGGCTCTTGCCGTATCGCTGGTGAATGCCGCGGCGACGCTGATCGTGAACCAGCGGCAATATCGCTATGATATGACGAATCGAGTGGAAAGCCGCAAAATCTATACGATTCTTCATCATGCCGCTTTCCCCGAATACGGGAAGGAAACCCGTCTGTTTCATCTAGAACCCTTTTGCAGCCGGAATTACAGCCGCAGCCTACAATGGATCGACCGCCACAATACCGATATCGCCCTGTTGAATATGAAAACCAGCTTTTTCACTGCGCTGGCTTACGGCGGGCAGATTTTTCTCGTCTACTGGTACCTGTCCCGCCAGCTGCTGGGCGGGCAGGCGACGGTGGGCGATTTCAGTCTGTATATCTCCGCCATCCTCCAATTTTCTTCCCTTTTTTCCGCCGGTCTCACCGGCCTCTCCTCCCTCCTCACCCAGAGCCTGTACATGGAGGCCCTCAAACGCTTTCTGGAGCAGGAGGACGGCTTCTCCGGCTGTGACCCCCTGCCGGAGCGCTCCCCCCTCACCATTGAGTTCGACCATGTCTCCTTCCACTATCCCGGGCAGGAGCGGGAAACCCTGTCTGACCTCTGTCTGACCATCCGGGAAAACGAAAGTCTCTCCATCGTCGGTCCCAACGGCGCGGGCAAGACCACCTTTGTCAAGCTGCTGATGGGTCTCTATCCCCCCACCGGCGGCGTCATCCGGATCAACGGGAAGGACCGGGAGACCTGCGCCCCCGGCGAATACGCCCGCCTCTTTTCTACCGTCTTTCAGGATTTTCACATTCTCAGCTATACGCTGGGGGAAAATGTGGCCATGAGCGAAACAGTGGAAGAGGAGCCGCTGGCCCGCGCCCTGGAGCAGGCGGGCCTGACCGAACGAGCGGCGCGCCTGCCGCGCGGCGCCGCCACCCCCATGACCCGCTTCTTCGATGAGGAGGGGCTGGAGCTGTCGGGCGGCGAGCAGCAGAAGCTGGCCATTTCCCGCGCCTTTTACAAGGACGCGCCGGTGTTCATTCTGGACGAACCCACCGCCGCCCTCTCCCCCCGGTCGGAGGATGAGCTGTACCGCCGGGTCAACCGGCTCGCGGGGCAGAAAACCATCCTCTTCATCTCCCACCGGCTGTCCAGCTGCCGCATCGCCGACCGCATCGTGGTGTTTGCGGAGGGCCGGCTGGCTCAGGAGGGCTCCCACGACGCCCTAATGGCGGAGCCGGGCCTGTACGCCGACATGTTCAACACCCAGGCGCAGAATTATCAGGAAGGAGGGGAAGAAGATGGCACTGCCGAAGCTGCCGAAGGGTACTCTGCGTAATCTCGTCTATCTCATTCGCCTCCAGTGGAGTCTGAATCCCAAAACCGTCCTTCTCAATCTGCTTTTCGGCCTTTTCCGGGATTTTGAATCCCTGATGGCCATCGTATTTCCCAAGCTGATCCTGGATGCCCTGCTTCAGGAAGGCGCTGTATCGGCGCCCCTCGTCCTTATCGGCGCCTTTGCCCTGCTTTCCTTTTTTTGCAATCATACTCTCTCTTATCTGAAGGGCTATCAGGTAGGGAAAAACATGAAAAACGACTATCTCCTTGTTTTAAAAATGGTGCAAAAATCCATCCGGCTTGATTTTGGCGAGATGGAGGGGGCCGAGTCGCAAAATCAGTTTATGCATGGTCTGGATAACATTTTCCAGATGACCACCAAATCGATTATTATTTTTAATTCTTTTATTACCAGTGTCATCAAGCTGTTTTGTCTGATCGCCATTGTGGCGACCCTCGATCTGTCCATGATCCTGATCCTGCTCGCGCTGGTGGCCGTCAACCTGCTGCTCAACAACCGCGCCATGAAGCGCAATCACGAGTATCAGATTACTGTCAACAAAACCCGCCGTCACTCCGACTATGCCGCCGGGCGCATGGCCGATATCCCCACCGGCAAGGAGCTCCGCCTCTATCAGGCGCGCTCCCTTCTGCTGGACAAATACGACCGTGCCGTCGGCGAGACCCTCACCATTCAGGACGATCAGTCCCGCTATAACCGCCGGATCGGCTGGCTCCGCTCCCTGCTCAACAATCTCCAGACCGCCGTCATCTACCTCTTCCTCCTCTTAAAATACAGCCTCGGTCATATCACCATCGGCTCCTTCACCCTCTACATCGGCGCCGCCAACCAGTTTTATGAGACCATCTCCGACATCCTCGATATTTTTAACGAGCTTGCCGAGACCAATATCCTCTGCGACGAATTCCGCTCCTTTATGGAGAAGCCCGAGACCATGCGTGAAACCCGGCGGGAGGACCGCCGTCTCCTTCTCTCCGGCGGACGTCCCCCGACGCTGGAGTTCCGCCACGTCTCCTTCCGCTACCCCGGCCAGCAGCAAAACACACTGGAGGACATCTGCCTCGCCATCGCGCCGGAGGAAAAGTTCTCCATCATCGGAGAGAACGGCGCGGGCAAGACCACCTTTGTCAAGCTGCTGATGCGTCTCTACGATCCCACCGACGGGGTGATCCTCGTCGACGGCGTCGATATCCGGGAATACGACTATGACGAATATCTGCGCCTCTTCTCCCCCGTCTTTCAGGACTTCCGCCTCTTCCCCAACACCATCCGGGAGAATATCGGCTTCGGCGAGCCGGATAATGAGGAGCGGGTGACCGCCGCCCTGAAGAAGGCCCATATTTACGACCGGGTACAGGCTCTCCCCCTCGGGATGGACACCTGGCTCCACAAGGATTTTGAGGGCGGGGTGGAGCTGTCGGGCGGCGAAATGCAGAAGCTGGCCATCGCCCGGGCCTTCTACAAGGACGCGCCGGTGGTGATTCTGGACGAACCGACCGCCGCCCTCGACCCGCTGGCCGAGCACGAGATTTACCGCCAGTTCAACGACCTGTCCGACCGCAAGACGGCCCTCTACATCTCCCACCGCATGTCCTCCTCCCGTTTCTGCGACCATGTGGCCGTCTTTGACCAGGGCCGCCTGGCCGAGTACGGCACTCACTCCAGCCTGATGGCGGCGGACGGCATCTACGCCGACCTCTATCACAAGCAGGCCCAGTATTATGTCGATGCTTAAGCCCTGCCCGATTAACCACGGAATACCCAAGGCGAAAGATTTCTGTCAGACAGGAGAAACGTTTGCCGGAATTTTGTCGTATGGCAAAAAATGTAACGCCGTATAGTAAAAAAGAATCTGACCCTTGGGCGCTTTATTCTTTTTCAACACGGACTGAAACCATACCGGACTGATAAAAAGGAGGAATGGCCATGTCTCTTCCCACTCCCCCATCCGGCGGCGGACCGCTGGTGGTCCTGATTGATTCGGGACTCAATCCCTCACATCCGTATCTCCGGCAGGCGCTCTGTGACGGTGTTGCCATCGGGCGCAGCGCGGCGGGCGATATCCTTCTGACCGGGGAATATCAGGACCGCCTGGGTCATGGAACCGCGATGGGGGGCCTCGTGGTTTCCCACTGCCGGTCGGTTCGCCTTTTCGCCGTCCGTCTGTTTGACTCCCTTGAGACGCTGATTGATGAGGAGCTGCTGCTGGCGGCCCTGCAATATGTGGAGGAGAATATCCCCTGTGATATTCTCAATCTCAGCTTGGGCCTGTGCGTCAGCGAGCATAAGGAGGCGCTGCGTGAGCAGTGCCTCCGTCTCCGCCGCCGGGGAACGCTGATTGTCTCCGCCTTTGAAAACGGCGGCGCCGTCACCTACCCTGCGGCCTTTGAGGGTGTTGTCGGCGTCACCACAGGGGAACGATGCCTGAAAAGCACCGATTACGAAAGGGTGGAGGACGGCATGGTCGATTTGTGCGCCTGCGGCCGCGCCCAGCGGGTCGCCTGGGTGAATCCCGACGTTTTTATTGACTCAGGCAACAGTCTGGCCTGCGCCCATGTCAGCGGTCTTCTGGCTCAGCGGATGTGTGGGGACGGAGTGACCGCGGCGGAGGCTTATGAGCACCTTTGCCGGGAAACGCCCCCGCGCTGGCGTTTCACCGCGGCGGGCGCTCCCTCTCCCCAACCGCCGGTCGGCAGCTATCGCCGGGCCGTTCTCTTCCCCTTTAACAAGGAGATTCACAGCCTGGTGCGGTATGCCCGGCTTCTCCCCTTCACGGTGGAGGGGGTGTGCGACCTCCGGGTTTCCGGCCGGGTGGGCGCCCATACCGCCCGCCTCCTGCCCGGTATTCCGCCGGAACAGGATCAGATCATCGGAGATATTGATGCGCTGGACTGGAGCTCTTTCGATACGCTGATACTGGGACACACACGGGAGCTGTCTCAGCTGATCAGGGAGGATACTCTGCTCCCACGTCTGCTGCAAAAGGCGGCGGAAACGGACAAGTATGTCTATGCCTTTGACGATCTGGAGTCGTGCGGCGCAGGGGAATGGGCGGAAAATCCCCGCTTTTACTTCCCCCGGCTCCGGCTGTCCGACCTGAAACCGCCCAATTTTGGCAAGCTCTATCGCCCCTGGCTTCCGGTGGCCGCCGTATTCGGTACCAGCTCCCGTCAGGGAAAGTTCACTCTGCAGCTGCTGCTGCGGGAAAAGCTTCTCCGCCGCGGATACCGGCTGGGGCAGATCGGCACCGAGCCCAGCGCCCCGCTTTTCGGTATGGAGGCGTGCTTCCATTTCGGGTTTGATTCCTCTTCAGAGCTCAGCAGCTATGCGGCCATCGCCTGGCTCAATCAGACCATCAACGAGCTGTCGGAGGACGGTGCGGAGCTGATTCTGACCGGGTGTCAGTCGGAAATCCTCCCCCACGATACGGGGAATCTGGGCGATTATCCTCTGCATCAGCTACATTTTCTGATGGGCGTTCAGCCGGATATAATCCTTCTGTGTGTCAATCCCTTTGATGAGGAGTCATATCTCCGGCGCTGTATTCATTTTCTGGAATCCGCTGTGGACAGCCGAGTGGCGGCGCTGGTCGTCTTTCCCCTGACCCTGCGCTTTCCGCGGTCGGGGCTGATGGGCGGAAAGCGCCCGCTGACAGAGGAGGAGTTCCTCTCTCTGCGCCACCAATGGGAGGCGGCGTTTGACCGGCCCGTCCTGCGTCTGGAAAAGGAGGAGGATATGGAGGCGCTGACCGACATCGTGATTGATTATTTTGCCGATGAAACGGACAGCGAAGAGAAAGGGGCCCCGGTGTAATGGAAGAATTTCAGCTGCCAATTGAACCATCCCCACCCATGCAGTCTTATCTTCACTATGCCTTTCCGCTGAGTGTACTGATGACCAATCCATATTATACCGATTGGATTCTCAACCACTTTATTCAGATGGTCTACGACCCCTCTCATACCTGTCCTTACGATTATCATGAGCCTCTTTATGTCCACTGGCCCTGCCTGTCTCTGTCCATCCTCTATCCGGATATGATCCGGCGGCTGTCCGACGCGGCGGCACACATCCGTGGCTATCTGCAGGATGGCTGGTACTGCGCCGCCTGGGTGAACTGTGCGGAAATCCCCGGCACACGGCGGTACGGTGATGAGCCCCATATTGAGGGACTTCTGCTGTACGGCTACGGACCGGAGGGCTTTTCCGCCATGATGTACGGCAAGCATTACTACAGCCGGACGGTGGGGTATGCGGAATTTCTCCGCTCGCTGCAGACCGACCTCCTCTGCCAGCTGCAATTCTTTCGCATCAATCCCCGCGGCGTGGATTACCGTTTTCTCCGTATTCAAAAGA
The DNA here is from genome assembly GCA_022793315.1 of Clostridiales bacterium. Lineage (GTDB taxonomy): Bacteria > Bacillota > Clostridia > Oscillospirales > Acutalibacteraceae > Avimonas_A. Next base: position 807 of record JAAWCO010000035.1, on the reverse strand, counting down.
AGCTGAAAAGCTATCTGGACTCACAGGATTATGATCTGGACGATCACAAATACCACAATCAGGAGGTTGTGAAGGCCTTCGGCGCAGAGGCCTGCCGGCAGATTATTCCTTATCTGATGGCAAATACCGGCGCTCATGTGGATGAACGATGGCCATGCGTCTTTTGTGAGCATAAAAGGCTCATGATGTTCCGTATTGAGAAAATCATGGAAAGCTATGCAATTCCGGGCTATCCCTTTACCGCGGCCGACCGGGAACAGCTGATAAAGGACGCCAATCGGGTGCTGCTGCTCTGTATGAAGCATAACATGAGCCCGACACACGCCACCGGTTCTGTTTGCCTGGAGACAGCCTGCCAGTGGGTGGAAAAGGTGCTGCAGCGAGAGCGGGAGATGCTGGAGCCGATTGTTGCCTTCGATTATCTCTCTGTATTCAAAAAGGAAAGCGCCAGCCTGATACGATGACCACAGCCCAACGCTTATGCTCACGTGACGCCCGGTGGCTGTGGCCCTGAAAATGCCTCAGGCATTTTCCCTCTCTTCATCTTGTCATCACCACAGCCCAACGCTTATGCTCACGTGACGCCCGGTGGCTGTGGCCCTGAAAATGCCCCAGGCATTTTCCCGAACCTCATCTTGTCTTGACCACAGCCCAACGCTTATGCTCACCTAACGCTTGATGGCTGTGGCCCTGAAAATGCCTCAGGCATTTTCCCTCTCTTCATCTTGTCATCACCACAGCCCAACGCTTATGCTCACCTAACGCTTGATGGCTGTGGCCCTGAAAATGCCTCAGGCATTTTCCCTC
>JAAWCO010000034.1 GCA_022793315.1 Clostridiales bacterium | reverse complement strand
GTTGCGATGACTCCTGCGGGATAGAGGACCACAACGTCGAAGCGGACGAAGAGCAGGAATAAATGAGAAATAATAAATGCCGCCGCAGATAATCCATCTGCGGCGGCATTTATTGTTTCAGATGGCATCCTTTCGGCAGAGGTGGGAGATAAAACAGCGGCGGAAGAAGAGATCGTGAAAGCAAACAGGCGTTCCGGGAGAAGCTGTCTCCTGGAACGCCTGTCATATTTAACAAGGCCCCGCCAAGCCGTAAGGCAGCTGGAGTAACCTGCTACTAGAAATCAGCAGGTGGGCGCCGCCCGAAACGTTCTTGCTCCCTTCTTCCCGCCGGAGCGGGGAGGTCTGCATTCCGGTTCCGGAGCGTGGCTCCCGAAGTCATCATGTAGTAGGGTTAAAAAGCCGCCGTCCGCGAACAAGGCAGGGGAAAGGACTTATTCCGTGGGCTGATCTTCCAGCTCTTCGATTTCAAAAAGCTCGGACAGCCGTTCCTCAAAAATAGAGGCGATATCCTCAAAAATCCCATCGTCCTCAATCGGTACAAGAACCTCCTCGCCGCTTTCCTCCTCCACAACCTCCAGGATGATCAGCTCGCCGTCGTCATCAAGCGATTCAGCGGCATTTTCATATACAGGGAGCAATGCGACGTAGCGCCCGTCATCGGTTTCGATGGCGTCCAGTAACTCAAAGTCGTGACGTTTTCCATCTTCATCAACCACCGATACCAGATCGGCGTTGTATTCATCAGCCATGTGTGGCACCCTCTTTTCTTATGCCCGGCTTCTGCGGGATATCAATATTAGGTCCGGGGTCATTATATCGTGTTAAAAGAGATTCGTCAAGAGAGAATCGGATCAGGTTAATATTTCTAGTATTCATAAATAATTAATAAAAAAACTATTGACAAATTACATTTGGCGCGGTATACTAAAGATGTCAAAAGAGAGACAGACAATATTTCAGGGTAAAAGGAAGAGGTGATTCCCATGTACGACGAAAACGATTCACAGTATTTATGTTTCGTGGGAATTGCCCTCACGGAATGGGTTCATCGGATTGGTCGATAAAGGGGAGCCGAGATGAGGCTTACCATAACAAACAGATAAGAGGGCGGTAGAAAATATACTTGCCGCTTTTCCGATGTGATGTTGTGTGCCGCCTGATGATAACAGCTGAGGTCCCCATAGCTAACCTGATGAATACCGGTACTGTTAATCTGCCCAGGCAATGGTGCTGGAGAAGGTTAGTTGCTTCCATCTGAACGGCAAGTCGTTTGCTTTTTCCTGCACTCATCACTTATTTTTATATAGATCGTTCATATCGGTATTTTTCCTGTAACCGTCAGTCCATCAAATTTTATCAAACAGGTGAGTCCCATGAAATAGGTGGTTCCGTACAGGACGGAAGAGCCGATGGATATTGATCAGAAACCTTCAATACTGAAAACAGCTGAGTACCTTTCGCTAGCCTCTACAAGGATGGCGTAAGAAAAGAGTGAATCCCATGCAGTAAGTTTTGAGTACTCGGGTTCGGCAAAAGAGCAAGGTCTGGTCGTGATAGATGACAGGTCTTTTGCTGAAGAGTCACTGTTCTTGCAGAAAACACCTCCGCAGTCATATGCTGCGGAGGTGTTTTGACGTACTGAAAAGCAGCATGAGATGGCGGAGAAAAATTTTTCGGACTCGCGTTTGTTTACTGGTGTTCTCTTTATCCAATGAATATTTCCTGACAGATTCTGCGTCAAACAGTTCTGGCGGACAGAGATTTGATGAACGGTGGTCCGTTGCCGACGGCGTTCAGGAAATGGATGACGTTATCAAGAATATCGGAAGGGAGGCAGAGAAAACGTGAAATGAATCCGCTGAGAAGACTCTGGGAGCCGGGAAACACCGTTTCTTTTCTGGCAATTGATATAAAGCTGCCTGGATCGGTCAAAAGCCGGGGAGAAGGAAACCGAATGCTGTAATCCGACAGAAAAGGCCGTATGATGAGGATTATACTGATACTATCGGCTTCGGAACCGGACAACCCCCTTGTTAGGGGGACGTATTTTGAACAGGTGGTGTGGATGTTGAAAGAGAAGGTGGCAGATGGCGGACCTGCCCGCGCAAGACATGCGGCTCCCCGGGAGGCTTCGGCCATTCCACGGCAGATAGCCCTGATTGGCGTATGGGCGCTGATTGGGCTGCTGGTACCGCGGGCAGGCGTGTATGGCGGCCTGAATCCCTTTGGAGTAGGATTTGCAGCAGCCGCGCCGGGAGTTGGGGCGGCCGCGGTGTATATGACGACGGCTATTGGCTATTTACTTCCCGGAGGAGCGGCTCTGCCGCTGCGGTATATTGCCTCTGTAGCGGCTGTAGCGGGAATCCGCTGGTCGCTCAGCGGTGTCAGGGGACTGACACATAAAGCATTGTTCGCTCCGATACTTTCCTTTCTGGGGATTGTGAGCACTGGACTTGCTATGACGGCAGTGGAAGGGATTCAGGTGTCCCGTATTCTGACCGTGCTGGCGGAAGGACTGTTGGCGGGGGGAGCCTCCTATTTTTTTCATCAGACGATGATGCTATTTGAGGAGGGCGCCGGCCCGCGAGTGCTGACGATTCAGGAGCAGTCCAGTGCGGTGGTGACCGGCGCTGTGGTGCTGATGGCTGTTTCAGGCATCAGCTTCAGTGGTATTTCGCCTGGACGCATCATCTCGGTAGTGCTGATCTTTCTTCTGGCACGCTGTGGAAAGGAACAGGGGGGTGCAGTCGCCGGTATTGTTCTGGGACTGGCTATGTCTCTGACCGATACTGACCACACCTATCTGGCGGCGGCCTATTCCTTTGGCGGATTGCTGGCGGGGATGTTTTCCCGCTTCGGCCGTTTTGCCTCGGCAGGGGCTTTCGTTATAGCCAATGCGATTGTGGCAGTAGGAGCCGGTGCGAACGCTCAGGGCAGTGCGGGGGCCGCTGTTATTGTGGGGATTTACGAAGTGGCGGCAGCCAGCATCATTTTTGTGGCGATACCCTCCTCCATTGACCGCCGTATCCATGCCTTTTTTACTCGCGGTGACAAGACGCCTGCCATGGAGGGACTGCGGCAATCGGTAGTGATGCGGCTGGACTTTGCTTCCCGGGCGATGGAGGAGGTCGCGGATACCGTAGAATCGGTATCGAAAAAGCTCACCTCTTTAAGCGCCCCTGATATGAGGGATGTGTACCGGAGCGTTTCTACCGATGTTTGCCGGATATGCGGACTGCGAGCGAGCTGCTGGGAAAGCGCTGCCGCCGAAACCATGGCGGCATTTGGAGAGCTGACACCTCTTCTTCGGAAGAAGGGACGCCTTGCCGCCGCAGAGGTTCCTGAAGAGCTGGCGCGGCGTTGCAGCCGTCTGGATGAGGTGATTGCCCGCGTCAATGCCGGGTATATTGAGCATGCTGTCAAGGAGGGCGCCTGGCGCCGCCTGGCCGAGCTGCGCGGAGTAGTAACTGATCAGTTTGCCAGTATGTCGGAGCTGCTGGAGGAGCTCAGCGACGATTTTTCAGAGGAAGAGCGGGTTGAACTGGAGGCCTCTGAGAGGGTGGCGGAGGTTTGTGGGGAGTTTGGCCTGAAGGTACGGGATGCGGTCTGTCTGATTGGTCAGAACGGACGCATGAAGGTGGAAATTTTGGTAAATGACGATCGTATCCGCCTGAATCGGAGGGAATGGGAGTGCGCGCTGGGGAACGCCTGCGGCCGGGAACTGGATCATCCGACCGTTACCCGTCTTCACGACAGGGTAAAAATCACACTGACCGAAAAACCTTCCCTGGCCGTATCGGTAGGAAAAGCGCAGCTGCTCTGTTCCGGCGAGCGGCTCTGCGGCGATGCCTTTGATACCTTCACCGATGCAGGCCGGTGGTATGCCGTGCTCAGTGACGGCATGGGCAGCGGAGGACGCGCGGCTGTGGACGGCGCTATGGCCTCTGGGCTGATTGCGCGACTCCTGCGGGCAGGGTTCGGCGCCGACAGTGCCCTGAGAATGGTGAATTCCGCTCTGATGGTGAAATCAGGGGATGAAAGTATTGCCACGGTGGACATTGCCTGTATCGACCTCTTTACCGGTCGGCTTCAATGCCTGAAGGCGGGGGCGGCTCCCTCCTTTCTGCTGAGCGGCGGCCGGGTTTCCCGGATGGAACGATCCGCTCTGCCGGTAGGGATTCTGCGGGATATTGCGTTTGAGAAAAGCGACGATATTTTGACGGAAGGTGATCTTCTTCTGGTGGTCAGCGACGGCGTTCTGTCCGAAGGCAGCGAATGGGTGGAGGAGCTTTTATGCGCGAATCAGGAGGCCGATGTGCAGCAGCTGGCGGAGACCATTGCCGCCGCTGCGAGAGAAAAGCAGCGAAACACACATGAGGACGATATTACCGTTTTGGCGATGCGGGTGGGTCAGGCGAAAGCCTGAAAAACCGGCAAAAGGAAAAAGAGAAGGCAGGAGGCTGTCCGATGAGGAGAGCCTCCTGCCTTCTGCTTTCTGCTTTCAATCCTTTCATGGGCGGAGATGGACAGGCTGTTTGCGGCTCTAAAGATTTTTCTCTTTATTTTCATACTGTAATGTGTTAAACTAAAGAGAAGGAATAAAGGGGAGGAGGATTCCGATGAACAGCAAGATCAGGGATGACAATACCGATTTTCTTTTTGACGCGATATTGCGCCTCCAATCCCGTGAGGAATGCTATCAGTTTTTTGAGGATCTGTGTACGGTTTCGGAGCTCAAAGCGCTGTCACAAAGGATTGTAGTCGCCAAAATGCTCAGCGACAAACGGGTGTACAGCGATATTGTCGCGGCAACCGGCGCCTCCACCGCCACCATCAGCCGAGTGAATCGCTCGCTGATTTATGGCTGCGACGGCTATGATCTGGTTTTCTCCCGTATGGAAACGAAACAGGACGGCCCCCAGTAAACGGGGACGGTCCGCCGGCAGGAGGGATGAATACGCAAGCCAATGCCTACGCCGCTTTTGCGGAATTTTACGATCAGCTCACCGCTGATGTGGACTATGCCGCATGGGCGGATTACTATATATCTCTCTTTTCTCATGGCGGCGCTGTGCCGAAGACGCTTCTTGACCTTGCCTGCGGCTCCGGCAGTCTGTCGCTAGAGCTGGCGGCCAGGGGAATGGAGGTGATCGGAGTGGACGGTTCGGAGGATATGCTGTCTCTGGCACAGGAAAAGGCGCTTGCTTCCGGCTTCTCTCCGCTCTTTCTGCATCAGGACATGCGCGCGCTGGACCTGTATGGTACAGTGGATGGCGCGATATGCGCGCTGGACAGTCTGAACCATGTGCTGGACACCGCCTCCCTCGCAGCGGTGTTCCAGCGGCTGTTTCTTTTTATTGAGCCGGGCGGCCTGCTGCTGTTTGATGTCAATACGCCGTATAAGCATCGCCGGGTTCTCGGCGACAATACCTTTGTTTATGAGGAACCCGGCTTTCTGTGCGTTTGGCGCAACTGTCTGCTGGAGCGCACCGGCGAGGTGGAAATGTCGCTGGATTTTTTTGTAGAGACGGAGGACGGCCTCTATCGCCGGCTGACCGACCGGGTGCGGGAGAGGGCCTATTCCCGCAGGACGCTGGAACGGCTGCTGACAGCGTCCGGCTTTCAGCTGCTGGGCGTTTACGGCGAGGGCACCCTGCTTCCTCCGGCCGAAACGGAGGACCGCTGGGTGTTTGCCGCCCGACGGACAGAAGAGTCCGCTGTACTTTAATACTTAAGATAAAGGAGTTCAGTACCGATGGGAAAGCTGATACGCTGCCTGACGCGCGATGCCACCGTGATAGCGGTGGCGGTGGATTCCACTGACATGGTGGCTCAGGCTGAACGGATTCACCAGACCTCAGCTGTGGTAACGGCGGCGCTGGGCAGGCTGCTGACTGCTTCCTCCCTGATGGGAGTCATGCTCAAGGGGAAGGAGGACTCTCTTACCCTCAAGGTCAACGGCGGCGGTCCGGCCGGCCAGCTGCTGGCTGTTTCGGACAGCGGAGGAAACACCCGCGGATACGCCCATACTCCGGTGGTGGAGATTCCTCTCCGTGCCGACGGCAAGCTCGACGTGGGGGGAGCAGTCGGCCGGAATGGTCTGCTGTATGTCATGCGGGACACCGGCGGCAAAGAGCCGTACATCGGCTGTACGCCTCTTGTCTCCGGAGAAATCGCGGAGGATGTTACCGCCTATTACGCACACAGCGAACAGACTCCCACGGTGTGTGCGCTGGGGGTGCTGGTCAATCCTGACCTGTCGGTAAAAAGGGCAGGTGGTCTGCTGCTCCAGCTGCTTCCCTTCTGTCCAAACGACGTGATTGACCGGGTGGAGGCCAACGTTTCGCAGCTTCCGCCGGTTACGGCCATGCTGGAGGAGGGGCGGACGCCGGAGGAGATCTGCCGGCTGGCGCTGGACGGCTTTGAATGGGAGGTGCTGGACACCGGTGAGCCGGTTTACCGCTGTACCTGCTCGCGCGAAAGGGTGGAGCGCGCTTTCGCCTCGCTGAAGCCGGAGGAGCTGAGGGGACTGGCCGGGGAGGATGGTCGGGCGGAGGTCACCTGCAGCTTTTGCGACCAGGTTTATTCCTTTACGCAGGCGGAGCTGGAGGCGATGGCGCGGGAAAAAGAGAAAACCGCTCCTTCGCTGGTGAAAGGCGCCTGTGAAGGGCAGGACAGGTCTCCCCTTTTTTAAATAGGAAATGGACCTGAAATTTTGCATTTTTCAGTTGACAATTGATTCGGGATATAGTATTATAGAATCCGTCGCTGGAAAGATCTTGTTCCAGCGGCAGGCGCGGGAGCATAGCTCAGCTGGTTAGAGCACCTGCCTTACAAGCAGGGGGTCACAGGTTCGAGTCCTGTTGTTCCCACCATGCTTGCGGTGGATGGCTTCTCCCGCAGGCTTTTTATCCGGCCCTTTGGTCTGACGTCATTTTCTGACGTCAGCTCCCATTTGGATCCGGCCCGGTAGTTCAG
>JAAWCO010000033.1 GCA_022793315.1 Clostridiales bacterium | reverse complement strand
CGGAAGTGGTGTCTAAATATATACACAATTGGTTCCGCAGTTCCGCGTGAGATAGTCACAATATTTTTGCCAATTTGGGCCAGACCGGGACGATGCTTTAAAAACTTAAAAGTGGGAAAAACCGCTCTACAGCTAGGCTTTTCCCACTTTTTTAAATTTCTTAAAGCAACCTTAAAGCGATTTTCCGACCCTGGAATAAATGTCACAAAAAATCGCAAAATTGGCCGTTTTTAATTTGCACACTAAATCCAAAATATTTTTAACATGTCCGTTTTTTAGGACTTTGTAACTTCAAAAAACGGAGAGATACCGCCATTTTCACGGCATCTCTCGTTTCTTAACCCTCTGTAACGCTTTGTACCGTAATTAAGGATTTTACGTGCAAATCTACAGCGGAGAGGAACCTTCCTGGGCCATTCCGGGTCGAGCAGCTCGCTGGCGGTGATGTCGAGTCCGTCAGCCAGAGCGGCAAGGATATCCAGTCCGACGTTTACCTTCTCTCTTTCGATATTGCTGACCTGATTTTTGCTGATATTACCCCGTTCGGCCATCTTTTCCTGTGTCAATTTCAGCCTTTTTCGGGTAATTTTCAGATTGACAGCCAGTATACGCCGGTAGAAGGCAGCGATTGGTGCGATTTCCTTTTTCTCTTTCTTCTTTCCCAAAGCAAACACCACCCGATGATATGGAGTTCCGCACGGATAGGACCACAAACAAAGTATAAAAGTAAAACAGAGGCAATTCCACACACGAAAGTATGAATTTAACATTATTTTGGAATAATCGAGACGAAACATACAAATTATAGGGAGTATTTTTTCGGATTTTTATTTTCCAGACGGTGTGGGCTGCTATCCTTTCTTCGGTATAGAAGGAAATGTGGGCGGCATAAGAGAGAAAAAGCCGGGCGGGGAAGCTCTTCCCGCCCGGCTGATGTTTTTCAGGTTATTTTGCTATGCTCAACTGCCTGATATTGTCGCCATTTTGCCTGGTAACCGCGTCAGAACCCGGAAAAAGCAGAGCTACTGTTTCTTCTGCGTATTTTCTCCCATATGTTCCGTCCGCAATTTCCAGCAATTGTAATAAACTGTCAGGGATGCCGGGATATCATTTCCGCCATTTTTATCTGTTTTCCTTACTGGCGCCATGCCTTACTTTCTCAAAATGATCTCATCGTTTTTTCCCGCCATGTTTATCATAAGCCTTTTTTAAGCCATCCACATATTGCTGAGCAATATTCATACATAGCCCTCCCATTTTCTTGCCAGGGGTATTCACAGGAATGCCGCCAATCATCGTTTAACAGCCTGATTTTATCACCGTCACCAGCAGGGAGCAAATATAACAGGAAGGGGAAGCCTGCTGGCGGGAACAGCGGGTGTTTCCTTAATGAAACCTTTCCCAATCCTCTTGAAAAAACAGCGGAATTGCGATACACTGGAAGCACCTTCATTTGACAGAAGAACATCCCCTTTTTATGGGCAGGCAGCTTGTCGGGACTGACAGGCTGGGGAACGCGCCCGGCTTGCCCTGGCAGCGGCCCTGCGGCGTGCATGTCCCTGTTCAGATGAGGGGATTATCCCACTCCATCACAAAAGCGGATGAAGGGAGCGGAACGTTGTGAAGTTGCTGGATATCAGCCGGGAGCTGACTCGTGCGCCGGTGTATCCCGGAGATCCGCCGCCTGTTCTGAGGCCGCTGTCCCATCTGGCCCTGGGCGACGTGTGCAATCTGACCGCTGTCGACATGTGCCTGCACAACGGCACTCATCTGGATGCGCCGCTGCATTTTCTCCCCGACGGAGGAGACGCGGCTCAGACGCCTCTTGATGTGTGCGTGGGGGAGTGCTATGTTGTGGATTTTGAAGGGGTATTGCTGGGGGCGCAGGCGGAACAGATCATCGAGCGGCTGCATCCCGAACGGCTGCTGTTCCGGGGACGGATGGAGATCAGCCCCAGTGCTGCCTTTGTCCTGTCCGGCACGGAGGTGAAGCTGGTGGGCGTTGAGGCTCCGTCGGTTGCGCCGCCGGAAAGCGCGGCGGCCGTGCATCGCCAGCTGTTGGGCGGCGGTGTGTATCTGCTGGAGGGGCTGGACCTTTCCGCCGCAAGGGAGGGCTATTATTTCCTCTTTGCCGCGCCCCTCAAAATTGCGGGAGCGGATGGCGCGCCGGTGCGGGCAGTGCTTCTCGAACGGACGCTGAGCGTCTGATTTACAAGGAGGTTGTGCTATGAATGAAGATGTCCTGATCATGCAAATGGTTACGGCGATGTTTGTCTGGCTCTTTCTGATCATGCTGGCGGGGCTGGCTTCGTCGGTGATGCTGGGCCTGTGCGTGTACAATGATGCCCGGTATCGCGGCGATACCAACGCGGTCCTCTGGGGGGTGCTGTCCGGCTTTTTCAATATCGCGGCGCTGGTCTACCTGATCGTCAAGCTGGCGTCCAAACGCTTTCTTTACTGTTCTCAGTGCGGCCAGCCGCTGTCCTGTGCTGAGCCGGTGTGCCAGTGCTGCGGCGCGGTATCGCCGGAGGTACACCGCTTCTCCCCGCCCGAACAGCGGGAAAAGCAGAAACGCAGCCGACTGGTGTTCCTGTGGCTGTTTATTGGTTTAACGGTACTGAGTGTGATCTTCGGATTTGTGATGATGATCCAGATGATCAGCAGCATTCCCTATGCTTATTTGGCCTGACAGGCTGATAATAGGCACCACTTGCCCAAAGGGACCGGACAGTATGCTGCCCGGTCCCTTTGCTCTGTACGATGGAACGCCGTACCCTTCCTTCTCCTGCCTGCCGGCGCTTATAGAGGGTATATCTGACAGGGGACTGACAGGAATCCATCTACAGGAAGGGACAAAGGGCCGCCGTGTCCGAATGGTTGCAGTTTTTGCGGGAAAATGATAAAATGCAGCGTATACCATCAATTTGTGGGAACGGACGTGTTTTTTCGGGATAAAAACCGAGGCGGCCGGCGCTATCACGCTGCTGGGGAGTAAGTCCGGCGGTTCCGTCCGGCCAGAGCCCCTCTTTGGCCAATTGATGGTGTTATGTGAAAAAGAGACGGGAAGGGCCGGATGCGCCGATGAGCTTTAAGCATTGGAATATTGCCCCTTTGGATAAGGATGGGGCCGCCGCTCTGGCAGAGGAGTGCGGGATTCATCCCTTTCTTGCCCTGATGCTGACCCTGCGCGGAATCACGACCGCACAGGAGGCCTCTGCCTATCTTGTGGGCGGCGAGCTGGAGGACGACCCCTTTGAATTCGCAGACATGGACGCAGCGGTGGAGCGGATCCAGCGAGCCCTGGACAGCGGGGAGAGGATGGCGGTATATGGCGACTACGACTGTGACGGCGTGACCGCCACCGCCCTGCTGTATTCCTTTCTGGCCAAAAACGGCGCTGATGTGCTGTATTATATCCCCGAACGGGAGGGCGAGGGCTACGGCATGCACGAGCAGAGCGTGCGGACGCTGGCGGAGCGGGGAGTCCGCCTTATCATCACGGTGGACAATGGGATTTCCGCCGGGGAAGAGGTACGGCTGGCGGCTGAACTGGGGGTGGATGTGGTGATTACCGATCATCACATGCCGCCGCCGGTACTTCCTGCCGCCGTCGCGGTGGTGGATCCGCACCGGGCCGATTGCGGCAGCCGGTGTAAGGACTACGCCGGGGTGGGGGTTGCCTTCAAGCTGATCTGTGCTCTGGACGGCGATGCCGACGCCATGCGGGAGGAATATGCTGATCTGGTGGCGCTGGGGACGCTGGCGGATGTGATGCCGCTTGACGGTGAAAATCGGAAGCTGGTGCGGTATGGTCTGCGCCGTCTCACCGAGGGCGCACGGCCGGGACTGAAGCAGCTGGTCCGGGTGGCGGGGATGTCCGGCCGGGAGCTGGACGCCTCTGCCGCGGCGTTTACACTGGCGCCACGGATCAACGCCGCCGGCCGGATGGGTTCACCGGAGGCGGCCCTGCGCCTGCTTCTGTGTGAGGAGGAAGCAGACGCGGAGCGTCTGGCGGAGGAAATCCACGCCGCCAACGCGGAACGTCAGGCAGTGGAGGCGGAGATCCGGCAGCAGGTGCAGGCTGTGCTGAAGGAGCGTCCTGAGCTGCTGGCCGACCGGGTGCTGGTCATCGCGGGGGAGAACTGGCACCCGGGCGTGATCGGCATTATTGCCGCCCGCGTGATGGAACAGTACGGCAAGCCGTGCCTGATCCTCTCCATCCGGGACGGGGAGGCGAAGGGCAGCGGACGCAGTCTTCCCGGCTTTTCTTTGTTTGAGGCGCTGAGGGAGTGCGGCGATGTGCTCCGGCGCTACGGCGGGCATGAGCTGGCGGCCGGTGTGCTGCTGGATGCGGGGGATATCGAGGAGCTTCGTCGGCGGATCAACGCCTTCGCGGCTGAAGGCCATCCCCTTATGCCCGTGCCGGAGCTGCGGCTGGACTGCCGCCTGAAGCCGTCCCAGATTGATCTGGAAAAATTGAATCTGCTGGCGGCGCTGGAGCCCTGCGGGGCGGGGAACCCCGCGCCTCTTTTCGGGCTGTTTAATATGCAGCTGGACAACGTCACCCCGGTGGGGAACGGCCGGCATCTGCGCCTTTCCCTGTCGCGCGAAGGGGTGCGGCTGAGTGCGATGAGGTTTCAGACAGCAGCGGCAGATTTTCCGGTGGAATGCGGCGCCAGGCTTCATCTGGCGGTGACGCTGGAGCGCAACGAATATAAGGGCACGGTTACGCCCTCCCTCATTGTGCGGGACCTGCGCTATGCGGATACCGAAGAGGAGGAGGTGCTGGAAGCCCTGCGGGCGGCCGACAGCCTCACGCGCGGGGACGCTCTGACCGAAGAACAGGCGCGGGACTGGACGCCCGACCGGGAACAGACGGCGGTGCTCTATCGTTTCCTTCGGCGGCATAAGCTGTGGAGGGGGACGCTGGAGCAGCTGCTCCACGCGGTCAGGACCGACGGCTTCGCCGGCGCGCGGATTCGCCTGGCGCTGGAGGCGCTGCGTCAGGCGGCGCTCATAACCGTGGAGGAAAACGGCGATACTATGACGATAGAGACGCTTCCCGCCGAGGGGAAGGCCGACCTGGCCGCCACCCCTGTCATGAGAAGACTGGCTGCTGGCAGGGCGGCGAAGGTCTGAAACGCGGGAGAAGAGACAAGGGGCGCCGGGCTTTTCCATGAGGCTGGGAAGGCGGCCGGTATACCGCCGGGAAACCGGAGAACAGGTGTGGACAGCGATGAAGGAAGCGGACAAACGAACCATTATCGACGAGCTGAGAGAGCGGCTGGCCGGCAGCGAAAAGAGCTATGATCTTTCCGCTGTCGACCGGGCGATAGAGACCGCCTGCCGGGCCCACAGCGGCCAGTGCCGTGCGTCGGGGGAGGAGTACGTCTGCCATCCCCTGCGGGTGGCGGGCATCCTGGTTGAGCTGGGGATGGACAGCGAAACCATTGTGGCGGCGCTGCTGCACGATGTGGTGGAGGACACCGACTGGACGTTGGACGGCGTATCCCGGCAGTTTGGTCCCGATGTGGCCGCACTGGTGGACGGTGTTACCAAGATCGGCAAGCTGCCCTTCACCACACGGGAGGAGCAGCAGGCGGAGAATGCACGCAAGCTGCTGCTGGCCATGTCGCAGGATATCCGGGTGATCATCATCAAGCTGGCCGATCGCCTGCACAATATGCGCACCAGCGAGGGCTGGGAGGAGCAGAAGCGCCGGGACAAGGCGAAGGAAACCATGGATATCTATGCCCCGCTGGCGCACCGCCTGGGTATCCGGACGGTCAAGGAGGAGCTGGAGGATCTGTCGCTCCGCATCCTCGACCCGGTGGCCTATCAGGAGATTGAGGAGGCCCTCGCCCTTCGGGAGGAGGAGCGCGCCCGTTTTCTGGAAACCATTAAAAGCCGCGTCCGCGGGCGGCTGTCCGACTACCAGATGGAGCCGTATGTGGAGGGACGGGTCAAGAGCATTACCGGTATTTACCGCAAAATGTATATCCATGGCAAGGCCTTCGACGAGATTTACGATGTGTATGCCGTGCGGGTCATTGTGGACAATGTTACCGACTGCTACAATGTTCTCGGGTTGATCCACGATTTGTTCCGTCCCATTCCCAATCGCTTCAAGGACTATATTTCCACTCCCAAGGCGAATATGTACCAGTCCCTGCACACCACCGTTATCAGCAAGGAAAAAATCCCGTTTGAGGTGCAGATCCGCACATGGGAGATGCACTACACGGCGGAATACGGCGTCGCGGCCCACTGGAAATACAAGCTGGGCATCCAGCGGCGGGATAAGCTGGAGGAGCGCCTGGCGTGGGTCCGGCAGTTTATTGAAAATCAGAAGGACGTGGACGATGCAGAGGACATCGTTCGCTCCATCAAAACCGACCTGTCGCCGGAGGATGTGTTTGTCCTGACACCCAAGGGGGATGTGATCTCTCTGCCGGTGGGCAGTACGGTCATTGATTTCGCCTATACCATCCATTCGGCAGTGGGAAACCGGATGGTGGGGGCCAAGGTGGACGGCCGCATCGTTTCGCTGGATTATGAGGTCCGGACCGGCGAGATTGTGGAGGTGCTGACCACCGCCGCACCCGGACACGGTCCCAGCCGCGACTGGCTCAATATTGTGCGCACCGGAGAGGCCCGCAACAAAATCCGTGCGTGGTTCAAAAAGGAGCGGCGGGAGGAAAATGTCCAGCAGGGCCGCGCGGAGCTGGAACGCGAGCTGGCCCGCAACGGCATTCGCCTGCCCGATGACCAAATGGGGGAATTCCTTCTGACACAGTGCAAAAAGCAGCACTGCGACACCATGGAGGATTTTTATGCGGCCATCGGCTATGGCGGCGTCCTGCTGTCCCGCATTATGCCGCGGCTCAAGGAGGACTACCTCCGGATGGTCAAGGCGGAGGACATCCCTCCCGAACGGCTGGTCACCGCCCCGCCCCGCCATCACAACAACGGCGGGGTGATCATCGACGACATGGACAACTGTCTGGTCAAATTCGCCCGCTGCTGCAATCCCGTGCCGGGGGACGACATCATCGGCTTCATCACCCGCGGCTACGGTGTGTCGGTGCATCAGCGGGACTGTGTCAATGTGCCAAAGGATCTGGCCATGGCGGAGGAGCCGGAGCGATGGGTTCGCGTGAGCTGGGAGGAGGAAATCCGGGAGGAATTCAAGGCGACCCTCCATATCGACGCCGCCGACCGGCGGGCGCTGCTGGCCGACATCACCACCCAGCTTGCCTCCATGCATGTGATGATTCACGCCATCAACGCACGGGAGCCCAAGGATGGTTCCGCTGTCATGCTGGTGACAGTGGGGGTCAACGGCCTGGAGCATCTCCACTCGGTGATTACGCGGCTTTCCCGAATTGACGGTGTCCGCCGTATCGAACGGCGCAATCAGTAGAACGGCCCGGCGTCCGCCGGGGGAAGGGAGGCCGCAGGGATGAAGGCGGTGCTTCAGCGGGTATTATCCGCCTCGGTGGAGGCGGAGGAGGAAGACGGCGGCTGGACGCTCAGCGGCGCCATCGGTCCCGGCGCTCTGCTGCTGCTGGGAGTGGAGCGGGAGGATACCGAGGCACAAGCGCTGCTGCTGGCGCGGAAGGCGGCGCAGCTGAGGGTGTTTCCCGACGAAGCAGGGCGGATGAACCGCTCCCTGCTTGACACCGGGGGCGGGGCGCTGGTGGTCTCCAATTTTACACTGTGTGCGGATTGCTCTCATGGGCGGCGGCCGGAATTTCTCTCTGCCGCCCGCCCCGAACAGGCGCAGCCGCTGTATGAGCGGTTTGCCGCCGCCCTGCGGGAGCAGGGCGTCCCGTCGGTTTGTACCGGCCGGTTCGGTGCTCAGATGCGCGTCCACATGACCGGCGACGGGCCGGTGACACTGCTGCTGGACACGGCGGACTGGTGAGAAGCGAGAGGTGCGAAAGGGGCTGGTTTTATGAAAATTCAGGTCATGCCGGTCGGCGCGCTGCAGGCCAATTGTTATATTGTCTATGCCGCCGGGGACAGCGGGGAGCTGGCCGGTGTGGTGATTGACCCCGGAGCGGAGGGGGCGGCTATTGCCTCCTTTCTGGAAAAGGAGGGAATTCGGGTTTCCTCTATTTTGCTGACCCATGTACATTTTGACCATATACAGGGGGTTCCGGCGCTTCAGCGCGCTACGGGAGCCCGGCTGCTGGCGCCCCGGGGCGACCAGCCGGCCCTGAGCGATCCGGAAAAGAGTCTGCTGACCATGGCCGGCGCGCCGCCGATGCCGCTGGAGGCGGACCGCCTGCTGGACGACGGCGACGTGGTGGAGGAGGGGCCGCTCCGCCTGACGGTGATGAATACACCGGGGCACACGCCGGGAAGCTGCTGTTATCTCTCCGGCGATGTGATCTTTTCGGGGGATACGCTGTTTGCGCAGAGCATTGGCCGCACCGATTTCCCCGGCGGCTCGTTTGAGCAGCTGAGCCGCTCGCTGGCCAGACTGGCTTCCCTGCCGGGGGATTACCGGATACTGCCGGGGCATGGCGAATTCACCACGCTGGAGCGGGAACGGGCGCTCAACCCGTATATGGCCCGCTGACGGAGGAACACATGACCTTATGGATCATCGGGCACAACTTTCGGTTTGAGATGGAGAATCTCTGCCGGCTGTTTGTCCCGCGGGAAAAGATCGTTGTGAAGACGGCGGATCATGAGGAGGCGTCTTCCTGCGCCGGGGGCAGCGAGGCCGGAATTGTGGCCGCCGCCCTGCTCCGGCGGGAGGGGGATCATGTCCGTGTCCGTTGCCGGGTGTCGCTGGAGGACTTTGATGAAACGGCGGAGGATGAGCTGGCCGCCGGCCAGGCGGATGACCGCTGTGAGCTGCGCATGGCCCAGCTGCTGTACGGTCTGCTGTCCCGTCTGTTCGGCTATACACACGACTGGGGAATTGTCACCGGCGTGCGGCCGGTCAAGCTGCTGCGCCGGATGACGCGGGAAAGCGGGCCGGAGGCGGCCGCTGCCTGGTTCCGCGACCAGCTGCTGGTGGCGGACGGCAAGCTCTCGCTGTGCCGCGAGACGCTGGCACGGGAGGACCGGGTGCTGGCGCTGTCGCGCCCCGATTCCTTCAGCCTGTATATCTCCATCCCTTTCTGTCCCACCCGCTGCGATTACTGCTCCTTTGTCTCCCAGACGGTGGTGCGGGCGGCGCGGCTGATCCCGGAATATGTGGAGCTGCTGGCGCAGGAAATCGCCCGGACAGGGGAAATTGCCCGCCGTCTGGGGCTGCGGCTGGAGACGGTGTATTTCGGCGGGGGAACCCCCACCACCCTGTCGGCGGAGCAGCTGACCCTGCTGCTGAAAACGGTGGAGAGGAGCTTTGACCTGACCCGGCTGCGGGAGTATACCGTGGAGGCAGGGCGTCCGGACACGGTGACAGAGGAGAAGCTTCGCGCCCTGAAGGCGACGGGGGTTTCCCGCATCAGCATCAACCCCCAAACGCTCAGCGACCGGGTGCTGGAGGCCATCGGCCGCCGGCATACCGCCGCCCAGTTCGATGAGGCGTTCCGGCTGGCACGGCAGTGCGGCTTCCGCCATATCAACACCGACCTGATTGCCGGGCTGCCGCAGGACGATGAGGAGGGCTTCCGCCGCAGTCTGGAGGGAATAATCGACCGGGGACCGGAAAGCATAACCGTGCATGCGCTGGCCATGAAACGGGCCTCCAATCTGGTGGTGGAGCGCCGGACGATGGCGTCGGAGGACGAAACCCGGCGCACAGCGGTGGCGATGGTAGCCGATTCCCGCCGCCGGCTGGAGTCGGCGGGCTACGGACCCTACTATTTCTACCGGCAGAGCCGGTCGGCCGGCAATCAGGAGAATACAGGCTGGTGCCGGCCGGGGTATGAGGGGCTGTATAATGTGTTCATCATGGACGAGACCCATACCATCCTGGCCTGCGGCGCAGGGGCGGTGACCAAGCTCAAGCAGCCGGGAGGGGAATATATTGAGCGGATATTCAATTATAAATTCCCATACGAATACAACAGAGGCTTTGCTGAGATGATGGCAAGAAAGGAACGGGTGACAGGATTTTATGAAGAGAACCCTGCCGAAACGCGACCTGAAGCTGGAACAGATCAACCGGCGGGCGGAACAGGACCCGGCGGCATTTGTTGAGGAGGAGAACCGCCGGTATTTCGGTGAGCTGGAAAACCTGGCGCGCGCGCTGATGGAGGAAACCGGCCGGCACGGCATCGTCATGCTGTCGGGCCCCAGCTCATCGGGCAAAACCACCACTGCGCTGAGATTGACCGCCCTTTTGCGGGGCAAGGGGATCGACGCCCATACCGTTTCGCTGGACAATTTTTACGGGGACCGGCGATATGCCCCCCGCCTGCCTGACGGCCGCGTTGATTATGAAACGCTGGAGGCGCTGGATCTGGACCGGCTGCAGACCTGTCTGATGGAGCTCATCCAAAAGGGACGGACCCTGCTGCCCCGCTTCGATTTTCTCACGGGCCGTCCCGCCGCCGAGAGAGACGAGCTGGTCACGCGGGATGGCTCGGTGGTGTTTTTTGAGGGGATCCACGCCATCAATCCGATTTTTGAGGAGCAGCTGCCCCAGGAGAGCCTGGTGAAGGTGTTTGTCAACACCATCACCCCCATCTATGACCGGGAGCACAAGCTGCTGGCACGGCGCAGCCTCCGCCTGACCCGCCGCCTGATTCGGGACGAACGCTTCCGCGGCAGTCCCGCAGAAAACACGCTGGATATGTGGCCTCAGGTGATCCGGGGGGAGAACGAATATATGTTCCCGTATGTGGATACGGTGGATTATGTTATCGACACCACTCACGCCTGCGAGCCCGCCTTTTTCCGCGGGGAGCTGCTGCGTCTGCTGGATACGGTGCCGGCGGACAGCCCCTACCGGGAACAGGCGGAGGAACTGGCGGCGGCGCTGGAGCCGTTCCGGCCTCTGCCGCTGTCACTTCTGCCCGCAGACTCCCTGCTCAGAGAGTTTGTAGGAGAGGGGGACTGAGCCCCCGCCTCTCTGCCGGTACGGCTTCCTCCTGTTCCTTCCGACGCACCCCCCCATTTTATCAGAGGAGAGCGAATCATGCAAAAGGTGAGAATTTATGAAATGCCGGCGTGTAAAATGGTGTCTTCCGGAAGGGGGAGCTTTGGGGAAGAAAAATTCGAGAGATTTGCGGCCTGGTTTTCATCACAGAAGAGGGAGATGTTTTCCCGTGATTTTCTGTCAGGGGACGAGAATGGCTGCTGTTGGCTGTACCTGTATGAAGAGGGGATGGAGGTCCCGGATGAGTTTGCTGTTATTGACTTTCCGGGCGGCCTTTATGCCGTGGCGACCGATATTGATCAGAGAACCGATATCGGTCGGATGAAGGAAGAGGTCGATGCCTTTTTGAAGGAGAATGGGCTTGAACAGGACACGTCGCGTTCAGAATTGGGCAATATCATCACCTCTCCCACGGCGCAGCAGATCATGGGATATGCGCAAATGGATTATTATACGCCCATAAAGGCGAAAGAGTGAAGTATCTGACAGGGACAGCGGGGGAGGCAGGAACCGGCCCGACCCGCCGGGAGGAATCGCCGTATTGGCTCCGAAAGGAACGCAGGGCGGCTCGGACCGGGAAGCCATGCAGGCGCTTCCGGCCCTTCCGGCTGGTCGCTCCGATGGACAGACTTCATTCGGTCCCGTCTGGTGGTGGCGGCATCACAGCTGTCGCTCTGCGGCGCAGTTTTTCCTTCAAAAGATGCCGGCCGGCGAAGGTTGAACAAAGACAATCCCTGCGTTATAATATGGAAAAGACTTCCCTGTTTTAAGAGGGCAGAGGGAAGAGGCGGCTTCCCCGATGGACGCCGTCCCGGCCTCACCGGAGAAATGGTGGAAGAATTCCGGCATTGGAAGGAGCGATGGGAATGGCCACGGTGGAGGAATTCGTCGGCAGGGCCCGCGACGCGGTGGAAGCAGCGGGCAGGAAGGGGGCGGACCTGATCGGCATCGCCCGTATGAAGATGGAGATATCCGAGCAGGAAAGAGAGCTCTCCCATGTGATGGAGGGGCTGGGCCGTCTGATTTACGATCAGCGCCGAAACGGCACCAATGTGGAGCAGCCGCTGGAGGATGGCATCCGGCGGGCGGAAGAGCTGAACGCCCGGATTGATCAGCTGCGCGACAGGGTCTGTGCGGCGCAGAATACGGTGCGCTGCCGCTCCTGCGGCGGTGTCAGTCCGAGGGACGCGGTGTACTGCCAGAAATGCGGGAGCCGTCTGGACAGCGAATGAGAGGCCCCCTGTTTCCTGCGGCCGGACGGCGCGGCGCCCCTGTTTCAGAAGGGAAAGGAAGGAAACGGTATGGAAATTCCCCTCAGCGCATATGAAGAGAGCGCCGCGTTTATCCGGGAGCAATGCCGCGCGCGGGCGGTGGAGCTTCCCCGTGCGGCGCTGGTGCTCGGGTCCGGTCTGGGCGGGCTGGAGGAGGAAGCGGAGGGAGCGTTTCGGCTGCCCTATGACGAGATTCCGCATTTTCCCCGGCCGTCGCTGAAGAACCATGCGGGCGTGCTGACCTGCGGCCGGCTGTCCGGCTGCCCGACGGCGATTTTGTCCGGGCGGGTCCATTATTACGAGGGCTGCGGCATGACGGCGGTGGCCTATATGACCCGTGTGATGAAGCGGCTGGGGGTCCGCACACTGGTGCTGACCAATGCCGCCGGGGCCGTGAATGAGGGCTTCCGCCCCGGCGACCTGATGCTCATCACCGACCATATCAAGCTGTTTTCCGACGGCCCCAGCCGGGGAAATGTGCCGCCCGAGCTCGGCGAGCGCTTTTTCGACATGTCCCGCGTCTATACGCCGTCGCTGTGTGAAACGGCACGGCGCTGCGCCGCCGAACGGGACATCCCCCTGCGGGAAGGGGTGTATTTTTTTATGCCCGGTCCCCAATACGAAACACCGGCCGAAATCCGGGCGATTCGGCTGCTGGGCGGCGACGCGGTGGGGATGTCCACCGTACCGGAGGCCATCGCGGCATCCCAGTGCGGACTGGAGGTGCTGGGAATTTCCTGCATCACCAACATGGGCGCGGGGATGATGCCCGGCGCCGTCCTGAACGATGAGGAGGTCGGGCGGACGGCCCGGTCCTCCGCCGGCGCCTTCCGACGGCTGCTGCGCGCCGTCGTATCCACCCTGTAGGGCGGCTGTGCCGCATGTTACACGAGAGGATGGACTCCGTTGGGAAGACAAAAAAAACAGAGCTATGTACAGGGGGCCCTGATCCTGTCCCTGGCCGTGATTGTTTCCAAGATTGTCGGCGCCCTGTTCAAAATACCGCTGCAGATGATGAGTCAGGTGGCCTTTGGCTATTTTAACGCAGCGTATGAGATTTATGTGCCCATCTCCACCATCGCCATGGCGGGGCTCCCCATAGCGGTGTCCCGCATGGTCTCTGAAAGCGTTACGCTGGGGCGGTACCGCGATGTGAAAATGGTGTATCGGGTGGCGGTGAGGGTATTTCTGATCACCGGTTCAATCGGATCGCTGCTGATGCTTGGGCTGTCCTTTGTGTATGTGCAGTTCACCCATTTGGAGGGCGCTCTCGGCTCCATGCTGGTGATGAGTCCGACCATCTTTTTCTGCTGCCTGATTTCTGCGCACCGCGGCCTGTATGAGGGCACCCGAAACATGGCCCCCACCGCTGTCTCTCAGGTGATTGAGGCAGTGGGCAAGCTGGCGCTGGGGCTGGGCGGCGCTTATGGAATGCTGCTGTTCGGCCGCTGGCGCTTTTCCAGCGGCCTGCCCGTGTTTGGCCGGGTGGTGGGTTCGCTGGAGGAGGCGGATGCCCGCGCGTATCCCTATGTGGCGGCGGGGGCTATGCTGGGCGTGACGCTGGGCTCCCTGCTGGCGCTGGTCTACATGATTCTCCGGCACCGCCGTCATGGCACGGGCCTTTCTCTGTCCCGTGCGGAAATTGCCGCCAGTCCCCGGCCCCGCAGCTCCCGCGCGATTTTTCGTGCGCTGCTGGCCATTGCGGTTCCGGTGGCGCTGGGATCGCTGGCTACCCAGCTGACCAATCTGATTGATTCGGTTTCCCTGCAATGGTGCCTGAAAACCGTGATCGGGGGGCATGAGGAACAGCTGCGGGCTCTCTATGCCTATGAATCGACCGCCAGCCTGGACGCGGCTGACTTTCAATCCTGGCTCGGCGGTATCCGCGGCACCGCCCTGACCTATGTCAATCTGGTGCCCAATTTTACCCAGACCTTCGGCATCAGCGCCCTGCCGGTGGTCACGGCAGCCTGGGTGTCCAAAAACCGGCGTCAGCTTAAGAGGACGGTGGAATCGGTGCTGCGGCTCACCCTGCTGATTGCGCTGCCGGCGGGCGCCGGACTGACGGTGATGGCCGGACCCATCATGCATCTGATTTACCGTTCGGATACAGCGGCGGCGGCGGCGCCTCTGCTGGCGGTGCTGGGACTGTCCACGGTCTTCATCTGTCTGATTGCGCCCATCAACTCCATTTTGCAGGCGGTGGGCCGCGCTGACATTCCGGTCAAGGTGGTGCTGGTGGGCGGCGCAGTCAAGCTGGCGCTCAATCTGATTCTGATCCTGCGTCCCTCCCTCAACGTCATGGGTTCGGCCTACAGCACATTGGTCTGTTATGTGCTGATGGTGGCGGTCAGCCTGGCAGCGCTGCGCCGTGCGGTAGGGGTGCGTATGCGGTGGCGCACGGTTATTCTGAAGCCTCTGCTGTCTTCCGTGTTCTGCGGAGCGGCTGCCTGGGCGGCGAATGGGCTGCTGTCCCGTGTGCTGCCGGACAAAGTGGCCACTGTCGCGGCGGTGGGGATCGCCGGCGTGGTCTATGTCACGGCCCTCCTGCTGATGCAGGCGCTGACGAGAGAAGATGTCCTGATGCTGCCGAAGGGACAAAAAATCGCGCAAATACTTGAAAAACACGGTTGGATAGGGTAATATAGGGAAGGTTTCCGGGGAAAAACAGAAAAGTTCGGGGTGGAAAAAACGGTTTCATTTGAGAAAAAAGAACGGTATACGATGGAGGATCTCCTCCGGATTATGCGCCTGCTCCGTTCGCCGGAGGGCTGTCCGTGGGACCGTGAGCAGGATCATAAAAGCATCCGCTCCAATTTTTTGGAGGAAACGCATGAGGCGCTGGAGGCGATCGAGCGGGAGGACGCCGAACTGCTCCGGGAGGAGCTGGGCGACGTGCTGATGCAGGTGGTTTTTCATGCCTGTATTGAGGAGGAACGGGATTCCTTCACCTTTGACGATGTGGTGGACGGCGTGAGCCGGAAGCTGGTGGTGCGCCATCCTCATGTGTTTGGAGAGGTGCAGGCGGACGATACCGCCCAGGTGCTGAAAAACTGGGACGCCATCAAGCGGGAGACCAAAGGGGGCAAAACCCAGGCCGACCTGCTTCGCAGTCTGCCCCGCAGTCTGCCGGCCCTGATGCGCGCGGCCAAGGTTCAGACCCGTGCCAAACGGGTGGGCTTTGACTGGCCGGAGCTCAGCGGCGCTATGGCGTCGCTGGAAAGCGAGCTGGCCGAGCTGAAGGAGGCCGTTGCCGCAGGGGCTCCTGCCGCGGTGGAGGAAGAGCTGGGAGATCTGCTGTTCTCCGTTGTGAACGTGTCCCGTTTTTTGCAGGCAGACGCCGAACAGGCGCTGACCGGCGCTACGGATAAATTTATCCGCCGCTTTACCGAGGTGGAACGGCTGGCGGAACAGCAGGGGATGGATATGCCCGCCGCCTCCCTGGAAGAGCTGGACAGGCTGTGGGATCAGGCTAAGGCGGCGGAAAAAGGCCGCTGATGTTATCCATGCGCGGTTTAACCCGCTGGTGTATAAAATCTATGGAGGTTATGAACATGAACAAAGTAGAATTGGTTGCTTCTGTCGTGGAAAAAACGGGTCTTTCCAAGAAGGACGCCGAAAAGGCGGTTTCCGCTGTTTTGGATTCTGTAGTCGAGGCGGTTTCCGCTGGCGACAAGGTTCAGCTGGTTGGCTTTGGTACCTTTGAAATTCGTGAGCGCAGTGAGAGAACCGGACGCAATCCCCGCACAAAGGAAGAGATTGTGATTCCGGCTTCCAAACAGCCCGTATTCAAGGCCGGCAAGTCCTTCAAGGACGCGGTGGCGAAATAAGTCGAACCTCCCGGAGATAAGGGAAGCCGCCCGTTCGGGCGGCTTTTCCTCTTATCAGAGGCGTCTCGGACCGGCACATAAAACCCTGGAACCAATAAACGGGGCGCTCCTTCGGAAGAACGAGGCGCCTGCCAGCGTCGAACAGGAGCGGGCGGATGATGGTTTCCGCCGCTCTGAGCCGGTCCGGAGGATTTTGAAAAGGGTTATCTCCCAACACAGAATCACGCATATAAAAAGGGGGCGGGAGACCCTTCCGTTCCAGGTGTGTTTGGCTCTCTCATCCCCTGTGAGCCAAAACGGTATCCCCGCTTATCCCTTGCAGGCTCTCTCAGCTATAGACTGCCATGCCGGCCCCCCTTTCCCCCGGCGGCCGCCTGGGCATCCTGTCTTTCTCGTTTTGGATGGAGAAAATGGTCCGTCAGCTTAAAACGCTCGCTTTGTGCCGATCTCCTGATAAGGATTTTTATCAACAAAGGGGCAGGGAAAATGGAATGACGTTTTAAAGTGGTGGTATGGAGGATGACAAGAACCGCTTTCCTGAGAAAACAGGTGGTTTTATGGCGTGTTTTGTGGGCATAGAGAATATGAAAAGCATCCATTATTTTTTATGCCCTGACAGATGAGGGAGCACTGGATGAATGTGATGAGAACCCATTTGACAGAGAGGGGCTGTGTGATGAGAAGGGGAGTGTGCGTGAAATGGGAGGAAAAAAGGACAGATATTCCCGTTGCTTATACGGATAGTGCGCCTTTCTCTACACCATATACGCACCCTGTTTCTCTTTTGGAACAGCAGGAAATCAAAAGCATGGGGAGTCATTTTAGAACAGAGGAGAGGTGAAAAAGGTGAGACTGGATAAATTTTTAAAGGTTTCCCGCCTGATCAAACGCCGCACAGTGGCTAATGAGGCCTGCGACGCCGGCAGGATTCAGGTCAATGGGAAACCGGCGCGGGCCTCCTATGAGGTCAAGGAGGGGGATGTTCTCTCTATTGAGCTGGGCGCCCGTTCGGTGCGGGCACAGGTGGTGTCGGTCAGAGAGCCGGTCGGCAAGGACGGGGCGACGGAGCTGTACCGGCTGCTGGACTGAAGCGGACAAAATCCCCGGCAGCGGACATAAATGCGTCGTGTTTTTCATAGGATGGGGTGAGAAACAAAGGGCGCATGCTGGCCGGCCGCCGGACAGGACGGTCAGCCGCCGCTGTGAGAGGATGACCGTAACCATGGCTGAAGATAAAAATCTGGTGCAAATGCCCCATCAGCTGATTCTGGAGGACCGCCGCGCCCTGACGGTGTCAGGAGTTTCAGACGTGGACAGCTTTGATGAGACGAGCGTCACGGTCTATACCGATATGGGGGAGCTCACCGTCAAGGGGGAGGGGCTGCACATCAATCGCCTCAATATCGAGACGGGAGAGCTGACGCTGGAGGGACGTATCGACTCGCTGATATACGCCGAGGTGCCGTCCCGGTCCGGCGGCTTTTTCGGGCGCCTGTTCAAGTAGAGGTGCCGTGCGGTGGAATTGACAAATGATAATCAGCTGTACAACCTGTTTTTATCCTGCGGCCTGGGTTTTCTTCTGGGCGCGTATTACGATGTATTTCGGGTATGCCGGCTGGCGCTGCGCTCGGGAAAGCGTTCTGTTTTTTTTCAGGATGTGTTTTTCTTTGCGTCTTCAGCGGTGATCACCTTCCTGTTTGCGCTGACAGTGACGGCCGGCCAGCTGCGGCTGTATCTGTTTCTGGGCAGCGGGGCAGGCTTTGCCGCCTATTATTTTACGCTGGGCCGTGTGGTGATGAAATTCGCCGGCGCCGTGATCCAGACAGTCCTCCGGCTGTGGCATCTGCTATGGACCGCACTTCTGTTTCCCTTCCGCTGGCTGGGCCGCCTGTTGGCGCCCCTTTTGGCAAAAGGTGAGGCGTCGGCGCGCCGTTTGGCGGAAAAACCCCTGTCTTTTTTGAAAAAAGGCTTGAAACATGCCCTCCCTCTATTGTATAATCGCTTCAAGATGCAAAAAGAAACGGACGAACGGGGGGACGGGAGGCCGGGTCTTTGAGGGGCCGGCTGGTCGTAGTGCGGTAACGTGTTGGGCGTTTTTCAGGCGGGAAAAGCGCGGAAAGGCGGAAGGGTATATACGCTCATGAAAACCGTGAAGAAAAAGAAAAAGAGCGTTTTTCTCCGTGTCGCCCTGCTGGCCTTTTCGGTTTATGTGATCGTGATGCTGGTTCAGCTTCAGCTGCAGATCGGCGAAAAGCAGCAGCAGCTGACTCAGCTTCAGGAGGAAACCCGGCGGCAGGCTACCCTGAACGCGGATGTGCAGAATAAAACGGACCATTATGAGCGGTATCTGGAGCAGCGGGCGCGCGAACGCGGCATGGCGCGGCCGGGCGAAGTGATTTATAAGGAAATCCCTGAAAACTGAGGGTAGAATAATAGGAGGATGGCAGGCGTATATGCAACTTGAAGTGGGAGCGGTGTTAGAAGGAAAGGTCACCGGTATTACGAAATTCGGCGCATTTGTGGAGCTTCCCGATGGGAAGACAGGGATGGTACATATCTCTGAGGTGGCCCCCACCTATGTCAAGGAGATACGGGACTATGTCTCCGAAAATCAGACGGTCAAGGTAAAGGTGCTCACCATCGGCGACGATGGCAGGATCAGCCTGTCGATTAAAAAGGCGATGGACAGCGGCGGGGGAGCCGGGCGGGGGGGCCGCCGTCCGGCGGTTTCACCCGGCCGTCCCGGCGGTTTTGAATGGCAGAGCAGCCGGAACGAATCAGGCAGTTTTGAGGATATGATGTCCCGTTTCAAGCAGACCAGCGATGAAAAGATGCTGGATCTCAAACGGTCCAAGGACGGACGCCACGGCGGCTTCTCCCGCAGAGGCGGCGGAGGCAACGGGGGCGGCGGCCGATAATCAAAGGGCGTGATGCCGATGCGTTTACCGCATTGCCGGCATCGCGCCTTTTTGTCGGCGGCGGATGGTCAGAGCAGGGAACGGAGGGAAGACCGATGAGAATGATTAACGCGCGTATCCTTCCCATGGATGCGCCGGAGATCCCCAATGGGTATGTGGAAACGACAGGCGGGGTGATCTCCGCCATGGGTCCCATGGCGGAGGCCGCCGGCCTGTCCGCTGCAGGGGAAACCCTGGATGCGGAGGGAGGGCTGCTGCTTCCCGGTTTTGTGGATGCGCATACCCATCTGGGCATGTGGGAGGATGGTCTGGGCTTTGAGGGAGACGACGGCAATGAGGATACCGACCCCGCCACTCCCCAGCTGCGGGCGGTGGATGCGGTCAATCCCGCCGACCGCTGCTTCCGGGAAGCGCTGGAGGCAGGGATTACGACGGTGGTGACCGGCCCGGGGAGCGCCAATCCCATCGGCGGACAGCTGTGTGCGATGAAAACCTATGGCCGCCGGATTGACGACATGCTGGTTGCCGCGCCGGTGGCGATGAAAATGGCATTAGGGGAAAACCCCAAGGGGGCGTATCATGAGAAAAATCAGACGCCTGTGACCCGTATGGCGATTGCTGCCCTGATCCGTGAGCAGCTGGCCCGCGCCCGCCGGTACGGACAGGATAAGGAGCGGGCGGAGGACGACGAGGTGGACGCGCCGGAATTTGACAGCCGGTGCGAAGCGCTTCTTCCGGTACTTCGGGGGGAGCTGCCGGTGCATTTTCATGCGCACCGGCTGGACGATATTTTCACCGCCCGCCGTATCGCGCAGGAATTCGGCCTGCGGTATGTCATCGTCCACGGCACCGAAGGGCATCGGGCCGCCGACCTGCTGGCGGAGGAGGGGATGCCGGTGCTGTGCGGCCCGTTACTCTGCGACCGCTCCAAGCCGGAGCTGAGGGAGCTGACTCCCGCCCTGCCCGCTCTGCTGCATCGGGCAGGGGTGGAAATCGCCATTATCACCGACCATCCGGTGATCCCGGAACAGTATCTTCCCCTGTGCGCCGGACTGGCCATGCGGGAGGGACTGCCCCGTGCAGAGGCGCTGCGGGCGGTCACCATTGGTCCAGCCAGGATTCTTGGCATCGACCGGCGGGTGGGGTCCCTTTCGCCGGGGAAGGATGCCGACCTGGTGCTGTTTCGGGAGGACCCCCTGACCGTCGCCGCGCGTCCGGCGGCGGTGATCGCCGGCGGACGGCGGGTGCTTTGACAATGGCAGAGACCGGCAAAGGAGAGAGACGATGTTGAGAGAGATTTCAGCGGAGGAGATTGCCCGGACGGTGCGGGACCTGTGCATCGAGGCCAACCGCCGCCTGCCGGCGGATGTGGAACGGGCGGTAATACAGGCTGCCGGGCAGGAGACCCTGCCGCTGGCCCGCGAGATTCTGGAGGATCTGAAGGAAAATATCCGGGCCGCCGAAGAGCTGAGGCTGCCGGTCTGCCAGGACACCGGCATGGCGGTCGTGTTCGCTGATCTGGGGCAGGAGGTACATATCACGGGCGGTCTGCTGTCCGAGGCGGTGAATCGGGGCGTGGCGGAGGGGTACACCGGGGGGCTTCTGCGCTGCTCGGTGGTAGAGGACCCGCTGCGCCGCGTCAATACCGGCGACAATACCCCCGCCGTGCTGCACCTTCGGCTGGTGGAAGGGGACCGGCTGACCCTGACAGTGGCCCCCAAAGGCTTTGGCAGCGAGAATATGAGCCGGCTGCAGATGTTCACCCCCGCTGCCGACCGGGATACGATTCTGGATTTTATCAGGGAGACCGCCCGGCTGGCGGGAAGCAATCCCTGTCCGCCCATGGTACTGGGAGTGGGGATCGGCGGCGATTTTGAGCTGTGCGCTCTGCTGGCGAAACGGGCGCTGTGCCGGCCGCTGGATGTTTCCAGCACCGACCCCTGGTATGCCGCGCTGGAGCGGGACGCGCTGGAGCTGGTCAACCGTCTGGATGTCGGCCCGCAGGGCTTCGGCGGCCGTACTACTGCGCTGTCGGTCGCGGTGGAGACCTATCCTACCCATATCGCGGGCCTGCCGGTGGCTGTCAATGTGGGCTGCCATGTCACCCGGCACGCCTCTGCTGTGCTGTAGGCCGAAAAAACAGGATCAGTTCCCGAAAAGGGGAATTGTTTACAAATTTTTCTTCCTTTTTCTACGCAAATAAGGTAAAATGTAAATAAAGGGATCTGCTTCAGCGGATTTCCGATCAATCGCTTTGGCGCACCTGCGCCCATGGCGGCGTGGGAATAAAAGGAGGATTTCGTATGAAGATCAACATCAACGGCAGGAAAATTTCATTGCGTCCCTCTTTTGTTGAGAAAACGGAAAAAAAGCTCGCGAAACTGGATAAATTCTTTGAGGACTCCGCCCACGCGGACGTCACTGTTTCCCCGGAGGGGAACCAGTGGAAGATGGAGATCACCATCCGCCACAGCGGTATGGTTTTCCGTGCGGAGGAGGTCGCACACGAGCTCGAGGAGGCGCTGGACAAGCTGGTTGACAAGCTGGTGCGCCAGATTCGCAAGAACAAAACCCGGCTGGAGAAGCGGCTGCGGGCGGGAGCCTTTATCGGAGAACCGGCGCCGGAGACCGGGACAGCGGCGGAGGAGCCCGCTTATCGGGTGGTGCGTTCCAAGAGCTTCCCGGTCAAGCCTCTCGATGTGGAGGAGGCGATTCTTCAGATGAACCTGACCGGACATCAGTTTTATATGTTCCGCAACATGGACAGCGGCGAGATTAACGTGGTTTACCGCCGCCATAACGGCGATTACGGTCTGCTGGAGCCGGACGCTGACTGAGATTTTCAACCGGGTGAAAAGGGGCCGGCCCGCCGCTGCCGCGGGCCGGTCCCTCTGTGTCCCGGAAGAACAGGCCCGGTATGATGAGAGGAGCGGATGACAATGGAGACGATCCGGTATTGCGCCCCCTGCCTGTTCGGCGCGGAAGGGATTCTGAGAGATGAGCTGCGCCGTATGGATGCGGGGGAGGTGACCGCTCAGACGGGACGGGTGCTGTTCACCGGGGGAATCGAAATGATGGCCCGCGCCAACCTGCGCTCCCGTGTGGCAGAACGGGTGCAGGTACTGATGGGCTCCTTTTCGGCCCGCAGCTTTGAGGAGCTTTTTCAGGGTGTCAGGGCGCTGCCATGGGAACGGTGGATTGGGAAAAACGACCGTTTTCCCGTCAAGGGCTGGTCGCTGGATTCCCAGCTGCACAGTGTACCCGACTGCCAGTCGATTGTGAAAAAGGCGGTGGTGGAACGGCTGAAAAGTGTGTATTCCGTGCCATGGTTTGAGGAGACCGGTGCGCTGTTCCAGATCCAGTTTTCCCTTCATCACGATGAGGCCGTCCTTCTGATTGACACCAGCGGACCCGGTCTTCACAAGCGGGGATACCGTGCCCAGGCCGGCGGCGCACCGATCAAGGAGACACTGGCCGCCGTCATGGTGGACGTCGCCCGCGCCCGCCTGTCCCCTGTAGTGGCGGACCCCTGCTGCGGCTCCGGTACGCTTCTGATTGAGGCGGCGCTGTCGGCGGCGGGCATTGCACCCGGAATCCGCCGCCGTTTTGCTGCCATGGACTGGCCCTGCGTGGATGAGGCTGTGTGGCGGGCCGAGAGGGAGGCCGCCCGCGCACTGGAGAGACCGGAGGCTTCCTTCTCCGCTCTGGGCGGCGATGTGGACCCGGAGGCGGTGCGCCTGACACGGGAAAACGCCGCCAAAGCGGGAATCGGCCCGCGTGTGAAGGCGGCGGTCCGCCCACTGGAGGAGTTTGTTCCTGATGGGGAGCGCGGGGTGGTGCTGTGCAATCCTCCCTATGGAGAACGGCTGCTGGATGTGAAGGAGGCGGAGCGCCTTTACCGGCTGATGGGACGGCGCTTTCTCCCCCAAAAGGGCTGGAGCTATGCCATTATCAGCCCGCACCGGCAGTTTGAGACCCTGTTCGGCCGTCCGGCCAGCAAGCGGCGCAAGCTGTACAATGGCATGATGGAATGTCAGCTGTATCTCTACTATTAAAGCTGCGGCCGTCCGCTTTCCCTGTTTGGGGGGAGGACGGTTTGTTAATAAATTGTGAAAATTTGTAAAAATCCTTCTTTGCCTCTTGATTTTTCCTGTTTTCCGATTACAATAAGATTATGGTTAGCACTCGATTTGGATGAGTGCTAAATTTAACACACTATTTCATAAGGAGGATTTCAGTATGAGCATCAAACCTCTTGCTGACAGAGTCGTCATTAAAATGGTAGAGGCCGAAGAGACCACCAAGAGCGGCATCATTCTGGCGGGCTCCGCGAAGGAAAAGCCCCAGGTGGCGGAGGTCATGGCGGTCGGCCCCGGCGGCAATGTGGAGGGCAAGGATGTCACCATGTATGTCAAGGTGGGGGATAAAGTGCTGACCAGCAAATATTCGGGCACTGAGGTCAAGCTGGACGGCGTGGAATACACCATTGTCCGCCAGAGCGATATTCTGGCCGTTGTGGAATAAAGACCGGCAATCCATCAAATTCATCATATGGAGGAATCAACATGGCTAAACAGATTCTTTTCGGCGAGGACGCCCGCAAGGCGCTGCAGTCCGGCGTGGACCAGCTGGCCGATACCGTAAAAATCACCCTGGGCCCGCGCGGCCGCAACGTGGTGCTGGACAAAAAGTTCGGCGCGCCCCTGATCACCAACGACGGCGTGACCATCGCCAAGGAGATTGAGCTGGACGACCCCTTTGAGAATATGGGCGCTCAGCTGGTGAAGGAGGTCTCCACCAAGACCAACGATGTGGCCGGCGACGGTACCACCACGGCGACCCTGCTGGCACAGGCGCTGGTGCGTGAGGGTATGAAGAACGTGGCGGCGGGCGCCAATCCCATGAGTGTCAAGAAGGGCATTGAGGACGCGGTGGACTGCGTCGTCAAGTCGGTGGTCGCCCACTCCAAGAAGGTGAACGGCTCCGAGGATATCGCCAGTGCCGCCACTATTTCGGCCGGCGACGAGACCATTGGCAAGCTCATCGCTGAGGCAATGGAGAAGGTTTCTGCCGACGGCGTCATCACAGTGGAGGAATCCAAGACCGCCGAGACCTATTCCGAGGTGGTCGAGGGCATGCAGTTCGACCGCGGCTACATCACCCCCTATATGTGCACCGATACCGAGAAGAT
>JAAWCO010000032.1 GCA_022793315.1 Clostridiales bacterium | reverse complement strand
TGCGAGCGGGGAATCCGTACCTTTGAGACCATGACCCGCAACACGCTGGATATCTCGGCGGTGCCGATTCTCAAAAAGCTGTCCCATCTGCCGGTGGTTGTGGACCCCTCCCATGCATCGGGCCATAGCTGGCTGGTGGAACCGCTGGCGCTGGCCGCCATTGCGGCAGGCGCGGACGGCCTGATCGTCGAGGTACACAACGATCCGCCCCATGCCCTGTCCGACGGCGCGCAGTCGGTGACCCCCGGACAGTTCCGCCGGATTGCCGCCCGAATCGGCGAGGTGGCCGCCGTCTTCGGCAAGGAACTGTCCGTGAGGGACAGCCGATGAACGGAAAAAGCGGCTTTGCCCCGCTGGAGGAAAAGGAGAACATTGTCATCCTGGGACTCGGCCTGATCGGCGGCTCGCTGGCGCTGGCGCTGCAAAAAACCGGACGCTATCGGATCATCGGTCTCGACCGGGACGCCGGCGTCCTGGAGGCCGCCCGGCGTGCCCAGGCCATTGATCAGGCAGGAACGGCGGAGGACCTTTCCTCTGCCTCTCTGGTGCTTCTGGCGGCGCCGCCAAAGGGTGTGATCGCCTTTCTGAAGGAAAACGCCCGCCGCCTGTCGCCGGGCACCGTGGTCAGCGACGTCTGCGGGGTAAAGGCGGCCGTGGTCGCGGCCTGCTCCCCACTGTGCCGGGAAGCGGGAGCTGTCTTTGTGGGGGGACACCCCATGGCGGGCAGGGAGATCAGCGGCTTTTCCGCCGCCGACGGCAGCCTGTTTTGCGGCGCAAGCTACCTTCTTACACCGGAGGCGGACACTCCGCTGGAGGCGGTGGAACGAGTCCGGCAGCTGGCGGAGGAAATCGGCTGTACCCGTGTGACCGTTACCACGCCGGAGCATCACGACCACCAGATTGCCTTTACCTCCCAGCTGCCCCATGTGCTGGCGGGGGCCTATGTCAAATCTCCCCGCTGCCCCGGCCACCACGGCTATTCCGCCGGGAGCTATCGGGATGTGTCCCGCGTAGCGCCGGTGGACGAGCTGCTGTGGAGCGAGCTGTTCCTCTTCAACCGGGATGCCCTCTGCGGAGAGATTGATCAGCTGATCCGGCACCTGCGCGAATGCCGGGACGCCGTGGCGGGCGGCGACGAAGAACGCCTGCGTGAGGTCCTGCGCCAGGGGCGCGAAATCAAGCAGCAGGTGGACCAGCCAGTAAAACAGGGAGGAAAAAGCGAATGAAGCGAATGGTGGTACAGACATCCAGGCCCTATGACATTCTCTCTGAAAGGGGGCTGCTGTCGCAGGCGGGCGACCTCTGCCGGAGAGTCAACAGCGGTCAAAAGGTCCTTCTCGTCTCCGACAGCCAGGTAGATCCTCTGTATGGAGGCCGGGTGGCCCGCGCCCTGGAGGAGGCCGGCTATACCGTCGCACGCTTCGTCTTTCCCGCTGGGGAGGAGAGCAAGCGGCTGTCCACCGTCTCCGACCTTTACGCCGCGCTGGCACAGGCCCGACTGACCCGCCCCGACCTGCTGGTGGCGCTGGGCGGAGGGGTGACCGGCGACATGACCGGCTTTGCCGCCGCGACCTGGCTGCGGGGAATCGATTTTGTCCAGATCCCCACCAGTCTGCTGTCCATGGTGGATTCCTCAGTGGGCGGCAAAACCGGCGTGGATATTCCGGAGGGAAAAAATCTGATCGGCGCCTTTTGGCAGCCCCGTCTCGTGCTGGTGGACCCCGACGTACTGGAGACCCTTCCCCCCGCCTTTCTCACCGACGGGATGGGGGAGGTGATCAAAACTGCCTGTATCCGGGATGAGGCTCTGTTCAGACGCCTGGAAACCGGACGTGCCCTCGAGCCGGACGCTCTGGAAGAAACCGTATGGCGCTGTATTGACATCAAGCGCGGCGTAGTGGAACGGGACGAGCGGGAAAGCGGGGAACGCAAGCTGCTCAATTTCGGCCATACCCTTGCCCATGCGCTGGAGCGCCATTATCATTATCAGGGCCTGACCCACGGCTGTGCCGTAGCGCTGGGCATGCTGCGCATCACGCAGGCGGCGGAACGGCACGGCCTTTCCGCGGCGGGGACTGCCGTCCGGCTGGAGACGGTGCTGAAGCAATACGGTCTGCCAGTGGATGATCCAGCCGCCACCTCCCTCCTGCTGGAGGGAATCGCGATGGACAAAAAGCGGACGGGGTCGGATATTGATCTGGTTCTGCTCCATATCATCGGTGATGCGTACCTGCACCGGCTGCCTTTACAGGAACTCGCACCGTTTTTCGGCAAATGAGGAATTGCCGATCTGAAAAAGGAGGTCCGTCATGAGCATTGTACACATCACCCCCGCCCCTGTCGGCGGAGCTCTGCCCGCCCCCCCTTCCAAATCAGCGGCTCATCGGGCTCTGATCGCCGCCGCTCTGGCCGGGAACGGAACGGTCCGCGGCCTGCATCTGTCGGAGGATATCGCCGCCACGCTGCGCGCCCTGCGCGGACTGGGGGTTGAAGGCGCCTTCGCGGAGGGGAAAATCTGTCTGCATCAGGGTTCGGTTCCCGCCGAACCAGAGGCCGACTGCGGGGAGAGCGGCTCCACTCTGCGTTTTATGATCCCGATTTTCCTCGCCAGGGGGATTCCGGCGGTTTTCACCGGCCGGGGGCGGCTTCCCCGGAGGCCGCTGGGTCTGTACAGCGATCTGCTGCCCGCCCACGGCGTCCGGCTGACCGGGCCGGATTCCCCTGGTGAATTTCTGCCCCTGCAGGTGGAGGGACAGCTGCGGGGCGGCACCTTCCGGCTGCCCGGCGATATCTCCAGTCAGTTCATCACCGGCCTGCTGTACGCCCTGCCCCTGT
>JAAWCO010000031.1 GCA_022793315.1 Clostridiales bacterium | reverse complement strand
GATGGCCTTAACACAGGAGGAGGTTATTGAATGTCCAAAGCGGACGTTATCGAATTGGAAGGAACCGTTGTCGAAGCTCTGCCCAACGCCACATTTCAGGTGGAGCTGGCGAACGGACACCAGATTCTGGCCCATATTTCGGGTAAGCTGCGGATGAATTACATTCGCATCCTGCCCGGCGACAAGGTTACGGTGGAGATGTCTCCCTATGACCTGACAAAAGGGCGGATCACGTGGAGGACGAAGTAAACTCATTTTCAAACAGGTGGCCCCCGGATGGTGGAAAAATCGGTGGGCGGAACCGGAAAGGTGTGGACAATCGATGAAAGTTAGACCTTCTGTCAAGAAAATCTGCGAGAAGTGCAAGATCATCAAGCGCAAGGGCCGCGTGATGGTCATCTGCGAAAATCCGAAGCATAAGCAGCGCCAGGGCTGAGAGGCAGGACTCTGCGAGAGCATTTCGGACACAGGATGTAGAAACCATATTGGAAAGGGAGGAACCCATCTATGGCGCGTATTGCTGGCGTTGATTTGCCCAGAGATAAACGCATTGAAATCGGCCTGACCTATATTTTCGGCATTGGCCGCAAATCGGCTTCCGACATCATTAAGGCAACCGGTGTGAATCCGGATATCCGCGTGAGAGACCTGTCGGAGGACGATGTTTCCAAGCTCCGCGAATACATTGACAAAAATTACACGGTGGAAGGCGACCTTCGTCGCGATGTGGCTTACGATATCAAGCGGCTCATTGAAATCGGCAGCTATCGTGGACTGCGTCACCGTAAGGGCCTGCCGGTGCGTGGCCAGCGTTCCAAGACTAACGCACGTACCCGCAAGGGTCCCCGTAAGACCATCGCTAATAAGAAGAAGTAAGGGCAGGAGGTAGAAGAATGGCTGCTGGAAAGACCACGGCGCGCAAGGGCTCGACCACCCGCCGCCGCAGAGAACGCAAGAATATCGAACGTGGCGCGGCGCATATCCAGTCCACGTTTAACAACACCATTGTCACCATCACGGATACGCAGGGCAATGCTCTGTCCTGGGCCAGCGCTGGAGAGCTGGGCTTCCGCGGATCGAGAAAATCCACCCCGTTTGCCGCTCAGACCGCCGCTGAAACCGCCGCCAAGGCGGCGATGGAGCACGGGCTCAAGAGCGTTGAGGTGTACGTCAAGGGACCTGGAGCTGGCCGTGAGGCGGCGATCCGCGCGCTGCAGGCCGCGGGACTGGAGGTCAACATGATTAAGGATGTGACTCCGATCCCTCACAACGGCTGCCGGCCGCCCAAAAGAAGACGCGTCTAATCAATTATCAGGAGGTGCAATACCATGGCTAGATATACCGGTCCGGTGTGCAGACTGTGCCGCCGTGAAGGTCAGAAACTGTTTTTGAAGGGCGAACGCTGCTATACCGCCAAGTGTGCGGTTGCCCGCCGCGCCTATGCCCCCGGCCAGCATGGTCAGGGCCGCAAAAAGGTCTCGGAATATGGAAAGCAGCTGCGCACCAAGCAGTTTGCCAAGCGTTATTACGGCGTGCTGGAGGGGCAGTTTCACCACTATTTTGAAATGGCTGAGAAGATGCCGGGCGTTACCGGTGAAAACCTTCTCCGGCTGCTGGAGTCCCGTCTGGACAACGTGATTTACCGTCTGGGTCTGGCCAGCTCCCGTGCCGAGGCGCGCCAGCTGGTGCTCCATGCTCATTTTACCGTCAACGGCCGCAAGGTCAACATCCCCTCCTATCTGGTGAAGGCGGGTCAGGTGATCGCCGTGAAGGATTCCAGCCGTCAGCTGGGCAAGCTCAAGGCGATTGCAGAAGCGAATTCCGCCCGTCCTGTCCCGCAGTGGCTGGAGCTCAACCGCGAAAAGCAGGAGGCCAAGGTGGTGGGAGTTCCTGCCCGTGAGGATATTGATCTGCCAATTGAAGAAACCCTTATCGTCGAGCTGTATTCGAAATAAACGATCCGGCTGCATGACTATACACCACGGAACTTTGCCTCTGCCGTTCACAGGGGCAAAGCCTCCCGTTTCTATAAGGAGGGTTTTGAATGATTGAGATTGAGAAGCCCAGAATCGAAGTGATGGACCTGGCCAGCGGGGCGGGTGATGCAGCAAATGGAACCTATGGCCGATTTGTTGTGGAGCCTTTGGAACGCGGTTATGGTACCACGCTTGGCAACAGCCTTCGCCGCGTATTGCTCTCTTCTCTGCCCGGTGTGGCGGTCACAGCGGTGAAGATTGACAGCATTCTGCACGAATTCTCCACCATTGAGGGCGTCAAAGAGGATGTTACCGAAATCATTCTGAATCTCAAGGGCCTCACCGCCAAGATCGCGGGTGAGGGACCAAAGATCGTTTATATCGAGGCGGAGGGCGCCGGTGAGGTTACGGCCGGCTCCATCAAGTGTGACAGTGAGGTAGAAATCCTCAATCCTGATATGCACATCGCTACCCTCGGCGAGGGAGCCCGCCTGTACATGGAGATCACCATGGACAAAGGCCGCGGCTATGTGCCGGCGGAACGCAACAAGCAGCAGATGGCTCCTGCCATCGGCGTGATTCCGGTGGACTCTATCTATACTCCGGTGGTCAAGGTGAATTACACGGTGGAGAATACCCGCGTGGGCCAGATCACCGATTATGATAAGCTGACGCTGGAGGTTTGGACAAACGGCACCATCTCCGCCAAGGAAGCGGTGTCTTTGGGGGCCAAGGTGCTGACCGAGCATCTGAACCTGTTTGTCGATCTGTCCGGCGAAGCCTATGCCGGCGATTCCATTATGGTGGAAAAGGACGACAAGGGCAAGGAAAAGGTTCTGGAGATGACGATTGAAGAGCTGGATCTGTCGGTTCGCTCCTTTAATTGTCTGAAACGCGCCGGTATCAATACGGTAGAGGATCTGATCAGCAAGAGCGAAGAAGATATGATGAAGGTCCGCAATCTGGGCCGGAAATCGTTGGAGGAAGTTGTCAACAAGCTGGCCTCTCTGGGCTTCGGCCTTCAGGAAGAGGACGAATAAGGCGGCTGTCCTTATGGCTTCTGTCAGGCAATTTTCTCTTCGCGGCGGGGCTGCCCAAGGACGGCCGCCGCGGATGAACCCCCAACCTAAATGAAGGAGTGAATTCACATGCCCGGAACCAGAAAGCTCGGCAGGCCGGCCGCTCATCGTACCGCCATGCTCAGAGCCATGGTCACTTTCCTGCTGGAAAAGGGCCGGATCGAAACCACCGTCACCCGCGCCAAAGAGGTGCGTTCCCTGGCGGAGAAAATGATCACCATTGCGAAAGAGCCGACGCTGGCCAATAAGCGCCTTGTCTATGCCTTTGTAACAAAGGAGAGCGTCTCCAAAAAGCTGTTTGATGAGATTGCCCCGAAGTATATGGACCGCAAGGGTGGCTATTGCCGGATCATCAAGACGGGGGCACGCCGCGGCGATGCTGCCGAGATGGCGATTATCACCCTGGTATAAGCGGCGGATAGGGGATCCATACCGTCGAACGGGAAAGACATGGTTCAGGAATCGAACTTTCAAAAAGCACCGGCGCGGTTAAGACCGCGCCGGTTTTTTGTTTAAATAAAAGCACTCGCCAGGCGAGTGGTTCAAAAGAAGTCTGATGGTAATAATGCAGAGAAAAACTCCCTACGCCTCAAAAGAAGAATGCGGTCAGCCAACTGCTCCAAAGAAAGCAAAGGGGACATTAGAATGAGTAGTGCAATTGGCTTTCATATACGAAATGGAATGGCAAGTATCACATGAAGTTGGTTCAGAAATATTGCAGGAAGGTATTGGAGGGAAAGAAACGGCGGGAAATTTGGAGCCACTTTGCGAACGCTAGGCAATTGGAAGAAGAGGAAGATCATAGAAGCGCAGATGTGCCCTGATTACGCACCTATACTTCTGGAGATGCCTCTGAAGGTGGTGGTGTCGGGTTTCATGGGATACTTAACAGGAAAAGCAGCCTGATAATCTATGGAAAGTACCCGGAACAGCGATACCCTTATAGGGGCCTAGAGGCAGATACAGCAGGGAAGAATGCAAAGAAAATCCAGGGGTACATCACCCCCACCGGTTAGACGCAGCAAGGCTGGGGAACAGCTAACCATGGGAAATTTTCCATCCTGTTTACAGGCGGCAGGTAACAAAGTTTTCACAGCTGGCAGATCGTATTTGCGCGACGTGGCGCGCGTGCTGATACCGCAGGATTTTGCCCGCCTATGAACTCCCCCTGCTGTACTGAGACACCGACGGAAGAAGGTGTTTCTCAGCCGGGGAGATATTGCCGGCAGTCTCGCAGGGGCACAGAGCCCACCAGATTGCAGAAGAACCAGCCGTCGGCCGCTTGACTGACAGCTGGCAGAGGGGGCTGCCACGTTTCAGTGAATCAGACGGGCTGACGGCGCTGTCTCTGACGGCGGATTACCGGCCGGCAGTCTCCTCTATGCTTCCGATGCTTCTTTTTCAGGGACCGCCAGCTTCAAAGGCCGCTGCCGATTCAAAAGGGCGGACAGTGTGGTCAAGGATTCCTGCCACCTTGCCCGTCGAAGAGGAAAACGTCCCTGACCGCCGGCGGATGTGTTCGCCACAGTCCATCCACGCCGGTTACTGTTTTTCGCCCTCCTTTCAAACAAACAGGATGGAAATGGCTGCGAATAAGGAGGACAGGCTTCGCTGTCCTGTTTGTTTTTGTATAAAAATGGCCGTATATCCTGCCTGTCAGAACACATACTGAGAGAAAGGAGCTGATAACATGAAGAATCACTGGCAGGGGCCGCTTGACCAGGAGGACGACGAGCTGTATGATGAGCTCTATCCGGTGGCGTCCTCCATGGAGTGTACCGGCTTGATTCCCGCCGCGCCCGCAACAGAATCCGAGGCCGAGTCCTATGGCCAGATTTACGATATTCCTTTAGCTAAGGAAGCACAGCCGGCCAATCATCATTTACAGAGGACAAAGGCCTCCGATGATTCCCAACACAGATCCGCTTCTCCCTCTCCTCATGATCCATCCGCGGGAAAAGCATAAATGGGGACTTTCCGTCCCTTCTTTCAGGAGGGGGACACAGATTCCCTTCGTTTCGGGGCAATTTTTTCAAAACGGAGTGTATGGCCGGCAGCCGTCCCGGCGATACACTCCGTTTCATATATGGACGCCCGCCGGTAAAGCGGCGATGCCTGCCAAAGCAGAGTGATTGGCCTGTGGTCCGGGACACCATGCAGAGGGAGGACTTTTCCGCGGTCGCCTATGCGACGACCACTGCCTGCATCCCCAGCTCCTGATAGCGTTTCCGAACCAGCTCCCGGCGGTATCGGATCAGGCCGTTGTTCTGGTAGGGGTCGTTGAAATAGTAGCTGTCTGCGTCTGCTCCCACCAGAACAAGGCAATGCTCAGGGGAAACCCAGGTAAAAATTTCACCGTTCTCCAGTGTCCATGACTGGCCTTTCCGGGACTCCTGCCTATGGATGGTGGCCCAAATGAGCACCGGACGGCCCTCTGCCACCTGTTCATGGATCAGGGTGTCCAGCGAAACACCGGTTACCGCCTCCGCCCGTCGGCTGCTGCGCTCCAGCTCCTGATTCAGCAGAGCGGCGATAACAGGGGCATAGCAGCCGTATCCTTTGGCACTGAACGGATCCCCCACAAAATATTGGCGCGGATCGGGACCGGCCAAAGCTCCCCGTTTTTCCGCCAGCTCCTGACGGGGAAGGCGGTAAGCAAGTGTTTTGACTGGGGTAAATATTCCATAATAGCGCAGCAGCATAGCCGCGCTTACCACTTCGCAGCCGGTGGGAAGCAGCCCCTCCTGACTGAGATACGGCACTTCCAGCAGCGTTCGGCCTCCCGACAGACCCTCAGTGGTGTGAACTGT
This sequence comes from Clostridiales bacterium, assembly GCA_022793315.1. GTDB lineage: Bacteria > Bacillota > Clostridia > Oscillospirales > Acutalibacteraceae > Avimonas_A. The sequence goes on along the minus strand of JAAWCO010000031.1, from coordinate 4,578 downwards.
CACCGGCGGCAAGGCGACGGAGGGTTCCCTTCCCTTTGATTCTTCTGAAAAGAGCAGACATCCCTCTGTCAGAAGAGCCGCCGTGACGACAGCCGCCAGTATGCCTGTAAGGTGTGTTCTTTTCATCTATACCGCCTCCATTCCTTATTGGATAACAGGATAGCGGCAAGTAACCTTTTTAGCAATAATTACGGATAATTCGTTAACAGCATGTCAAAAGGTTTCAGAGAGGGTTCCTATAACCTCGATCCTGTAAACATGGGTATACCGCTCTTTTCCCCACAGATGTGGGGCGGGGACCTGACCGGCTCGTGAGGCTGATAGGGACAGTTCGGGTTCTCCGTGCAAAGAGAAGAAGCAGAGGCGCTGTTCCCGTTTCCCGGCGAAATTCCGGCCGCCGTTTTTATAACAGAGAAATTTTGCCGGCCCCGCCTGCCCCCTGCTTCCGTCCGAAAGACGCTGTTTCTGCCGAAATACGGCAAAATTAGCTTGTCTTTCCTATTGTCAGGGTGTATACTAAACCTATATCCATGGATTGTGATGGTAACGTGGGGGTTTTATCCCCAGAGCGCCGGCGGTTCAGGGCGCTCGAAACGAAAGCAGGGGTGTTTCTCTTTTGGCTGTTGACCTACATTGTCATACCAAAATATCCGACGGCTCCATGGGGATTGACGAGATGATTGCGATTGCCAAGCGCCGGGGACTGACGGCGATTGCGGTGACCGATCATGATACTACCGCCGCTGCCACCCGGGCCGTGGTGATTGGCCGCCGCCAGCAGCTCAACGTTATTCACGGCGTTGAGTTTTCCACCATGGACACGCCGCGGGGGAAACGGGCGCATCTGCTGTGCTATCTTTGCGATATCCCCGACCGGTTGGAGGGGATGTGCCGCCGGATCAGCGAAAGCCGGAAAAAATCTTCACTGGCCATGGTGCGGAAGGTCATGCGTTATTATCCGATTACACCGGAGCTAATCGTCAAATGCGCCACCGGCAGTACAAATATTTATAAACAGCATATCATGCATGCGCTGATGGATGCGGGATATGCCGGTTCTATTTACGGCGAGGTTTACGACCGCCTTTTTGCTCCGGATCACGGAGCCGCTCTGGTGGAAACCGAGTATCCCGATACCCGTGAGATATTGGAGCTGATTCACAGTGCCGGCGGCATCGCCGTGTTGGCTCATCCGGCGCTTTATCACAATGAGGAGCTGCTGGAAGAGCTGGTTCCTCTTGGACTGCACGGCGTAGAGGTGTGGCATCCCGATCAGGGGGAGGAAGCGCGCAGCCGTTTGGAGGCTTTTGCCAGAGAGCACGGCCTGCTGATGACCGGCGGCTCAGATTTTCACGGTATGTATTCGGCGGCAGCGCGTCCGCTTGGCAGTACGGCGATGGAGGATGACGGCCTGCGTGCGCTGATGGAATATAAGGAAAAGCTCAGGAGAAAAAACGCCTGAGTTTCGGTTAAGGAGATCAGCTGGAATATGGAGAATGGAAAAAACAGGGCCTCACAGATACACGAATATCGGCCGCGGGGCGTCTGTTCCCGAAAAATTACCTTCCGTATGGAGGATGGCCTGGTCAGAGATGTACGGTTTGAGGGCGGATGCAGCGGCAACACACAGGGTGTCGCCCGGCTGGTAGAGGGGATGCCTGTTGAGGAGGCGGTGCGGCGGCTGTCAGGTATCCGGTGCGGTATGAAATCCTCTTCATGTCCCGACCAGCTGGCCGCCGGATTGGCAAAAGCGTTGGAGGATACGGCAGGTTCGGATAACAACTGACCTGACCGCAGGACGGGAGGCTGAAATATGGATACTTCAAAACATCCTTTGCAGGAAGATGCCGACATCAAAATTGCCGACGGCAGCTTTGAACCTGTGGCAGACGCCGATAGCGTTGAGGGAGAGGAAACCGCCCGGGAGCTGCAGCGCGAAAAGGAAAACGGAAATCTCAACCGCGCCCGCCGCCTGGGGGCCATTATGGCCGACGGCGTTTCCGCTATTGAAGGGGACAGCCCTGCCGGTGACGGCGTGCTGATGACCCAGCGGCGGATTCTGCTGGCCTTTGCGGTAGAAATGGGACTGAAACGTTATCTGAACGATCTGCTGGCCGAAACCGCCCAAAGCGTATTTTATGATACTCTGCGGGAGACAGCGCCTGCCTTTTTTGAAGACCTGCAGGAATCCAATGCCTTTTCCTTTTACTACCTGTGTGTGCGGGAGGGCGGCGAAGCAGAGAAAAAGGTAGGGGATACCTTTGCCGCCCTCTGCGGCCTGGGCGGAAACGAAGCCTGTGCCCGGACAGGGGAGGAGCTGTATGGCCGTTTTATTGAGCAGGTGCGCCACTATTCCGAGGTTCTGGCCTTTGTCCCGGCAGAGGAGAGCGGAGCATGAAGAGCGCGATAGTATATGCCTCCCAAACCGGTACCGCGGCAAAATGTGCCCGTGAGCTGGCGGGAAGGCTGGAGGCGGATTTGCTGGAGGCGGACGGCGATTCCCCTGATATCACGCGCTATGACGCTGTGATTCTGGGCGGCGGCATCCGTTTGGGGCGGCTGAACCGCTCCCTCAGAAAATGGATCACCTGCCACCGTCAGGAGCTGGGTCAAAAAACACTGGGGCTTTTTCTCTGCTGCTGCTTTGAGGATCAGGCGGACGCTTATTTTCGCAAAAATTTTCCGCCGCCTCTTCTGGAACGGGCGGCGCCGAGAATCTGCTTTGGCGGCGAGTTAGAGCCTGCCACTCTGAAGGGATTTGACCGCCTGATTGTTGGCATGGCCGCCGGTACTGCCGGGCCCTCTCTCTGCCAGATACATCCGGAAGCTATCGACCGCTTTGTCGATGATTTCCGCGTCCGGCTCTATGCGGAATAAGCAGCCGCCTTCGGAGGAAGTTTCTGAAGACGGCTGTTGTTTTTTGGACGACGGCGGGTTTGGAGAACGGCGCTGTCCATACCCTGACCTTGTGGAAGGTGGTCCGGCAGGGGGATACGTCCGGCATAGCATATGACGGAAGGGGGGAAACCGGATGAGGAAACCATACATTGACAACCTGCGCAATTTCACTATTTTACTGCTGTTTCCCGTACATACCCTGATGATCTGGAATGATTTCGGCTCCCGGTTTTATGTCTGGCAGGGGGAGAACCGGCTACTGAGCACGATCATTGTGCTGGTGAATCCCTGGTTTATGCCGCTGCTGTTTGTGCTGGCCGGAATGAGCGCCAGATATGCGCTGGAAAAGCGGTCAGTAAAGGAATTTATGAAACAGCGTATCCATAAATTAGGGATTCCCTTCCTCTGCGGTATGATTTTTCTGGTTCCGGTTCAAACCCTGTTCGCCAGAAAATTTTTTGACGGCTATGAGGGCGGAATGCTGGAAAATGGAAAATATTTTTATACCCATCTGACCGATTTCAGCGGCTATGACGGCGCGTTTACGCCGGGGCATCTGTGGTTTATTTTGTTTCTGTTTCTTATTTCTCTGCTGTCTCTGATGGTGTTCCGTCTGCTTCCCTGGGAAAAGGCGGCGGAAAAGCTGAAAAAGCTGCCGATGGCGGGGATGCTGCTGCTTTTTCTCCCTCTGTGGCTGATGTATTATGGTGGGAATTTCGGCGGCTTCAGCCTGGGGAAAAGTCTGGCGCTGTTTTTGCTTGGGTATTATCTGCTGAGCCATGACGAAGTGATGGACCGGATCGAAAAAAGCGGGAAATGGCTGGCGGCTTTATGGGGGCTGGGGACAGTTCTGTCTGGTATATGGTATGGCTGGTTTGCTTATTACGGCGATCTGTGGGTCAATTTTTTCGGCTGGGTTTCGATCCTGGCCCTGCTTGCCCTGGGCAGAAGGTTTCTCAACAGAAGGACCCGGCTCACCGGCTATCTGAACGACCTCTCGTACCCTCTCTATCTGCTGCATCAGCCGATTTTGGTGACGCTGGCCTATTATATGGCGCAGACAGATGCGGCATGGCCGGTACAGGCGCTGTGTATAGGGGTGGGGAGCCTGATTCTGACCGTGGCGGCCTGCCACGTGATGCGGCGGATCCCCGTTGTCAGACGGATGATTGGGGTCCGGTGACGGCCCCCGCCATGGCAGAGAGACGCCCCCGACGCAGAGCCTGGGGCAAAAGGGCAGCCGGGAACCGGGCGCGAAGCGCCGCGGCCCCCGGCGACGCCGTCTTTCTTTTCGTTTTTTACAGCAGAAAGCCTTTCATCCGCTTCAGATTTTCAGCCAGAGGCAGTTCCCCGTTCAGCACCAGCTGTTTGCAGGGGAGCTGCTTTTGCCATTCGTCGTGTCTGGCCCGGCTTCGCATGTCGAGTCCGCCGTCATCGTATCTGGCGGCCCAGGCGATAAATTCGAGATGGGCGCGATGTCTATCGCCGCCGGCTTCAATACGGGAGCCGAACCGTTCTTTTTCCCGTTTTTTTAATCGCTCAAGGCGGACGCTGGTTTCCGTCACCAGCCGGACCGCCAGCGAGAACAAGGGGATCAGCTCATCGCCCCAGCCCACAAGGGAACCGGAAAGCACCGCCTGATCACAGAGCTCCAGGTCTGCCCGAATCCGCTCCACCCTT
>JAAWCO010000030.1 GCA_022793315.1 Clostridiales bacterium | reverse complement strand
CTCACAAGCGCCGACAATACTTGGCTGGAAGCGGCCCGGGAAGATAGGCAGACGCCAACATTTGAACAGAGGAAGGGACTGACGAAAAGTCAGTCCCTTCTTCCTCTTTATCTCCTCTCCCCTTCTTGATGAGAATTGGTGTTTAGGCAGGTAGAGGGGACCGCGCAAAACGCTCTATCCTGCAAAAAAGAGCCCCTCTGCACAAGCTGGGGCACTCTAGAGCTTGCAGGGGGGAGGCTTTAGGCATGGACAACATCATGGCATTCAGCCAGCGGGGCATTAAAGACGCCAAAAATTTCACTTATTTCTAACTCTTCTCTAGACCTTGATTTTGATGACAGCTCTCAGGAAAATGGCACATCCCTTTATAGATGCGGGGTAGTGAACGCAAGCTGAAGTCGAACAGAGGACCGCTATTGCTTCCACAGAGAAGGTGAGCAGCGGAGAAACGGGATATTGTGTTTACGGGGAATTTTCACAGCAGATAGCTGGCTCTGCTGCTATGTTTACTCATTTAAATACCTAAAGGGTGTACTTGGCCTAAATGCCGCCTGTTCTGGATTATATAAAATTTTTGGCTGCTCCTTCGGTTTTTTAATTCTTTATTCTAAAGCGGAAAACGATGGGGATGAGTTGCGTCCGGCTTTATTATATGTTATACTAAAATGGAAGAGGAATATAAGAGTGCTGCTCTTAAACTGTGGCGTAAAAAAGAGATGGTCAGTTTGGTATAGTCGGGAAATTTTCCCTTCTGGTATTGACGATTGGACCAGAGGCTTATCCTCTTGGGGTTATTTTACGGCTGGCGGCCAGAAGCTTTCCCTGTCTTTCAGGGATCATTGTTTGGAAGAAATTCGGCAGGTATTTTGGGAGTGCTGTCGCAAGGTGTTGTGATCGAAGACAACATGGACGGCATGAAGATCAGAAGCAAAGAGAAGGTCTACATATATGCAAAACAAACTCATTGAAATTGAATTTGACGGTGCATGGGTTCTCCAAAAAAGCAAAAAACAGATTTTGCCGGTAGAAACCTTTGTCCAGGAGCTAATCCAGGATATCGGCAGTGAAGATGCCGTGAAAGTTCTGAAAAAGAATTATGTCTCTTGTCAGCTTCTGGTGGCGCTGGAGGAGGAATCGCAGGACCTGAACGAAAAGGTTGAACGAATTCTCCGTAACGAGCTCCTGATAGAAGAAGGAGACGATATCTGTATTTACAGCACACAGGCTCTTTCGGAAGAAGAGGTCAATCATTTATTGAATGCAGATAAGCCGGAAGAGGCTAAAGAGGAGCAGATGGTGGACCAGGACAGCTCGGATGCGTCGACCCATCCCTCTGCGCCCAGTGCCTATGACCGGATTCAGGAGTTGGTGGGAGCGGAAGAATTTAAGCAGATGGCAGCTGAATTTGTCTCGGTTGCACCTCAAATTCGGGAATTGCAGGCTGAACGTGCTTTTCTGTTTCAAAATTATTTGTTTTCGATTAACGATGGCTGTGGCTTTTCTACCGCGTTGAACCTTATGGCTGATTTGCTTGAGGAGCTGGAGCTTTTCCGCTTTCAGGGAAAGCGGAAGGTGACAGAGCTGGTGATGGAGCTTCCCTCCAACGATGAGGATATGTCGCCCATCGCCAGAGTGTGTGATTATGTTGACAGCCGGAGCAATTATTATGGTATTCTCTCCATTGATATTAGCCAATGGATACAGAAACTGGAGGATCATCGCTTTAAAAAACTTCTGAAACAAATACGCAGTATGGAGGAGCATTTTCTGTTTGTCTTTCGTGTTCCTTTTATCGAAAACGCTGTTCTGAACAAAGTGTTAAACAGTCTGAACCATATTTTGTATACACGAAAAATATCCTTTGCCCCCTTTTCCAACGAGGAGCTGACGGTTTGTGCAGCCAGGCAGGTGGAGAAATGCCATTTCCAGATGGCGGAAGAGGCGTGGCCGGTTTTTAATACCAGACTGACAGAGGAAAAGAACGATGGACGCTTTTATGGGATCAATACCATTGAAAAAATGGTGGACGAGATGATCTATCTCAAACTGTTGAACAATTCGCGGACAGGCGTATCGGATACGGTCATTCATCGAGAAGACATACAGGATTTCAATCCGCGGCAGGAGCTTGGTAATAAGACCGGCCTGGAAATGCTGGATGAAATGATTGGAATCGCGCCCATACAGGAACGTCTTCTGGAGATGGTTGCCCAAATTGAGATGCAAAAGGAGTTGTCCCAAAAGAACCCTTCGCTGGAACGCCCTTGTCTCCATATGCGTTTTGTTGGTCATCCTGGAACAGGCAAGACGACAGTAGCACGTCTTTTGGGCAAGATATTTAAAGAAAAGGGGATTCTCAGCGTCGGTAATTTTTATGAGGTGTCCGGCCGCGATCTTTGCGGACGATATGTGGGAGAGACGGCGCCGAAAACCAGTGAAATCTGCCGCAATGCTTACGGTTCCGTGCTGTTTATTGATGAGGCCTATTCCCTGTATAATGGCGATGATAACAGCAGGGACTATGGAAAAGAAGCCATTACGACCCTGATTTCTGAGATGGAGAGTCATCGGGACGATATGGTGGTGATTATGTCGGGATATCCCGACGAGATGAAGACGCTGATGGGAGCGAATCCCGGTTTGGCAGGACGTATGCCGTATGAGCTGGAATTTTCCAACTATTCTAAAGAAGAGCTCATTAAAATATTTCTGCAAATGGCAGGCCGCGATTTCCGTTTTGACAACGGGTTTACAGAAGCGGCGCGACAGTTTTTTGAGTCGATCAGCGCGGAACAATATCGCGATAAGGCTTTCAGCAATGCTCGTCTGGCACGGAATCTGTATGAGCGTGTCTGGTCGAAGGCGGCAATCCGCCACAGCCTCCATAAAGAGGATGAGATACTTCTGACGGCGGAGGACGTTGGAAAGGCGGTGTTGGACAAAGAGTTTACTGAACTGCTGAAGAAGAAAAAGAAATCCATCGGTTTTGGCAAAGATGACGAGTAAGAGTGAGTAGAAAGGAAGGATTCTCAATGAGTGAAATGGACGAAAAGGACCGGCGGGCGGCGCAGACAGTCTTTAATACCCTTTGCAGCGCTTTGGACAGTATTGAATATCACTACAAAAAAGATGAAGAAGAGCTGGAAGTCAGCTACAATGTGCAGGGAGACGACCTGCCGATGGATTTTACCATTTCGGTGTTTGGCGACCGGGATGTGGTTCGACTGCTGTCCTTCCTGCCCTTCCGTGTGTCGCAGGAGCGGCTGACCGATATTACCATGGCGATCTGCTGGATCAATGATCATCTTCTCAACGGAAATTTTGATATTACGTTGGAACGTGGGCAGATCACCTTCCGGATGACGCAGAGCTATCGTGATAGCCTGATCGACATGGAGCTGTTTAAATATATGATTTTTGTCTCCATTAATACGGTGGATGAGTATAACGATCGTCTGTTCATGGTTTCTCAGGGAAAGATGACTATGGAAGAGCTGCAGGCTGCGGAGGAAGAGTGATCAAGCGGTTCTGCCCAATTTGTGCCAGGCTATTTTATAAAAAAATACCCCATGTGTCAGACAGACCTGTCTGACACATGGGGTGTTTTTTCGAGTGGAAGTATTGGGCAAAGGCGCCTATGAGAATGTTCGTCTATGATGTGGCCATATAGTGTCAAGAGAATTTCGCAAAAAGGAAAAAGACTCTGAAAAAGGAAGTTAGCCGATAGCAAAAGAATCGGTAAATGACGCCTCCAAATGCTTCATGTTCCTATATTCTGAGTACCGGCGACATGACACAGCCGGGCGCAGACAAGCATGAGGGAGGACTCATCAGAGAAAGCACCACCACTCAGGTATGGCGACGAATCTCCCGGCTAAGGCGTTCCGTTTGTTGGTACGGATGCGCGTCCAGCGATCATGGGGAAAAGCTGTGTATGCAAGCGTTTTCTCCAGCTCATTCCTCAACCTTTTTCGCCTTTCGCCGCCTTGGGCTGCTTCATCTCACGCAAGGTCGCAACCACACCGCGCTTTCGCTTGGGAGGCGGCTAGGCTTTCCTGAGTATGAATGGCCCCTTGGGCATTTCCCCTTGATGTGCGGGACGCAAGAAAATAACATGGCGACAGAAGTGCACCACACACCGCTGACATTTGGCCCCATGGAACACTTCACCCACTGCCTTAAGCATAGCGAGACACTGATCTCCCACGACGAGCATACCTTCCAGCTCGCGGCATTTCAGCCATCGGGAGGCCTGTATGGATATCTGAGGGGGCTACAGCTGACAGGCTGGGGACAAAATCCAGGTTGTGCAGGGGTGTTTTGGAGCGGAGAAGATCAAGCTCATGGCTGCCGCGGATTTGGGCAGACCTTTTCCGGAGCCCGGCGCGGAGAGAGAAAACGGGCGTCCTCCCGTGTGATACAGCCAAAAAACAGCAGAAGGACGGCATAGCCCAGCGTTGTCACCGGAATCCCGGTCAGCAGGGTAGCCAGAGGGGACAGGGTGCCGCCGATCAGATAATTTTGCAGAAACCAGGTCAGAACACCCGCTGTGAGGACTGCCAGAGCCGGCTTAAGAATCCATTTCCCCCAGCAAAGGCGCATACTGGTAATTTTAAGCAGACGGCGGAGATTCAATACTGAGGTGAGAACATTGCTGAGAATCATCACATATAAAAATCCCTGAAGTCCCTGCATCGGCACTAGCACCACAATTAAGGCGATGCGCAGTGCCGAATCAACGACACTGTATTTCAGGCTGCTGACCTGCTGATCCAGACCTTTCAGTAACCCTTCCACTACGTTTTCCAGATACATAAACGGCATGACAGGCGCCAGAACGCCGATGAGAAAGCCCACCTCGCCGCTGCCATAGATGGTCAATCCCAACGGACGGGAAAACAGGACAAACAGCCCGCTGATCAGCACGGAGACCGTCAGGGTGACATGAAGAGTTCGGCTGACTGCCCGTTCAACCTGGGCAGTGTGGCGGCGGGCGGCCGACTCGGATATTTCTGGCACCAGCAGGGTGGAGAAGGAGGTCAGAAAGGAGGAGGGAAAAAAGAGAATGGGCATGGCCATTCCCTTGAGCATGCCGAATTGGGCCACTCCCTGTTCGCGAGAGGAGGCGTATTTTCCCAGACATCCGGGCACCAGCAGGTTTTCAATGGTCCGCAGGGCGGAATTGAGGTATCGCCCTGCGGACAGCGGAACCGCAATACTCAACAGACGGCGCAGAATGCCTCTGACAGGGATATTGGTTCCCGCTGTCTCCTGCTCCAGCCGTTTTTTATCTAGGCGGTAAGCCACCGCCATATACAGACAGGAGCCAATTTCCGCGATGGTGTCGGCGGCCAGCACGGCGCCGCAGGCGTAACTGATTCCCATAGGAGCGAAACGGTCGATTAGGATAAACACCACCGCCATACGGACGGCCTGTTCAAACAATTGGGCATTGGTAGAGCTGGACACACGGCGCCGTGCAATGAAATAGCCGCGTAGACAGGAAGAAATTCCCATAAACAGCAGGCTGGGGGAGAGAATTTTCAGCGCGGGAACGGCTCGGACATCCTTGAGCCAGTAAACACTGATAGGCTCAGCTGCCAGAAACACCGCCAGGCCGGAGACGACGCCCACCAGAGCGCTGACGGCAATCGCGCGGCGGAGAATGCGTCGGACGGTCCGTGCTCCCCGGCGGCTTTCTTCTGCCACCAGGCGGGTGACTGCGATGGAAATACCCGATGTGGCAAAGGTGGAGGCCAGCACATAAATTGAAAAAATCAGCTGATACAGGCCCATTCCCTCTGCGCCGATGCGATTGGACATGTAGACGCGGAACAGCATGCCCACGGTGCGCAGCAGCAGTGACGTGGCGGTGAGAATAAAGGCGTTTTTGATAAAGGTGAGTCGTTTCAATATGACACTTCCCTACGCTGAAGTCGTCCGTTTTCGCCGTCAGGCTTAACAGGACTCGCCACAGAAAATATTATAGGTCTGGGCCAGCATGTTCCAGGTGTTTTGATCTACCTCACCGGTCAGGGGAAACTCCGCTGCGTTTTGCAGGCTGCGGACCGTTTCCTCCGTCTGCTGATCATATCGTCCGATAATCGCCGGCGACGGAATGTTGGAGAAAGGACGGGCGATGACATCCAGCATGATCTGAAGAACAGTGACCAGCTCGCCCTCATCCCCCACTCGGATGACGTAATGGGGGGCGGGAAAGGGAGAGATGGGACAGGGTGGCGCCGTATCATGGGTAACACGGCGATACGCAAGCACAATGGCGTTCCAGGTGTCCAGATCGACCTGGCCGGTGGGCGCAAGACCGGATACCGTTTGGAAGGCGGTGACGGCGGCGGCAGTTTCCGGCCCGAAAATGCCGTCTACATTGATGAGAGGAATCTGGCTGTTTGTCTGCGCCAGCCGGCGGAGATAGGTTTGCAGCTCGATCACATACTGACGGTCGCTGGTGGTGGTCTGATCACTCATGATGCTTCATCCCTCCTGTAGTGTGGCACCGGGAAACTGTTCCGGCTGCTTGCTGCCGCCAATCGTCAAATCGGAATAGAGACTGACAATCCAGACCCAGGTGATGGGACCAATAATTCCCGATTCCTCCAGACCAAACTGATGCTGGAAGGCGTAGACCACATCCCGCATTTCGGTGTCGAAAATGCCGTCTGCCGTCTGGATAGGGATGGCGGGATATACTTCAGCAATAGTATTGAGATACTGCTGCATAAGCAGGACATCCGGCCCCTCAGCCCCCAGGCTGAGCACGGTGCCGGGATACAGCGGCTGACCGCCCTCCAGCGTCACACCGGAGTCGAGAATTCCGCGATAGGCCCGGACGATATCGTTCCAGGTGGCGCGGCCGACAATTCCGTCCGGCGTCAGGCCATAGGTTTTCTGGAAGGCGATGACGGCCTCACGGGTGGGGGCATCAAAGGTTCCGGTAACATTGATGGGAGGGACTGTTTCATAGAAAGTACCGATCACTGCCAGATAGTATTGAAGCGAGCTCACCTGAACGCCGGTATCCCCCTCCTGCAGGACATTGGCATATTGCTGGGAGACCTCCTGAAGAGAGAGTCCCTCGGAGTCCAGCTCAGACAAGCGTTTGACGCCGGAGTAAAGATAGCCGATCCGATACCAGGTGGCTTCATCGGTGATGCCTGTGACCGGCAGATCAAATATGCGCTGGAAGGCGCGCACCGCATCGACAGTTCCCTGATCGTAGATGGTGGTCACCGGACTGATTTTGGGAATGCTGGGATAGTTGCGGGAAATACGGTTGATCCGTACCTGAAGATTCTGTACCACGTTGCCCGAATCGCCGAACCGCAGCGGCTGTCCCGGATAGGAGGGGGAATTGATCCTCACCGGCGCATTGCGGACAATATCAATGTCATTGCCGTAATAATTGGTCAGAATCTGATAGGGGGTATAACCGGCGTTGGCCAGATCCACGGTGCCCCACTGAGACAGGCCGTCGCAGGTGACAGTAGTACCGTTGCAGTACTGGGTGAAATAGGGTTCCACGCTGCCCTGACGTCGGACATAGGAATTGAACATTTCATCCACCAGCACACTGATGTTTTCAAAAACATCCCGTCCTGGTACATAGGACTGATCATATGCAGTGGAATTGGTGATATCAAAGCTGTATCCCTGATTTCGGTAAAACTCGGTAAAAATCCGGTTCAGGGCAAAGCTGGTCTGAGCATAAATGTTGGCACGGAGGGCATTCTCAGGCCAGGTGGGGTAGATTTCGCTGGATGCCACATTTTTGATGTAGTCGGGAAACGAGACGGTGACATTCTGTGCATTGGAGTCGGGAGGTCCCAAATGAACCGTAATCGTGGTGGGAATATAAGGCTCAATGGCCATGGCGGTTTCTCCTTTCTTACAGCTCCTGCGGTCCGGATTCCACAATATCAATGGAACCCGCGTCTCCCTGCTGTCCATTATTCTGCTCAGGCAAAGGGATCAGCTCTACCGGCTGGATAGCGGTGACACCGCCGTATACAGGTACACGGAAATCACGCACCGGGATATAGCCCGGCTGATTGACCCGTACAATATAGCTGATATAAGGATGCTCGTTTCCCGGCTTTTGCGACAGCTCCCGGCTGGCGGCGGGAAGGGCCATCACAGGCGTTCGGCCGTCGATATCGGTAACAGCCAGCTTGTAAAGCTCCTCTCCGCTATCGGTCTGGCGGCTGACAGAGACATGGGCGCCGGCAACCGGCACCGCCTGTCGGGCAGTAAAGGCCCGGATGACCAGATAACCAGTATCGGTGGCGGGAGGCTCATTCTCCATAGACAACGGCAGCTGTTCGGATGGTTCCTGCTGAGGAGAAACAATATCCATGGTGGCAGAGCCCGTCTCATCGCTTTCCGGTTCCGTGTATGGTTCCTCTGCCGGAGCGGCTACCTCCCAAACGTCGATGACTTCTTCCTCCGCCGGAGCGGAGACCTCCTGTACGGCCTGTACAGGCTCTTCTTCCGCCAGGATGGGCGATTCATTTTCTCTGGCGGGTATCTCCTGCGGTGTCAGGGGTACACGCACCCGATTGCGTTGGTGATAATTCAGCAGCTCCTGATTATACCTCTGGATCAAATCCTCCAGCTCGCTGTTTGATTTGCTCATACTGGTAACCTGCCTTTCCATGATGAAATGCGAAAATATCGGCCCTGTCCGTTTACAGGTGGCTCATTATCATATATACGGGACGAATAAGAAATCATGACTTTTCCCTCTGTGCCATCTGATCAGAAGCTTGTAGTGCTGGGGACCAGGGAGTATAATGAAGAAAACAAGCGGAAAGAAGGGCAAAGCAATGGAAATAGGGATTCAGCTGTATACTCTCCGCAGCGAAACGGAAAAGGATTACGCCGCCGTATTGTCGAAGGTGGGAGCGTTTGGCTATGCCGGGGTAGAGCTGGCCGGGTGGCCTCCCTTCAGTGATGAGGAATTGGGGAACTGTCTGACACAGAGCGGGCTGAAGCTGGCCGGCGCCCATATTTCTCTGGAAGAGCAGGAAAGCGGGATGGAACGGCTATGTGCCAGGCTGCAAGGACTGGGATGCACGCGGATTTCCATTCCCTGGATCCCTGCCGAGCTGCTGGAGGCGGAAGAGATTGATTCCACTGCTGTACGGTTCAATGAGCTGCAAAAACGGGCAGCAGCCTGCGGCATGGAACTGTCCTATCACAACCATGGTTTTGAATTTGAGGGGGATCGTTTTGAGCGGCTGGCAGAGAAATGTCCCAACCTGAAATGGGAGCTGGATACCTTTTGGGTGCACTTCTCGGGCCGGGACCCCCTGCAGCTGATGAGGGAGCAGATGGGACGAATCCAGATGATTCATATCAAGGATATGGTTCCGGGGCAGACAGAGGTTTCTCCCGACATTTCCAACCCGCCGATTCTGGAGGGATGCGTGGACATTTTATCGCTGCTTCATCTGGCGGAGGAGCAGGGGCTGCCGTGGGCGATGGTGGAGATGGATTATCCCGGCGAGAACCCTCTTGAGGCAGTGCGGCGCAGCCGGGAGAATCTGCGCCGGGAAGGATATTGATGGACGAAGGAGTCTGTTTCTCCGAAAATGGAGAAATATGATGAAAATCCTCTAAAACTGTGAAAATTTATCTCCAATCCTTGACAAAATTCGCCGTTGTTCTTTATAATAATAGTGATTATTTTTCTCCAATGTGGTGCCAGCGGCGGAGAAAAGAGGAGTGGTGGAAAAATGAGCAATCGTGAACAGGGGCATTCATGGCCGGCAGCGGAGGAAGAGAGGCCGGACCAAACCGAAAATTTGATAGAGACCGCGGAGGGCGGGAGCCCGGAGGAGCTTCTGCCGGAGGTGGGTGAAGCGACGACGGCTGGAAAGGGAAAGAGAGCAGCCCTGATTGCGGCGGGAGTCGCGGCACTGGCAGCACTGACGGTTCTGAGCGTGCTGCTCTTTCTTCAGGTCGGGCAGACACGGAAATTTCGGGAGGAGTCGGAACAATTTCAGCTGACTCTTTCTCAGACCGAGGAAGGGAAGCGTCTGCTGGAAAAGACGAACGAGCAGCTGGGAAACCAGAATAAACAGCTGGATGCGGAGGCAGCCGAGGCCAGACAGAAGGCAGAAGACGCCGGCCAGCGTGCACAGGAGGCGGATCAGAAAGCAGCTGAGGCGGATCAGAAGGCCGCGGAAGCCGAGCGGGAAAAGGCTGAGGCGGAGAAAGCGGCGGCCGCTGCTGCGGCCGACCTCAGGCAAAAAAAGGCAGAGCTCGACGAGCTGAACAATACGCTCTCCGGCAAGCAGGCAGCACTGGAAAAGGCCAACCGCGGGATTGCCAAGTTTAAGGAGCTGGAAACGCTGTTTACCTCCTACAGTGATGACAGCGAGACGTTCAGCGCCGCGCTGGATCAGGCATGGATGGCGATCGCTCTTCAGGATCAGGTTATGTATGATGACAATGTTCGTCTGCTGAATACGGTGGGTCCGCGTATGGACGCGACGAGAGAGAGTATTGTGGCCCTGTTGGACGATATTGAGAATCAAAACTACTGATTTTTACCGGGATGGGCACTGATTTCACAACCGGTTGTAAAAAAGCTCCCACTGCCGTTTCGCCCAGAACCCAAGGAAGGATATTGACAAAAAGCCCCCGGTCGCAGGAAAATCACTGCGACCGGGGGCGAATGGTATGGGAGAACAGGAGACAGAAAAAGAGAGGCAGGAGATGAAAGCCGCAGGAAAGTACAGTTTACAAGGGACTCTATTTTCGCTCTCTCGGAATTGTGGCATAATAACCACGGCCCAACGCTTCTGCTCAGGTGACGCCTGGTGGCTGTGGTCTTGAAAATCCTGTGTTTATGGTATAATGACCACGGCCCAATGCTTCTGCTCACGTAACGCCTGATGGCCGTGGTCTCGAAAATAGAACAGACTTTATACCCAGGTGTGAGGAGAGATTACCAAGGCCAAACGCAGCTGCTCACGACAAGCCTAGTGGACGTGGTCTCGAAAATGGAGCGGGAGAGGGGCGGGGGGG
>JAAWCO010000029.1 GCA_022793315.1 Clostridiales bacterium | reverse complement strand
GCCGCGGACGCTGGAGGTGGACCAGGGGGCGGCCTTTTCAAAATCGCCGATGAACATCTCATACACGCGCATGGTGTCCGCACCAAACTCGCGGATAATATCGTCGGGGTTGACCACATTGCCGCGGGACTTGGACATTTTTTCCCCATTCTCACCCAGAATCATCCCGTGGCTGGTGCGCTTCTGATAGGGTTCCGGGGTGGGCACCACCCCGATATCATATAAGAACTTATGCCAGAACCGGCTGTAAAGCAAATGCAGGGTGGTGTGCTCCATACCGCCGTTATACCAGTCCACCGAGGTCCAGTATTTCAGCTTTTCAGGCGCGGCAATGGCTTGGTCGTTGTGCGGGTCGGCATACCGCAGATAATACCAGGAGGAGCCAGCCCATTGCGGCATGGTATCGGTCTCCCGCCGGGCAGGTGCGCCGCAGTGCGGGCAGGACACCTTCACCCAGTCCTCCATCGCGGCCAGCGGCGATTCGCCATTATCGGTGGGCTCATAGCTCTCCACGCGCGGCAGACACACCGGCAGCTGATCCTCCGGAACCGGCACAAATCCGCAGTGGGGACATTCGATGATCGGAATGGGTTCGCCCCAATACCGCTGGCGGGAGAATACCCAGTCCCGCAGCTTGAAGTTGACCTTGCTCTCTCCCACGCCCTTTTCCTTCAGCCAGACGAGCATGCTCTCCTTGGCCTGTTCAACGCTCAGACCATTCAAAAAGCCGGAATTGACCATCACGCCGGTCTCGCAATCGGTGAAAGCCTCCTTCTGCACATCGCCGCCCTGCACCACCTCGATAATGGGCAGATCAAACTTCTGAGCAAACTCCCAGTCGCGGGTATCGTGGCCCGGCACCGCCATGATAGCGCCGGTGCCGTAGGAGGTCAGCACATAATCGGAAATAAAAATCGGGAGCTCCTGTCCGTTCACCGGGTTGACCGCGCTGACCCCCTCCAGACGAACGCCGGTTTTTTCCTTGGCCACCTCGGTGCGCTCAAAATCCGACTTGCGGGCAGCCGCCTGTTGATAGGCGGTCACGGCGTCCGGATTGTGCAGCTGTGCGGAGGACTTCCAGCGCTCCACCAGCGGATGCTCAGGGGACATGACCATATAGGTGGCGCCGAACAGGGTGTCGGGCCGGGTGGTATAGATCTCCACCGAATCGCCGGCGGTGGTCTCAAAGCGCACCTGTGCACCGGTAGAACGGCCGATCCAGTGAATCTGAGAGGCGCGGACCCGGTCTGGATAATCCACCAGAGCCAAATCATCGATCAGCCGCTGGGCATAGGCGGTGATTTTCAGCATCCACTGGGACTTGACCTTGCGGACCACCTCGCCGCCGCAGCGCTCGCACACGCCGCCCACGACCTCCTCATTGGCCAGCACGCATTTGCAGGAGTTGCACCAGTTGACCGCCGTCTCCTTTTTATAGGCCAGACCGTGCCTGAACAGCTGGAGAAAAATCCACTGGGTCCAGCGATAATAGGCGGGATCAGTGGTATTGATCTCCCGGTCCCAGTCAAAGGACAATCCCAGAGCCTGAAGCTGTCCCTTAAATCGGGCCACATTGTTCCGGGTTACGATTTCAGGATGGATATGGTTCTTGATCGCGTAATTCTCGGTGGGGAGGCCAAAGGCATCCCACCCCATCGGGAACAGCACATTATAGCCCTGAAGCCGGCGCTTGCGGGCCACCGTATCCAGCGCGGTATAGGGCCGGGGATGTCCCACATGCAGCCCCTGCCCAGAGGGATAGGGGAACTCCACCAGCGCATAATATTTGGGCTTGCCGGTATCGTCGGAGGCGGCAAAGGTATGTTCCTCCTCCCAGATTTTCTGCCATTTCTTTTCAATGGCCGACGGATCGTACTTCATCACATCATATCCTTACTGTCAGCTACAAATTTTCCTGTTCTGCGGCGGCTGTGCAAAGCGCCGGCGCCTATTCCCCGGCGGGCAGAAATTCCGACAGGGACAGCTGCTCCCCATCCTTCCACAGCCGTTCCAGATCATAGAAGTCACGGGTCTGCCCCGTAAACAGATGAACCACCACATCGCCGTAGTCCATCAGAATCCAGCTGGAGGAGGCGTATCCCTCCGTCCGTGTCGGCGTGATCCCCTGTTCCTTCAGCTCAAACTCTACATAATCGGCCAGAGATTTCACATGGGTGGAGCTGGTGCCGGAGGCCACCACAAAATAATCCGCAATCACAGAGAGCTCGCGGATACCGATGATGCGGATATCCTCTCCCTTATGCTTATCCAGCGAGACGACGATACTTTTCGCCAGTTGTTTCGATTCCATGCGGTGATATCAACCCTTTCCACGCCCGTCGGGAGCGTTTTCAGCGTTCAGGCTGGTGAAAGCCGAAAAAGTGTTCCAATTCGCCAAGCCCTGCGTGTTTACGCGGCGGGGGCGGCTGTCGTGCCAACGGTCACATCCATCGACTGCTCCACCGCGAATTCCGAAAAAATCTGCATCCGAAGGTCGGAGGCTTTGGTATTGCCCAGCTCGTTCACCCCCAGGCTGTCCACTGTAACCGCGGCGGCATAGGGCAGAAACGATTCATTCAGCAGACTGACCAGCTCCGCCTTGTGGGTCCCATAAAACCACTGACCGTTTGACTTAACCGCTTCGCCCGGCAAAATCCAGGCGGTGATGGAGGTAAGGGGCACCTCCTTCATACCGGGCGCATTGCTTTTCTCCTCAGACGCCTGACCGCCCAGCAGAATCTCGATCATATCCTGATAGGAGCCATAGGTCCGGATCGGCGTAGAACCCTTCTGAAGCGGACCCAGCACGTCGTCCTCCAGCTGCTCCTGAGTGGAGCGGAACAGGCGCTGCAGCACAGCGCACAGTACCTTCCGGCGGCGGACCAGACGGTCCAGGTCGGCCTCCACACCGTCCCCCTTCTGCAGCATGTAATAGAGCGCCGCCTCACCGTCCAGCGGCTGCACGCCGGCTCCGTAAGTGATCTCCCCCACCGTCATGCCCTCTTCCAACAGCACGTCTACGCCGTCCAGCAGATTGACCAGCTTGACAAACGCCGCCTGCGGAAGCAGAAAATAATCGTCGATGGGCAACCCAAACTGCTGATTGACCGCCATAATCAACTGTTCGGACGGGGAGCCGGGCTTCTGGGTTACGTCGGCGCCGCAGACCGTGTGCTTGCCGTCCTGAATTTCGTCTGCCCCCAGCCGCCGGCGGTCGGTCTCGCACCAGTTGAGCGGCTGGGGATTGTTCCAGATATTGCTCAGGTACCGCACCGTCCACTGGTCGCTTTCACCAACATAGGTGTCCTGCGGCAGCTCCAAAATATGCAGACTCTTTTTCTCCTTATCCCAGCAAAGCACAGACAGCATTTCATTCTTGCTCTCCGCGTCCGCGCCGAGAATCCCCACCAGATAATAGGCGACGCGGTTCCGGTCCGCCTCCGGTGTTGAGACAAAGGAGGTCAGCTGTATTTTCGGTGCGCTTTCTTCGGGGGGATTCAGCGTATCCCAGACATATTTGACCACCATGATCAGAAATCCCAGCGCGGCGGCCACCAGAATGGCCAGCAGGGCAATAATAATGATTTTGGCCACCGACTTTTTTTCCGTATTCTTTTTGGTCCCGGTGTCCTTCTTCTTCTCCGGAGACGCCGTCCGGCCGACGCCGGCCTTATCCGCCAGACTCACCTGACGCTGAGACTGCCTCCCTTTTTTGTCCCTTCTGTCCTTTGCCACGGCGGCACCTCCCTTTCTCTGAAACGCCGGTCATTGGGATACTGAATCGGTTTGCCGGCGCATCGTCCATTCATTATAAGCGGCAACCGTGTCAGAATGAACCGCCGCCCGCTTGTCCAGCAGCTCGCGGATGGTGAAGTCAAGGGCGTACAGCATGGCCTCCTCTTCATCCTTCAGCACCAGAGCACGCAGTACATCCACATCGGGATAATCCCGGTCGGCGGAGGTGAAATCCGCCAGATACAGCACCCGGTCGAGAGGGGTCATGCCGGCGCGCGCGGTCGTGTGATACCTCACCGCGTCCAACAGCTCCCGGTCATCCACGCCCAGCACATGCTCCAGGAACGCCGCCCCGGCCCGTGCATGCCACAGCTTGGGAGCGCCCCGCTCCACATCGTCTAGCAGTATACCAAAATCATGAAGGATTTGCAACTGCTCCTGCGGCCTGGCATCCTTGAGGATGTCATGAAGGATGCCCGCCGTGCGCGCCTTTTTCGGGTCGGCGCCATACAGCCGCGCCAGCTGTTCCGCCTGCTCGGCCACCGCCAGCGAATGATGGAAGCGCCTGTCAGTCAGACGGCCGCGGATAATCTCAATAAATTGCTGATCCCGGTCCATGGCTTTCATCTCCTGTGCGCGGACATACAGCCCGCGTTTGATCAGATAGGCGGCAGCGGCCGGAGGAACCAACCCATCCAGCAGCTGTCCCTCCCGTACGGCGCGCCGCACGGCAGTGGAGGACAGCTCCCATGGTGGAATTTCCTCCAGCGCACAGCGGGCCCCCTGTTCGCGCAACCGGCCGGCATAGGCCTCCAGCTCTGCCATCGTGTGGGGAGGTCGGGGTGCAGAGCAGAGCAGGGCTCGCCCGGCAATAGAGGAAAAGCGGCGCCAGGTTCCCAGCGTGAGGAACATGTCCGCTCCTGTAATCAGCGCCCACTCATTACCCGGCCGTTCCTCCGTCAGACGATCCAGCGTATCGGCCGTGAAGCTGGCCCCGCCCCGCCGGATCTCCAGATCAGATACCTCAAAAAGGGGCTCGTCCTTCACGGCCAGACGGCACATCGCCAGACGGTCCTCCGCCGGCGCCATATCCGCCCGCAGCTTATGCGGCGGGATATCGGTCGGCATCAGCAGCACCCGATCAAAATGAAGGCGGCGGGCAAACTCCCGCGCCAGACGGAGATGACCACAGTGGATGGGGTCAAAGGCTCCGCCGAACAGGGCAATTTTCATCGTCTCCCGCCTCCTTTAGCCAATTTTGTC
Organism: Clostridiales bacterium; assembly: GCA_022793315.1. Taxonomy (GTDB): domain Bacteria; phylum Bacillota; class Clostridia; order Oscillospirales; family Acutalibacteraceae; genus Avimonas_A. Next base: position 15,855 of record JAAWCO010000029.1, on the reverse strand, counting down.
GCGCGGCGTCCCGCCATCAGCCGCCCAAATGCCGGTTTCGTTTTCCATCATACTGAACCCGACGGAAAATGTAAAGAAAAACCTTGTTCGTCTGCGGGAGAATGGCTCTCTTTCCGCACCTGCTGAAAAACATCGGCTGAGACCATTTGCGCCGATTGTAAGGATTGATATATCCTTTTTAAAGAGTAATATAGCTTATAAAACAGCGAATTTATTACAACCTGTTTCGCTTTTACCGGTCATGGTCATGCGATTATGCCGGTATCCTTTCTGTCAAAAAATCAGGGGATATCTCCATGAAAACACATCCTGGAAAAATTCGGATCCTTTCCCTCCTGCTGGCGGTTCTGGCGGTCGGGCTGACAGGGGTTCCGCTGTTCCTTCTCCTTTTCCCGCACCCCTTCGCGGGAAAAGGACCGGCCTATGGACTGCCGGGGCGCTCAGGAGGCCTTCTGGGCGCGAAAACACTTTTTGTCCAGATCGACACAGACAAATACCGGGTAGCGGTCACACCCGCGCTGTCCTCCTCCCTTCGGATGGAGGAATGGCAGGAGTCCGGCAGCGTCCCCGCAGCCGGCCGGGCCGTCGGCTTCCATTTTGCTGAGGGCTATTATCTGTTTCTGTATCCTTCCCTCGACGCCGCCTGCGTATACGATGGATACGCCCGCAGCCCCCTGGTCTGCCGTACCTGGTATACCCTTCCCGCCGGTACGGCGGAAGCTGCAGTGAGATTGATCCGCGAAACCGGTGTCGAAATCAATGAAAACACCGATGTCTCCGCTTTCTTTTATCCCCCAAAGGGGTAAATCCGGGGACGCTCAACGCGGCGGGAGAATGCTCTGACCGGCATCCTCCCGCCGCATGGATGGGCCGCCGCGAAACCGCTCCTGCCTCCGAAGCCGCTGCCATTTCCCGCAGCATCTTGGCCAGTGATAGATCAGTGATTAAAGTACACGGGAGAACCGCCTGCCCTCAGCGGGGCAGCTGAATTTTCGGTTCCTTCGGATGGCGGCGATAGAGCACGAAGTTGCGTCCAATGACCTGTACCACCTCGGCTCCAACCGCCGCGGCGATGGACTCCGCCAGCTCCCGCGGGGCGGTCGGACTGGCCTCCAGCACCCGTCCCTTTATCAGCTCCCGCGCGGTCAGGGCATCGTCCGCCTGTTTAATCATCGCGTCGGACAGTCCATTTTTTCCTGCATGGAGAATCGGCGGTTCGCTGTTGGCAAGAGAACGGAGGCAGGCGCGCTGTTTACTGCTCAGCATATGGTTTCGTTCCTTTCAGGGCCGGTTCCTTTCCCCGGCCAGTGGTTTCAATGCGCTGTCCAACAGGGTGCAAACCTTTCAGCCTGCCGGTAAAGCGCCGGGTGCCCTATCCTGGAAAGGGCGTGTCACTCCAGATGCTCTGCCAGACGGGCGGCAAACTGCCGCAGGGCGTTGCCCCGATGGCTGATCGCGTCCTTTTCGGCGGCGGTCAGCTCAGCATAGGTGCGCCCGCCCTCCACCACAAAGATGGGATCGTAGCCAAAGCCGTCGTTTCCCCGCGGTTCGGCGCCGATGACGCCGGGGCATTCGCCCCTTGCCGTGACCGTCCGGCCGTCGGGAAACACACAGCACACCGCACAGACAAACCGGGCCGTCCGTCTCTCCTCCGGCACACCCTCCAGCTCGGTCAGCAGCTTGCAGATCCGGTCGGCGTCGGAAGCGCCCTCCCCCGCGTAGCGGGCGGAGTACACGCCCGGCCGGCCATCCAGGGCGTCTACCGCCAGACCGGAATCATCCGCAACCGCCGGCAGACCGGTCTGGCGGCAGGCAGCCTCTGCCTTGAGAAAGGCGTTTTCCTCAAAGGTAGTCCCCGTCTCCTCCACCTCATCCAGCGGAATGCCCGCCATTTCCCCCGTCACCGGTTCAATCCCCAGCGGGGCGAGAATGCGTTCCAGCTCCCTGAGCTTTTTGGAGTTATGCGTCGCCACAATCAGGCGCATCAAAATCCTCTCCTTTGTCGGTTTTATTCCGGCACTGTCTTACGCCGGCTCCTCCTCCGCAAACAGGCCGCCGGCAAACGCCTCCGGGTCAAAGGGCATCAGATCATCGACCCCCTCACCCACGCCGACAAATTTGACCGGCACATCCAGCTCCTCCCGGATCGCCAGCACCACACCGCCGCGGGCGGTACCGTCCAGCTTGGTCAGCACAATCCCCGTAATACCGGCGGCGTTTTTAAATTCCCGCGCCTGATTAACCGCGTTCTGGCCAGTGGTAGCGTCCAGCACCAACAGGACTTCCTTATCTGCACCAGGCAGCTCTCGCTCGATGACCCGGCTGATTTTCGCCAGCTCCTCCATCAGGTTCTTTTTATTGTGCAGGCGGCCAGCCGTATCGCAGATCACAATATCCGCCCGCCGCGCTCTGGCTGCCGCCAGGGTGTCGAACACCACCGCCGCCGGATCGGAGCCCTCGGAATGCCTGACAAGGTCAACCCCTGCACGGTCCGCCCAAACCTCCAGCTGCTCAATGGCGGCGGCCCGGAAGGTATCCGCTGCGCCCAGAATCACCTTTTTTCCCTCGGCCCGGAAGCGGGCGGCCAGCTTGCCGATGGTGGTGGTCTTACCCACCCCGTTGACTCCGATGACCAAAATCACCGCCGGACAGGTATTGAGGCTCAGCTCCTGCCCGCCGCGCAGCAGCTCAGCAGCCGTTTCCGCCAGCAGTCCTTTGATTTTGGCGGGATCGGTCTCTCCGCGCTCCTTCACCTTCGCCCGCACCCTGTCGCAGATATGGGCGGCAGTCGAGGCGCCCGTATCGGCCATAATCAGGATTTCCTCCAGCTCTTCAAACAGCTCCTCATCAATCCGGGTAAAAGAGTGCAGCATGGAATTGACTGAGTTCAAAATGCTGTCGCGGGTTTTCTTAAGTCCTGCGCCGATTTTGCCAAAAATGCCCATAAATCCTCCTCCTTATTTTAGCCAGGCAGGCAGAAAATCCCGAAAAATCGGGGGATTCTCAGCGCCTCGGCAGTCGATATAATACGATTCGTATTATATCGACATAGTTATACAGATGATCGGATCTTTTGCGCCTGCCTGCTGCCCTTCCCATGGCTTTTCCGCTTTTGGGCTGTTTATCCATTTCCTTATCTGCTGTGTAGAGTCTTTCACCTTTCAGAAATACCTATCGTATAAATTAGACAGATTTATACAAAGTTCCCTTTTCCTCCTCTGCTTTCGCACAGGGAGCCGCTCCTTCCAAACCTGTCAGAATGGTGCCGTCTCCTTACGGGATCCCCTCCTCTCTCGAGGCTAAAAGGGAAGAAAACCGCACAGTTGCCGTCTAAAAAGTATACCAATCGTATAAATCAGACAAGATTCTACTGATTTTGTGTTTCCAGCTTGAGTCCCAGCTTCTGCTCCACCTCGCTGGCCCGCAGCTCCAGCAGCTTGGAAACGCCCTGCTCCTGCATGGTGACGCCATAGAGCACATCCGCCTCCTCCATGGTGCCGCGGCGATGGGTGATGGCGATAAACTGGATATGATCCGTCATCCGCTTGAGATAGGCAGCATAGCGGTCTACATTCACATCATCGAGAGCCGCCTCAATCTCATCCAGAACGCAGAAGGGGGAGGGGCTCACCTTCAGGATGGCAAACAGCAGCGCGATGGCCACCAGCGCCTTTTCTCCGCCGGAGAGAGCGTCCATGTTCAGGATCACCTTGCCCGGCGGCTGGACGTACATTTCGATGCCGGAGTTCAAAATATCGTCGGGGGCCGTGAGCTTCAGCTCCGCCCGGCCGCCGCCGAAGAGCTCCTGAAACACCGTGCCGAAATGATAGTTGATCTGTTTGAACCGCTCCAGAAAAATCTCCCGCATCTGGACGGTCAGATCACCGATCAGCTTCAGCAGCTCGGCGCGGGAGGTTTCCACATCGGCCACCTGGGCGGACAAAAATTCATAGCGCTCGCTGACCTCCTGATATTCCTCAATCGCCTCCACATTGACGCTGCCGAGCGCACGGATTTTTCCTTTCAGCTCTCCCAGCCGCCGTCCGGCGGCCGGAGCGTCCTCCACCGGCCGGGCGACTGCCTCCGCCTCGCTGCGGGTCAGCTCGTATTCCTCCAGCAGACGGCGGACCAGGTCATCGCTCTCCCGCCGGACAGCGGCGCATTTTTCCTCCAGCCGGGCGATTTCACGGCTGAGCTTCTCCCGCTCCTCCGCCTTATCGCGGGAAAGGCGGCGCAATTCGGTCTGCTGCTGCTCGCCCGCGACACGACGGGCCTGCAGCTCCTCAATGGCGTGTCCGGAACCGGCAGCCTGCTCACGCAGCTCTCCCGCGCGGGTCAGCGCCGCCTGAATCCTGGCCTCGATCTCTTCGTTGGCCTGATGCAGGGCATCAATCTGCCCCTTCAGCTCCTCCGCACGGCCGGCCGCCGCCGCATGACGAGCCCGCAGCTCCTCGATGGCGGCCTCGTTTGCCTCAATTTCCTTGTGGCAGGATACCACTGACAGCTTATGCTCCGCCAGGCGGGCAGACAGCTCCTCCCGGCGGTCCGACAGCTCCTGCCGGCCGCCGGTCAGGCGGTTCAGCTCTTCCTCTGTTCCTGCCTGCTGCTGACGCACCTGCGCCGCCTCGATGGCGGCGGCGGCGGCGGCCAGACGGCATTCCTCCGCCCGATGGTTGAGAGTCTCAATCTCCGCCGCAAATTCGTTTACTGCCCTTTCGTTGGCTTCCTCCTGCTCCCGCAGGCGGCGCAGCTCTGCTTCAAAGCGTATCCGGTCCTCCTGAGCGTTTGCCAGATCACCTTTTGTGCCGGTCAGCTCCGCTTCGGAGGCGGCGCACTCCTGCGCCGCCTGGCGCAGCTTTTCCGACGCGGCTTCCGCCTCCGCGGCCAGAGCGGCAGCCTCCCCCCGCAGACGCTCAATCTCCGCCCGGCGGGACAGCAGACCCGCGTTCTTCACATGAGACCCGCCGGTGAGTGAACCGCCCGCGTTGACCACCTGTCCATCCAGCGTCACCACCCGGAAACGATAACCATATTTCCGGGCGATGGAAACGGCATAGTCCAGATCCTCTGCCACGGCGGTGCGCCCCAGCAGACTGCACACCACCGCCTCATAGCGGGGCTCACAGTCCACCAGCTCACTGCCCAGCCCCACAAAGCCCGGCTCCTCTGCCAGGCCGCGCTCGTTCAACAGGGAACCGCGCACCGCGGACAGAGGCAGAAATGTCGCCCGTCCCCCTCTGCTCTCCTTCAGGAAGGCGATGCCCCGCTTGGCATCCTCCTCCCGCTCGCAGACCAGATTCTGAGCGGCGGCGCCCAGTGCGGTCTCCACTGCCAGCGCGGTTTCAGGCCGGGTTTCGATCAGACGGGAGACCGGGCCGAGTATCCCGCGTAGCGCCCCTCGCTCCGCCTGCTTCATCACCGCCCGGACGCTGTGGGCAAAACCCTCCATATTCTTTTCCAGATCCTCCAGCAGCCGGACCCTCCGGCGCTTTTCCTCCGCATCCAGCCGCAGACGGTCGGCCTCCTGCTGAGCGGCCTCCCGCCGGGAACGCCGGGATTGCAGACGCAGCTCGTATCCACGGACGGCGTTTTGCAGCTCCTCCGTCCTTTCGACACAGAGCCGGGTATTTTCCTCACACTCGGACAGGGCCCGCCGCGCCGTTTCCCCCTGCTGATGGCGCAGGGCGATGCCCGCCGTCAGCTGGGAAAGGCGCAGGGTGATTTCGGAAAGGGAGGAGTCACTGGTAACCGTTTTCACCCGGATATCGGAGAGCTGGAGCGCCAGAGCAGAGGCCTCCTTCGACAGGGCTTCGATGCGTCCCGACATTTCCTCGCTGCTGCGTGAGAGCTGCTCCAGTTCCTCTGACAGAGCACTCTGCTCCGCCTCTCCGGCGCAGATTTCCTCCTGCTTCCGCCGGATCTCCTCCCGGCGCTGCTCCATTTCCGTCTCCAGGCTCTGTCCGCCCTCATGGGAGCGGGCAATATCCTCTTCAACGCGGACAATATGCTCGTTATTGTGGAAAATATCGTTGCGAAGGACCGCAACCTCCCCCTCGCAGCGGGCAGCCTCCTCCTCCAGCGACTGCGCACGGCGGCGGACCTGATCCATCTCCGCCTCCAGACGGCGCGCCTCTTCATTGACCTCCTCAATCCGGGCCTCCACCCCGTCCATATCCGCACCGGCGGCGTCATACTGGGTACGGGCCAGCTCCAGCCGGCCATCCAGCTCCCGCAGGCTGACGGTGGACTGCTCCAGTGTGTGCAGCCACAGGCCAATCTCCAGTCCCCGCTTCTCTTCCGCATAGGTGAGAAACAGCTTCGCCTTTTCCGCCTGAGCCTTCAGGGGGCCAACCCGCTCCTCCAGCTCCTGCACAATATCCCGCAGGCGCAGCAGGTTCTCCTCCGCTCCTTTGAGTCGGCGCTCTGCCTCGTTTTTCCGATAACGGTATTTGGCGATACCGGCGGCTTCTTCAAAAATCTCGCGGCGTTCCTCCGATTTATAGGAGACCATGTCTCCGATCCGGCCCTGTCCGATAATAGAATAGCCGTCCCGCCCCAGCCCGGTGTCCATGAACAGCATCTGTACATCTCTGAGCCGCACGGAGGCGTTGTTCAGCAGATACTCACTGTCTCCCGAACGATAATACCGGCGGGTAATTTTCACATCATCGGCGTCAAAATCCAGATTTCGATCCTTATTTTCGATAATCAGGGACACCTCGGCAAATCCTACTGCCTTACGGCGGGAGGTACCATTAAAGATTACATCCTCCATTTTGGAGCCGCGCAGGCTTTTGGTAGACTGTTCGCCCAGCACCCACCGGATAGCATCGCTGATATTGGATTTGCCGCTCCCGTTTGGTCCTACGACAGCGGTCATCCCGCGGTCAAAGCTGAGCACCGTTTTGTCGGGAAAGGATTTGAAGCCGTGAATTTCCAGCGCCTTTAATACCAAAATCGGTTCACCTGCCGTCATGAATTCAGGAAAATACGGGGATACCTGGCCCCCCATTCGTACAAAATGATCGGTTGAGCATTATCGCTTATCGGTTTCAGGGCAGACCAGCCGGCTATTTGTCATCGTAGCCCATCAGCTTTAATGCTTCCCTCGCGGCGCCCTGTTCTGCTTCCTTTTTGCTCCGACCCTGCCCCGTTCCGATAACGTTGGAGTTCAGATGGACCTCCACCGTAAATTTTTTATCGTGGTCAGGGCCAGACTCGCCCGTCAGGACATAGTCCAGTGATTCCTCTGGATTCTGCTGGATGATCTCCTGAAGGGCGGTCTTATAATCCTTGAATTTCCGTCTGGTCTGCTGGGCGGCCTCGGCCTCCAGAAAACGAAGCAGGAAACGGCGGGCGGCGTCCAGCCCTCCATCCAGATAAATCGCGGCGGTCACCGCCTCAAAGGCGTCGGCGAGAATGGAGGGCCGCTGTGCACCGCCTGTCAGGCGTTCTCCCTTGCCCAGCCGAAGATGGTCCCCCAGCCCCAGCTGGAGCGAATAAGCATGGAGCGCCTTTTCACAGACCAGCGCCGCGCGGAGTTTGGTCAGCTCCCCCTCCGGCCCCTGATGATGGCGGAAAAGATAGCCCGCCGCGACAAAGCCTAGTACGGAATCGCCCAGAAACTCCAGCCGCTCGTTGCTGTCGATCCCCTTTCGGCTCTCATTGGCGAAGGAGGAATGGGTCAGGGCTTTTTTCAGCAAATCGGGGTTTTTGAACTGATAGCCCAGTCGCTCCATCAGCCTGTCCATGGATTCGTTCATTGTATTTCCTCCTCTGACAGTGGTCGTCTGCCGATTTTACCGGGAATCGCTTCTCAGCCGGGCATACAGCCTCATATCGGTGACCCGGCCGTTTTTCACTGCATGGCTTCTCAGCGTCCCCTCGTATTGAAATCCCGCTTTTTCCAGCACGCGGCAGGAGCCGGTGTTCTGTGCAAACGGCTCCGCATAAATCCGAAGAATATCGCTGTGACCAAAAATATACTCACACGTCTGCCGGACCGCCTCGGTCATGATCCCCCGCCCCCAATGACTTTCCGCCAGATAATATCCCATCTCCGCACTTCGTGAATGAATATTCTGCTGGCGGAAAACGCCGATGCTGCCGACCGCCCGGCCATCTGCGACAACGGCAAAGGCAAAGGTGCTGTCTGCGTCAGCCGACAGCATGGCGGCAATGTATTCCCGGCCGTCCTGCTCCGTATAGGGAAAGGGCAGCCCGTCCCGGAGACAGTCCTGCACCCTTTTATTGGAGAGCGCCGCCGCCAGATCACCGGCGTCGTCCAGCCTCCATTTTCTGATCCGGTCTTCCATCCGCCCACACCTCCTCATTTCTGTTCGGCGCCTGCCTCCGCCTTACAGGCGGTCCTCAATATAACCGACCAGATCCTCCAGCGTATCGCAGTCCTTCAGCGTGTCGGAGGACAGCTCGACACCATATAGCTCCTCCAGTGTCACGGCCAGCTCGCTCTTTTCCCGATCGGTGATGTTCAGCTCATCAAAGGTGGCGGCCAAACGGACCTCTTCCCCGTCGCAGGCACAGCGGTCGGTCAGCAGCAGCCGCAGAGTCTCCAGCACCATCGCCCGCCGCCCCCTATTCACCGACGGCCGTTTCCGGCCCGGCGGAGCGCACGGCAGCAGCAATGTCCTCAATCACACCAGCGCGCGAAAATTCAGCGGCGACCCGGACCGCGTTTTTGATAGCCGCCGCTCCGGAATTGCCATGAGCCTTGATCACCGGACGGGCCACTCCCAGCAGCGGCGCACCGCCATACTCAGAGGTGTCCATTTTCCTCTTCAGCGCTCTCAGCCCGGGCTTCACCAGCAGATAGGCCAGCTTCGATGCCCATCCGGCGGTAAAAATCTCCCGGATAAAGCCCATCAGCACATCGGCGGTTCCCTCCATCATCTTCAGCGCCACATTGCCCGAAAAGCCATCCGCAACAATCACATCGGCAATATGGAAGGGCAGGTCCCGGGCCTCTACATTTCCCACAAAACGAAGGCCACTCTCCCGGATCAGGTGGTAGGCGTCGTGCTGCAAATCACCGCCCTTGCCCTCCTCGGTACCCACATTGAGCAGCCCCACCTGCGCCGTCCGGCCACCGCCCAGCACCTTGGTCATATACAGGCTGCCCATATGCGCAAACTGAAGCAGCATTTCGGGTCGGCAATCCACATTGGCTCCCGCGTCGATCAGCATAAAGGGGACACCGGCGTTCGTGGGCATCAGCGGAGCCAGCGCTGCGCGGGAGACTCCCCGGATGCGCTTGACGATGAAGGTGGCCCCCATAATCAGAGCCCCGGTATTGCCGGCGGAAACAAAGGCGTCTCCCTCTCCGGCAGCCAGGCGGCGCAGTCCCTCGGCCATGGAGCAGTCCTTATGCTCCTTCAGAATGCTTTTGGGTCCATCCTCCATCGTAATCACGCCGGGCGCGTCGGCCACAGCGATATTCTCAAGAGAAACGCCGTTTTTCTCCGCTGTTTCACGGATTTCCCGCTCACGGCCCGCCAGCAGGATCTCATAGCCGTATTCCCTTGCCGCCTGAGCGGCTCCCCGGATAATTTCCAGCGGTGCGTTATCCCCGCCGAAGGCGTCCACGATCACTTTCACGGTGTTGTCCACCCTTTCTCTTTTCCATCATGGCTGCAAAAGCGCCCGCTCCAGGCTGTCCAACGCCCGCTGTGCAAGAGCGGCGTACCGCTGGTGCTTGTCCCGCGGAGGGTCATCGAGCGGCGGCAGAACGCCGAAGTTGGCTCCCATCGGCTGAAAGCCTCTTCGCCCGCCGGCGGCAGGACCATGACTGATATAATGGGCCAGCGCGCCGGTCATGGTGTCGACAGGCAAAATCCTCTCGTCCTCCCCCTGCACCAGCCGTGCGGCATTGAGCCCTGCCAGCAGACCGGAGGAGGCCGATTCCATATACCCCTCCACCCCAGTCATCTGTCCGGCGAAAAACAACCGGCCCTCTTCCCGGAAGCGGTAGCCTGCCGTCAGCAGGCGGGGGGAGTCCAGGAAGGTGTTGCGATGCATGACCCCATAGCGAAAAAACTCCGCGCGGTGCAGGGCAGGGATCAGACCGAATACCCGCCGCTGTTCCCCAAAGGTCAGATTGGTCTGAAAGCCGACCAGGTTGAGCATCGTCCCCCCGGCGTTCTCCCGCCGCAGCTGGAGCACTGCCCACGGGCGATGGCCGGTGCGGGGATCCCGCAGCCCCACCGGCTTCATGGGCCCGAATCGGATGGCGTCCCGCCCTCTTTTCGCCAGCACCTCAATCGGCATGCAGCCCTCATAAACCGCCGGACCTTCCCCCGCCGGCTGGTCAAAATCGTGGAGCGGGGCAGTCTGTGCCTCTACCAACGCGGCATGAAAGATCTCATATTCCTCCCGATTCATCGGGCAATTGAGATAATCGCCCTCTTCCGCCGGCGCCGTCTCTCCTGAAATGCTGTCCCGCCCGTACCGGGAGGCAGCAAAGGCCCGTTCCCGGTCCACACTGTCAGCCGCCACGATAGGCGCCGCTGCGTCATAAAAGCTCAGGGCCCCGCCGCAAAGCCGCCGCAACTCCGCTGCCAGCGCGTCGGCAGTCAACGGGCCGGTGGCAATCACCACGGCGCCCTCTCCCGCTGCCGCGGTCAGCTCCCCGATGCCCACCACCTCCCGATGCTCCACCCGGATCAGGGGATGAGCCAGCACCCGCGCCGTGACAGCGGCGGAAAAGCGGTCCCGGTCCACCGCCAGCGCGCCACCCGCCGGCACGGCGCAGCCGGACGCCGCCTCCATGCATACCGATCCCAGCCGCTTCAGCTCCTCCTTGAGCAGACCTGCCGCGCTTTCCAGCCGGCTGGCTTTCAGGGAATTGGAGCACACCAGCTCGGCAAAGCCGTCGCTGTGATGGGCGGGGGTACGCCGGCCCGGCTTCATCTCGATCAGCGTGACGGGCACGCCGACCCTTGCCGCGGCAAGGGCCGCTTCGCATCCGGCAAGCCCTGCGCCGGCTACCACCACCCCTGCGCTCATTCGTCCGCTTCCTTTCCGTCCTTTGCCCGTCCGTCGGCCTCATAGCCACAGTTTTCAGTCAGGCAATACAGTCCTGCATTCTTTCCTTTCTTTTTGAAAAGCGTCTTGCCGCACTGGGGGCACAGCTCCCGGGACGGTTCGCTCCAGGTGACGAAATCACAGTCCGGATAATGGGAGCAGCCGTAAAACTTGCGTCCCTTTTTGGACTTTTTCCCGATGATGGAGCCGCCGCATTTGGGGCAGACGGCGCCGGTATCCTCTACAATCCGTTTGGTGTTCTTACATTCCGGATAGCCGGGACAGGCCAAAAATTTGCCGTATCGCCCCGACTTGATGACCATACGGCGGCCGCACTGCTCACAAACGACGTCGCTCTCCTCCGCCGGGATCTCAATCCGTTCGCCGGAGAGCTCTTCCTCTGCCCTGGCAAGCGTCTGGGCAAAGCCCCCATAAAAGTCGCCCAGTGTTTTCACCCAGTCCTTTTTTCCCGTTTCCACGCTGTCCAGCTGCCGTTCCATATTCGCGGTGAATTCCACATCCACCACCTCCGGGAACTGCTCCTCCATCAGTTGGGTGGTGATTTCCCCCAGCGTGGTGGGCTTCAGCGCCTTTCCCTCCCGCTCCGCATATTCCCGGTTCAGGATGGTGGAGATGGTGGGCGCGTAGGTGGAGGGACGGCCGATTCCGTTTTCCTCCAATGTTTTGATCAGGGTTGCCTCGGTGTAACGGGGCGGCGGCTGTGTAAAATGCTGGTTTCCGGTCAATTTATTCACCGTCAGCGCGTCCCCTTCGTTCAGACGGGGCAGCGCGCCGCTGTTCTCCTCTTCCTCGTCCCGTCCTTCGGTATACAGCACCGAAAAGCCGTCAAACCGGACCGAATAGCCGGAGGCCTTAAACAGATATTGTCCCGCCGCGATATCCGCCTGACAGGTATCGTGGACACAGTTGGCCATCAGACTGGCGATAAACCGTTCCCAGATCAGGCGGTAAAGCCGGTACTGATCGGAGGTCAGGGAATCCTTTACCTGATCAGGAGAGAGGGAGGGCACCGACGGACGGATCGCCTCGTGGGCGTCCTGTGCAGAGGAACGGGATTTGAAATAACGGGGTTTTTCCGGCAGATACTGGTCGCCATACCTCCCCCGGATAAACTCGTTGCCGTCTCGCCGCGCATCCTCTGAAATGCGCAGAGAATCGGTACGCATGTAGGTAATCAGCCCCATCGCGCCCACGCCCTCTATCTCGACACCCTCGTACAGCTCCTGAGCGGCCTTCATGGTACGGCGGGCGGCAAAGCCCAGCTTGCGGCTGGCCTCCTGCTGAAGGGTGGAGGTAATGAAAGGAGGCGCGGGGGAAATCTGACGCGTTCCCCGCTTGACCGCCGCGACGGTGAAGACCTCGCTCTCCAGCTCCTTCAGAATCGCATCGGCCTGTTCCTTGTTTTCAATTTTCAGTTTTCCCTTCCGGGTACCGTGAAAGCGGGCGGGAAAGGGCTTTCCCTTCTCACCAGCGGCCAGAAGGGCATCCAGCGTCCAGTATTCCTCACTGACAAAAGCGCGGATTTCCTTTTCCCGGTCCACAATAATCCGCACCGCCGCGGACTGAACCCGGCCGGCTGACAGCCCCTTTCGGATTTTCTTCCACAAAAAGGGACTGAGCTTATAGCCTACGATGCGGTCGAGAATTCGGCGAGCCTGCTGTGCGTTAACCAGATCCATGTCCAGACGGCGGGGATTGCTCATCCCCTGCTGAACTCCTGATTTGGTGATCTCATTGAAGGTCACCCGGTTGTTCTCATTTCCGTCCACCTTCAGCAGCTGCGCCAGATGCCAGGAAATCGCCTCTCCCTCCCGATCAGGGTCGGTCGCCAGAATAACGCCGTCGCTCTGGGCGGCCTCAGCCTTCAGCTGGCGGATCAGAGCGGTTTTCCCCGGAATATCCACATACCGCGGCTTGAAATCGTGCTCAATATCCACGCCCAGCAGCGTCTTGGGCAGGTCTCGGATATGGCCCATAGAGGCCACCACCTCATAACCCGGCCCCAGATATTTCTGAATGGTTTTCGCCTTGGCGGGCGACTCCACTATCACCAGTTTTGACATGTACTGCATCCCCTGTTTGCGGCTGCCCGGCAGGGCGGCCATGATCTGTCTCAATCCCGAACCAGCGTGTACCGCCGTCCCGGCAGCGCCTGGACGGTTCCCTTCATTTCCAGCAGCGTCAGGGTAGTCAGCAGCTCCGGCACCGGCAGTCCGGTACTCGCTGCCAGCTCGTCGAGCGCTGCGGCGTCCATCTCCGGCAAAAGGGCCTGATAAACGAGCCTCTCCGGTTCCGTCGCCTCCGGCGGACAGGGCCTTGGCGGCTTCTTCCCGGCAGCTTTCCTCTGTCGGCTGTCCTCTTCCATCCCCTGCGGCATCGGGGGCATGGGCGCGGACACGGGTTCCTTTTCCAAAATATCCGGAAAACGCAGGCGATATTCCTCCAGCACCTCGGTGGCGCCGGTAATCAGCCGCGCGCCCTGCTTAATCAGGTCATTGGCCCCCTCGCTGTTGCGGTCTCGAATCGCACCGGGAACCGCAAAAACATCCCGTCCCTGCTCCAGCGCCAGCCGGGCCGTAATGAGCGCCCCGCTGCGGGCAGGCGCCTCTATCACACAGATGCCGGCGGACAGACCGCTGATCAGACGGTTCCGCACCGGGAAATGGCGCCTGTCCGGCGGTATCCCGGGCGGATATTCCGTCAGAATCGCACCGCCCGATGAAAGGATTTTCCGGCGCAGCTCCGCGTTGGGACGCGGATAATCAATATCCAGACCACAGGCCTGTACCACCACTGTGCGTCCCCCGGCCTGCAGCGCGCCCTCATGGCAGGCGGCATCAATCCCGACGGCGCCGCCGCTGATGACAATCATCCCGTGACACGCAAAATCTCCGGCCAGCTCCCGGGCTGTCCGTTTCCCCTCTTCGCTTGCCCGGCGGGTCCCCACCATGCCCATTGCGGCCCGGTGCTCCAGATCCGGCAGCTCACCCAGGCCGTACAACACCAGCGGCGGGTCGGGAAGCCCAAACAGCACGGAAGGATAATACGCATCGTCAGGGGTCAGCAGCCACGCTCCGGACGAAAGAACGGAGGACAGAAGACGCTGGTCAACGGACAGCTCCTTATCGCTGAGGCGCTTCTGCCCCGCCTCTGGTACGCCTGCTCCCTGCAAATCGGCGGCTGTGGCCCGATACAGGGCCTGAACGCCGCCAAAATGCATAAGCAGACGGCGGGCCTCCCGATTGCCAGGCCCCAGAGTCCGCTGCAGCCACAGCCAATAGACGCGAACATCCATTTTCCGTCCTCCCGTCGCCGGTTATTCCGGCGAAGCCGAGCAAAGCTCCCACATCACAATACCGGACGCCATCGCCGCGTTGAGCGATTCCGCCCGCCCCGCCATGGGGATGGTCAGACGGCCGGTGCAGGCCGCGATTGTCTCCTCCCGCAGGCCGTTTCCCTCGTTGCCGATCAGGCACACGGTCCCCATCCCCAGCGGAAGGGTCCCCAGTGCCGGAGCCGATCGGTCAGGCACACAGGCAAACAGGCGCAGCCCCGCCTCCCGCAGCTCCTGCACCGCCGCCGGCATATCTCCGACAAACAGAAGCGGCAGCCGGAACACTCCGCCCATGCTGCCGCGGAGAACCTTGGGGTTAAAGGGGTCACAGCAACCGGCGGATAATATCAGCCCGCTGAGGCCGAAAGCCTCCGCGGTGCGGATCACCGTCCCCAGATTAGCAGGGTCCTGAATATCCTCCAGGGCGAGATAACGGCCTGATTTTTCTATTGTAACCGACAGCGGACGGTTGTCAAGGGCCGGCATTTCACACACGCATAAAAGGCCCTGCGGGCTGTCGGTATCCGCCGCATAGCGCATCAGAGCCTCAGGCACAGCATAGCGCACCGCCGCTGCGGCAGACACCCGTTGAAAGGCCTCCGGATACACCTGCGCGCCCCGGTGCGTATACAGCAGCGTATCAATCCGCACGCCGGAGGCAGCGGCGTCTGCACACAGCCGCGCCCCTTCCAGGATATACAGGCGCTCCTCCCGCCGCGTCCGGGCGCTGGAAAGCAGACGGCGGGTCCGGCGGATCAGCGGATTTTCCCTGCTCACAAGCTCTTTTTCCCTCTCCATGGTCCATCCTCCGCTACAGCCCGGCGGGAAAAGCGCACCGCCTTCCCCGGACAGTGAAAGGCGCCCGCCGGCTTTGCCGGCGGGCACAACATCCGCTTATTAAAGAGCCGCTTTCGCTTTTTCAGCCAGCGCCGTAAAGGCGGCGGCATCGGACACCGCCAGCTCCGCGAGCATTTTGCGGTTCAGACCAATCTCCGCCTTTTTCAGGCCGTTCATAAAGGTGGAGTAGTTCATCCCATTCTGCTTCGCCGCGGCGGAGATACGGGTAATCCACAGACGGCGGAAATCCCGTTTCCTCTGCCGGCGGCCAATATAGGCATACTGCCCGGATTTCATGACCGCTTCCTTCGCAGTCTTAAACAGTCTGGACTTCGCGCCAAAATAGCCCTTGGCCAGCTTCAGCGTCTTTTTTCTTCTCTTGCGCGTCATCATGGCGCCCTTTACACGAGCCATCGTTCGTTACCTCCGTTATCGCGGTTTATTGATAGGGGAGCATGCGCTTGATCTGGGCGACGTTGGTGGAATCGACCACTACTGTGCCGCGCAGATTGCGCTTCTGTTTAGCGCTCTTTTTGCCGAGCAGATGTCTCTTGGTGGCGTGGGCGCGCTTGATCTTGCCGTGCTTGGTCACCTTGAAGCGATCCTTCGCACCGCTGTGCGTT
>JAAWCO010000028.1 GCA_022793315.1 Clostridiales bacterium | reverse complement strand
TGTGGAATATGAATGTACCATATATGCCGACCCTTTCCGGCTTGCCTTCCATCAGTATAACAGGCCTTCTCATACCTTTCAAGTATGAGAAGGCATTCTGTATATGTATTGGATATTTTAACGTCCTGCTTTTATAATGAGGAGGAAAGAACACGGGAGCCGGCGCAGAAGGAAGGCCGATACCCATAGAAGAGGGAAGCCCCTGGCATATCTCCTCTTTTGGCGGCAGAAAACAGCCCGCTCCCGCCCATAAAAAATAACCACATAAAGGAGCTGGAGAAAATGGAGGACCGGGTATTCGAGCTTGACCCACGCATCAACAGAAAGCGTGTCCGTTTCCGCAATCGCTTTGGTATTGAGCTGGCGGGCGACCTTTATCTTCCGGAGAGTGCGGCTGTGGGAAAATGGCCGGCAATTATTGTGGCTGGGCCCTTTGGCGCTGTAAAGGAACAGGCCGCTGGCCTGTACGCTCAGCAGCTGGCGGTCTGCGGCTTTGTCTCCCTGGCCTTTGATCCCTCTTTCTGTGGGGAAAGCGGTGGCGCCGTCCGTCATATGGCGTCGCCCGACATCTTCACAGAGGATTACAGCGCGGCGGTTGACTTTATCGGTCTGCTGGATTTTGTGGATCGTCAGCGCATCGGCGCGGTGGGCATCTGCGGACTTGCCGGTATGGCGCTTACCGCCGCAGGCACGGATACCAGAATCAAGGCGGTAGCAGCGCTTTCCATGTACGATATGTCCCGCGATATGAGTCGGGGATACAGGGACTGCTATACCGAAGAACAGCGGAACAAAATCAAAAAACACCTCAGTGAACAGCGTTGGAGGGATGCAGAAAGCGGAACCTTTGCGCCGGGCAGTCACGAAATTTCCTTTGATGAACACAACGAGCCGATTACCGGACCGATGGAGATCCCGGATGAACTGCCTGAGGGCGCCGACCCGGTGACCGCCGCCTTTTTCCGCTATTATGCGAAACGTGCCCGCCATCCCCGCGCGGTCAACTTTGTTTCCTCCTGGGCGGCGACCATGCCGGTATCGTTTTTCAGCTTTCCGCTGATGACCAATATCCGGGAGATTTCGCCCCGCCCTCTTCTGCTGATCGCCGGTGAAAAGGCCCATTCCCGCTATTATTCGGAGGACGCTTATACGGCGGCCGCGGAACCAAAGGAGCTGATGATCGTTCCGGATGCGGACCACGTCGATTTGTATGACAACCGGGATAAAATTCCGTTTGATCGGCTGGCGCTCTTCTTCCGGGAGCATCTGAAATGATGGGCGGCGGGAAACACGGCTTCGCCCGACCGGCTGTCGCCCCGTTTCTCATCCGGGGACGCCGCCGGAAGAAGCCTGCTTCATCGGTCGGCATATGGGGAGGAAGAACATGAACACAAAGGAATATCTGGATATGCTGAATCAGCCGGGCGGCTGTGTGATAGCGGGGGGATCGGCGCTTCATCAAATGATGTGCCGCCTGTCCCAGGAAGCGCTGAAAATCACGGCCAGAATAAACGCCGGCTATCATGAGCCGGAAGAAATCCGGGAGCTGATGGAGGAGCTGACAGGTAAACCGGTAGATGACAGCTTCACCCTTTTCCCTCCGTTTTACTCGGATTTTGGAAAAAACCTAACCATCGGCAAACAGGTGTTTATCAACAGCGGCTGCTGTTTTCAGGATCAGGGCGGCATCACCCTGGAGGACGGCGTTTTGATTGGTCACCATGTTGTGCTGGCCACCATCGACCACGCTCCGGCGCCGGAACACCGGGCGGATAATCATATCAAGCCGATTCATATCGGGAAAAACGTCTGGATCGGAGCGAACGCCACCGTTGTTTCCGGCGTTACTATCGGAGAGGGCGCCATTGTCGCCGCCGGCGCCGTTGTGACGAGGGATGTCCCGGCCCGCACCGTGGTCGGCGGTGTTCCGGCCCGAAAGCTGAAGGAAATTGAAGAAACGGTATAAACGATGACGACATGGGAGAGAAAAGAGGGAAAGACGATGAAAAAAACGGCTGTTTTGGCTGCGATGGGACTTTTTTTGCTGTGCCTTTCGGCCTGCGGCAGTCAGGCGGGCACATCGGGCATCCTGCCGGGAGACGCCTCCGGAATCACTGCCGGCGAATCCAACGGCGTCCAAACAGAAGGCGCGGAATCCGCTCCCTCCAAAACGCTGGTTGCCTATTTTTCCTGCACCGGAACCACCGAACGGCTGGCCCAATACGCCGCCGATATTCTGACAGCCGATCTTTATCCAATCGTGCCGGAGATTCCCTATACGGAAGAAGACCTGGCCTATGGTACCGACAGCAGGGCCGACCGGGAACAGAGGGACCCGGACTGCCGTCCCGCCATCTCCGGAAGTATTCCCTCTATGGCGGAATATGACACAGTACTGCTTGGCTATCCCATTTGGCACGGCCAGGCTCCGAAAATTCTTTTCACCCTGCTGGAAAGCGATGATTTTGCGGGCAAAAGAATCATCCCCTTCTGTACCTCTCACAGCAGCGGCATCGGCTCCAGTGCAGCCAGTCTCCGTCCGCTCAGCCCAAACGCCATCTGGGCAGAGGGGAAACGCTTCTCCGCTCAGGCCTCCCGGTCGGAGCTGGCGGCATGGCTGGACGACCTTGGGCTTCCCTCAGATACTGATCCCGGACGCCCTTCCTTTAACTTTCAAACTCGGACGGTCCTGCTGAACAGCGGCTATTCCATGCCGATTTATGGAATCGGGACCTACAGCCTGTCCGGCGAGGTGTGTGTTCAGTCGGTGTCGACCGCTCTGGCCAACGGCGTCCGTCTGATCGACACAGCGTATATGTATCACAACGAAAAAAGCGTCGGCGAGGCGGTTCGGCGTTCCGGAATTCCGCGAGAGGATATCTTTGTGACCACAAAGCTCTATCCCAGTCAGTTTGCCAATGCCGAAGCCGCCATTGAGGAGGCTCTGGACAGACTGGATATCGGCTATATTGACATGATGCTGCTCCATCACCCGGGCGAAGGAGATGTGGAGGCCTATCAGGCGATGGAACAGGCAGTCTCAGAGGGGAAAATCCGCTCCCTTGGTTTATCCAACTGGTATGTCCGGGAACTGGAGGAATTTTTACCGCAGATTTCTCTCCAGCCGGCACTGGTCCAGAATGAAATCCACCCCTATTATCAGGAAAACGATGTCATTCCATACATTCAAGACCTCGGCATCGTGGTACAGGGCTGGTATCCCCTTGGCGGAAGAGGCCATACGGAGGAGCTGCTCGGCAATGAGATCATTGCCGATATCGCGCAGGCACACGGGAAATCGACGGCGCAGGTCATTCTCCGCTGGAATCTGCAAAAGGGTGTGGCGGTCATCCCCGGCTCCAGCAATCCGGAGCATATTCGGGAAAATACCGAGCTGTTTGATTTTGAGCTGACCGGAGAGGAGATGGCCCGTCTCCATGCTCTCGACCGTGGAGAAAAACACGATTGGTATTAAAGGCGTCGGGCTGTTCAAATGGAAAAGTCCGCCGCTTCATGTGTTCGCCGCCCGACCTCGCCGGTCGGGCGGCTTTGGTTGGCCGCCTTTCCCTGACGCCGCGCCTGTTGGGGAAAACAGCCTCACAGCATACATAGGGAGTAGAAGGAATGGCAGATTGCTTTGTTTTGCCATTCTTTTTTTCTGCTTCTGATTTTTTTATTAAGAAATGCTTTCAATTCTGTTAGAATTATGCCATTTCGCTCATGACGTGATATAATAACCTCACGCCGTAAGCCGAAGCCTTGCTTCGCCAGTCTCCGGACGGCTGAGAGATCATTGAATCACCCCGAAACGGGCAGTGCCGTTTCGGGCTAAGGAGCGCTCCGCTTTGTGATGGCATAACGCGGGGAAAATTCCAGAGGAATTTTCGGGAGTGCCGCCGGAAAAGGCTCGTATAGAAGAAGGGTTAGGCGGCGCTTTGGGATAGAATAACTTCACGCCTGTGGGCAATCAAAAATAGAGGGGCCCAGTCCCGGTCATCTGTAAGAAACCGTTTTACCCCTCTGTTGGGGGATACAGAATTCCCCATAGTGAACGTTAATCGGTATTTCAACAGACCGGACCTGTTCAAGAGCATGGGACATGCCCACTATATTCAAGGCAGTCAAAGTATCGACGAAAAGGGGAGAATGGATGTGAAAAGCCGTGAAGAGCCGCTGGACAGCACCGCCCCCATTGAACGCTATCAGCCCGATCCTGCACAGGGACTGACCGCCGGGCAGGCGGCGAAACGGCGGGAGGAAGGGTTGGACAATCAGGCGGTCAATCCTCCCTCCAAAACGGTGGGACAAATCATTTTGAGCAATGTCCTGACCTTTTTCAATCTGATCTTCTTTATTCTGGCTGGCTGCCTGATTCTGGTAGGCTCCTATAAGAATCTGCTGTTTCTGCTGGTGGTAGTCGCCAATATTCTGATCGGTATTGTGCAGGAAATCCGCGCTAAACGGGTAATTGACCGCCTTACCCTGCTCACCGCGCCGCAGGCGGCGGTCATCCGGGACGGAGAGACGCTGACCCTCCCCACCGAACAGCTGGTACTGGATGATGTGGCACTTTTCACCCCCGGCTGCCAGATCTGTGCCGACGCCGTCGTACTGGAGGGCGCCGTACAGGTCAATGAAGCTCTGATCACCGGCGAGGCTCGGTCGGTCTCCCGCGGGCCGGGGGATTCCCTGCTGTCCGGTTCCTTTATCACAGCGGGCTCCTGCCGCGCCCGACTGGACAGGGTGGGAGCCGATTCCTATGCCTCCCGTCTGACGGTGGAGGCCAAACGCCGGGGCCGTAAGCACGAGTCGGAAATGATGCGCTCCCTTACCCGGCTGGTGCAGGGAATCGCTGTGGTGATTCTTCCGATTGGCGCCGCCATGCTTCTCCGGCATCTGTTTCAGCTGGGGATGCCCCTTCAGCAGTCGATGGAGGCGACCATCGCGGCGCTGGTGGGGATGATTCCGGAGGGGCTGTATCTGCTCACCAGTGTGGCGCTGGCGGTGGGGGTGATCCGGCTGGGCCGCCGACACACGCTGGTGCATGAGCTGAGCTGTATTGAAACCCTGGCGCGGGTGGATGTACTCTGTGTGGATAAGACCGGCACCATCACGGAAAATGAGATGCGGGTAGAACAGGTGATCCCTCTGAAGGAGGGACAGATGAATGCCGGAGAGGTTCGCACCGTTTTAGCCGCCTATTATCAGGCGGTGGGTGCGGACAACAGCACGGCGCGGGCGATGCACGATTCCTTTGTCTCCCCCCGGAACGGGCCGAAGCCTCCCCCATGGGAAACGGAGGCCGTGGTTCCCTTCTCCTCTGTGCGTAAATGGAGCGCGGTTACCTTTGCCCAGCAGGGCACCTATCTGGTAGGAGCACCGGAATGCATTCTGAACCGGGACGGTTTTCAGCCGCTGCGTGAGAGGACGGCCGCTCTCGCCGCCGCCGGAAGCCGGGTGCTGCTGCTCGCCCGGTATGGCCACACCCCGCAAAACGACACCCTCCATTCTCCGGCGGAGCCGCTGGCCCTGATCACGCTGGGCAACCCAATCCGTGAGACTGCCCCCGCCACCTTCCATTTCTTTGCCGAACAGGGAGTGGCCGTCAAGGTGATCTCCGGCGACAATCCTCTGACCGTTTCGGAGGTGGCCGGCAGAGCCGGTATCGCCGGCGCGGAGCAGGCGGTGGACGCCTCCGTCCTCAGCGACGGGGAACTGGAGGCCGCCGCAGAAACAGCCAACGTTTTCGGGCGCGTCACCCCGGACCAAAAGCGTCTTCTGGTCCGTGCGCTGAAGAAGGCAGGGCATACCGTCGCTATGACCGGCGATGGGGTCAACGATGTCCTGGCTCTCAAGGATGCGGACTGCAGCATTGCCATGGCAGCGGGCAGCGATGCCGCCTGCCATGTTTCTCAGCTGGTGCTGCTGAATTCGGATTTTGCCTCCTTGCCCGCCGTCGTGATGGAGGGACGGCGGGTGATCAACAATATTGAACGGGCGGCCTCCCTGTTTCTGGTCAAAACCATCTTTTCGCTTCTGCTGGCACTGGTGACCCTCTTCATCGCGGTTCCGTATCCTGTGAAGCCGATTCAGCTCTCGCTGATCAGCAGTCTGACCATCGGTCTCCCCGCCTTTTTTCTGGCGCTGGAACCAAACCACAGCCAGACAAAGGGGCGTTTTCTGCTCAACGTGGTCGGGCGGGCTCTGCCCGGCGGTCTGACCAACCTGTTTTTGCTGCTGGGCGTTCAGCTCTTCACCGTCGTATTCGGCTTTACCGACGCGGAACGAACCACCATGTCCACGGTGATTCTGGCGACGGTCGGACTGCTGGTGCTTTATCAGGTATGCAAGCCCTTCAACGCCAAACATTCTCTGATCTGGATCGGTATGGCCGCCGGTCTGACGGCGGCCATCTTTGGCTTTTCGGACTTTTTCATGCTCACCCCTCTGTCCAGGGAGGCCTTTCTGATCCTGTTGCTGTTCCTTCTGCTGGCCTATTCGGTGATGCATTTCTTTTTGTGGTGCTTTGAACGGGGACATCAGGCCGGCGTCTGCTGGAAAAAAAGGAGACAGAACCGCCGCTATCACGGCAGACAATGGGGAGGAAAGCCGTAAGCACTCTTCTCCCCCGGCGGTCAGGCAGCGGCGTCTTTTCCGGCAGAAGAAAGCGCCCTTCCCTTGAAAACCGGCCAACGGTGTAGTATGATACCTTCCATCGGCAGGAGCACCAGATCCGGAGCGGATCAGGAGGCTTCTGCCCGCGGGGAAGACTTTTCCTAGTTGACCCGGCGGCGATTTCTGCTGGAAAAGGAGAATGAACGGTGGCGGATAAACAAGCGAATCAACAGCCGGGCGGAGTCAGGGACGCCCTTTCAAAAAACGGCGGCGCCTCCTCCCCCTCCCTGAACGGACGGGAACCCTCTCAGAGGGGGCTGCTGAGGGACTTCGCCGGCTATTACCGGCCGCACTGGCGGCTGTTTGCGGCGGATATGCTCTGCGCGACCCTGATCGCGGCAGTGGACATCCTCTTCCCTGTCGTGTCCCGTTATACCATGCGCGCACTGCTCCCCGTCAACGCTTACGGGGCGTTTTTCGGAGTGATGGCTGTTCTGCTGCTCGCCTATGTGCTGCGTGCGGGCGCCCAATACTTTGTCAACTATTGGGGGCACAATCTGGGCGTGTACATGGAGGCTGACATGAGGCGGGAGCTGTTCGCCCATCTGCAAAAGCTCTCTTTCAGCTTTTATGACCGGAACCGGACCGGGCATCTCATGTCCCGTGTTGTCAACGACCTGTTTGAGGTGGTAGAGCTCGCCCATCACGGCCCGGAGGATCTGTTCATCTCCCTCCTGACCCTTTTGGGAGCCTTTTGCGTCCTGCTGACGGTACAGTGGCAGCTGGCGCTGGTGGTTTTCGCCCTGGTTCCTCTGATTGTGCTGTTCACCGTCCTCCGCCGTCGGAAAATGTCCGCCGCCTCCCGCCGGGTGAAGGAACGGACAGCGGGTATCAACGCCGACATTGAATCCAGCATCTCCGGTGTTCGGGTGGCAAAAGCCTTTAACAACGAGGCGTATGAGCTGGCGAAATTCGATGAGGGAAACCACCGTTACCGCGGGGCGAAAAAGGATTTCTACCGGCAGATGGGAATTTTTCAGTCGGGTCTGGATTTCCTGACCAGCAGCATGAACGTGGTGGTGATCGCAGCCGGCGGGCTGCTGATTATGCAGGGCGGGCTTGACTATTTTGATCTGACCGTCTTTGTGCTGTATATCGGCGCCTTTTTACAGCCTATCCGCCGTCTCTCTGCCTTTGTGGAGCAGTACACGGTGGGTATGGCCGGCTTTCAGCGTTTCCGCGCCCTGATGGCGGAGACGCCGGAGATCCTGGATGCGGAGGACGCCGTTCCGCTCCGGGAGGTGAAGGGGGATATCCGCTTTACCGACGTTTCCTTCTCCTACGCCGGGGAGGGCCGGGAGGATACCCGCGTGCTGTCCCACGTCAGCCTGCATATTCCGGCGGGCGCCACGCTGGCGCTGGTCGGTCCCTCCGGCGGCGGGAAAAGCACCCTGTGCCATCTGATCCCCCGCTTTTATGAGCTCGATTCCGGCGAAATCGCCATTGATGGGCACCGTATCCGGGAGGTGACCACCGCCTCTCTCCGGGCGGCGGTCGGCATCGTCCAGCAGGAGGTGGTGCTCTTTGCCGGCACCGTGATGGAGAACATCCGTTATGGGCGGGTGGACGCCACCGACGATGAGGTGATCGAAGCGGCGATAAAGGCCGAAATCCACGAGGATATCCTGCGTATGCCGGACGGCTATCACACCTATGTGGGCGAGCGGGGGGTGATGCTCTCCGGCGGGCAGAAGCAGCGGATCAGCATCGCCCGCGTTTTTCTGAAAAATCCGCCCATTCTGATACTGGATGAAGCGACCTCCGCACTGGATACGGTGACAGAGGCGCATATTCAACGGGCGTTTGACCTGCTGGCGCAGGGACGGACCACCCTGGTGATCGCCCACCGGCTTTCCACCATCCGTGGGGCGGATACAATCGCCTTCATCGACGGAGAAGGAATCCAGGAGCAGGGAACCCACGAGCAGCTGATGGCAGCGGGCGGACGGTACGCCCGTCTGTATGAAACCCAGTTCGGGCTTCTGTCCAACGAATAATCCGCCCTCTTTTCAGAAAAAGACCGCCAGCTGAAAACCCCGGCGATTTCACGAAGGTTGAGGGAGCTGCACCAAAGTCAGCGGCAGAGCCAGGGAAATGCATCGTCACTTATCCTTCAGGGAAAATGGACGGAAAGGGGAAAAATATGGCAGCCGTTACCATTTTAGGCTTAGGAAAAACGATGGAAAAGAAGCTCCATTCGGTTGGGATTCATTCGGCCGAGGAATTAATCGAACTGGGCAGCAAACAGGCGATTTTTCGTCTCAAAGCAATATATCCCAACACCTGCGTGGTGATTCTCTACCATTTAGAAGCAGCGATTCGCGGCATCCAGATCAGGCAGCTTGAGGATACGGATAAAGCAGAGTTAAAAGCATATTTTAAGCAGCTGCAGCTTGGAATGGATTGTCCAGCCGTTTGACAAAGTGTTTGGTCAGACAGCTCCCGGCAGCGCCGGTCGGAACAGACGTGTCGGAAACGGCGCAAGGACATCGGGAGTTCAGAGAAAAAAGCATCTCAGGCTGTCGAAAAACCAGCAGGCAAACAGCAAAAGACACGAATCACGGGAACCCCCGGCGAGGGTAAGACCGAGACCTGCCAGGAGAAGGCTTCGGTCTACTTCCTACGCCTTACGCTTCAGAGGATTTCGCGTCCTGCGGGACGCGCCCCAACGCCTGTTAAAAAGGCGGGCAAAAACTTTTGGTACAAGACTTTCTGTGAAACGGCTTTTTAACAAGCTGAGGGGCCGCCGGGAAATACCGGCGGCCCCTCTGACAGTTTATAAACGGATGCTGACCACCAGACAGCCGGTGCTCCAGACCTCCACCAACGGCAGGCCGGGATGCCTCCGTTTCATCCGACGAAGCGTTCGGAACAGGTGTCGAAGCTCCCGGCTGCTGATGTCCGGCGCTGCTGCCTTCTCCCTCCTTCGACGGAGAATTCCGGCGGCCACAGCGGCGGTGAGGCGGTTCAGCATCAGCCGGGTAGGAAACAACAGACACAGCCGTTTGCCTGTTTCTGTCTGTATATGGATACGCATCGCCCTATTCCACCACCACTTCCACCGTATCGCCCTGCTCGCTCTCCACCTCCACCAGCTTGCCGATCAGCCCCTTCTCCACCAGCTCCACGATCTGCCCGATATCAATTTGTTGAAGAACGTCGCTGCCCTCAATGTCGGGCAGCTTCATGCCGATCTCCAGTCCCATTTTTACCAGTGGCATGGGCAAATTCACCCGCACCCGGTCGCCCCTGGCGGAATCCACACAGACCCGCAGCAGCAGCCTGTCAAAATCCTTTCGCTGTTCCGGGGGAAGAACCAGCGTCTCCGGCTTTTTCCCGCGGGAGAACAGCTCGTCAATCGTCACCTCATACAGCTCCGCCAGCGCAGGCAGCAGCAGAATATCAGGGCAGGAGGCCTCGTTTTCCCATTTGGACACCGCCTGAGGAGAAACGCCGAGCTTCTCCGCTGCCTCCTCCTGGGTCATTGCCCTGGCCCGGCGCAGCTCTGCCAGCTTTTTGCCCAATGACTGTTCCATTTTCAAAACCCCTTTCCGGTTGATGACGTCAGTATAGCGAAATCCGGCGCCGGCCGGAAGAGAACAAGCGTTGAATCACCAGTCGTATGATAAACCGACGGTTGTATTATATCACAACCATCAGTTGAGTTCAGCGCTTATCCACATGGAAGGGGAAAGAAAACAGGGTATCTGCGACCGCCAATGAACAGGGGGCCGCGCGACTTTACCGAAAGCACCGCAAACACCGCGGGCAGGCGCGCCTCTGCCGGCTGACGGCCGTGTTCCGGCCTACAGGTAATATTGCGCCTGCGCCTGCCACATTTCGCTGTATTTTCCACCGGCGCCCGCCAGCTCATGATGAGAGCCGTATTCGATGAGGGCCCCCTGATGAAAGACGGCGATTCGGTCGCAGAAGCGCGAAGACGAAAGGCGATGGGAGATATACAGGGCGGTTTTCCCACCGATCAGGGCGTCGAAGCGCTGATAGATGTCCGCCTCAGCCAGCGGATCAAGAGCGGCAGTAGGCTCGTCCAGAATGGCGATGGGCGAGGATCTGTACATTGCCCGCGCAATAGCCAGCTTCTGACTTTCACCGCCGGAAAATTCTACCCCATCCTTTTCAAAATTTTTATATACAGGGGTGTCGATTCCCTTTTCCAGCTGCTCCAGGCGCTCCTGAAACCCCGCTTTTTTCAGCGCCTCCAGCACCCTGCCGCGGTCGGGCCGGTCATCAGCAGACACATTTTCCGCAATGGTAAAGGAAAACAGACGGTAGTCCTGGAACACCACGGAAAAAAGGCGGCGGTATTGCTCCCGGTCGTATTCCCGGATATCAACCCCATCCATCAGGATACGCCCGTCGGTGACGTCGTACAGTCGGCACAGCAGCTTGATAAAGGTGGTTTTTCCCGCGCCGTTCTCCCCGACCACCGACAACGTCTGCCCGGCGGGAATGGTCAGCGAGACATGGGACAGAGAATCGCTGTCCGCCTCGGGATAACGGAAGGAGACATCCTGAAATTCAAAGGTATGAGGAACATCGGCATCCACGGGAAGGGTTCCCTGCGGCTGGGCCGCCGGGTATTCCATAAAGGTGCGGTATTCATTCATAAAATCCGCCTTGGTGCCGATAGCAATGATCTGGCGGAGGATGCCGCCCAGGCTGTCGGTAAAGCTATTGGCCGCACTGATAAGCATCTGGAAATCCCCAATCCCCAACACGCCGCCCAGCACCCGCAGACCCAGCACCCCATACAGTAGGGTCTGCTGCAGCACATTGACGCCGGTCAGAAGGGCGTTGTATTTGTTCTGGCTGCGGTTCAGCTGATTCTCCATGACCCAGTCCTTATCAATGTACTCGCTGACCCGGCCCAGTACCAGCGGCCGGGCATGGTACATCCGGATATCCTTGCCGTAACGGATGCTTTTGACGATATCAAAATAATAGTTGAAACGACGGTTGATCCCCACCAGATCCTTTCGGAACTGTACCTCCTGCTTTTGCTGGAGGGAGGTGAGGAACAGGTTTCCCGCAATCAGCAAAAGCAGGAGCAAAATCAGCCAGGGGGACAGCGAACAGATAATGGCCAGCGTACCGGCCAGGGTGATAGCGCCGGCAGCTATATTGGTCAGACTTTCGCTGAAGCCGCCGATGCCGCCGGAATACCAGCTCATACCGGTTCGGGCCTTTTCCAGATGATCCAGTACAGCGGCGTTTTCGGTATATTCAAAATCCATCCGCATGATCTGATCACCCAGCAGCTCATCCAGCTTCATGGAGAGTCGGCCCTGCGACCGGCTGAGAAAATAATCCAGCAGGTTGCGAATATGGCTGAGAAGATAGTTGGACAGCACAAGCACCGCCACCAGCAGCAGAACCTGCTCCGGCCGCCGTGCGCCAACCAGCTCGTCGATCAGAAATTTGGGGAGGACAATGTTCAGAAAAGGAGAGCCGCCACGCACCAGCATATTGCAGAACACCAGCACAAAATAGGACTTGTCGTTCTGCCAGGCCATCCGGTAAAAATAGGCCATCACCGGCAGTACATTTCGATAGCGCTGCCTACGCGCCTGTCTGTCTTTCATTTCTCCCCCTCCTCTTCCCGATAAGCGGCCGCCTGCACCTGGAACAGCTCGGCATAGCGCCCACCCCTGCTGAGCAGCTCCTGATGATTTCCGCTTTCCACAATTTCGCCATTTTCAAAGAGAAGCACCCGGTCACAAAACTGCGTGCTGGCCAGACGGTGAGAAATATAAATGGCGGTTTTGTTCTGAACCATGCGGCTGAACTCGCGGTAGAGCCGCTCCTCCGCCAGCGCGTCCAGTGCGGCGGTGGGCTCGTCCAGGAGAAGGACCGGCGCCTGCTTGTACAGCGCCCGCGCCAGCGCCAGCTTCTGATTTTCGCCGCCGGAGAATTCCACGCCGCCCTCATCAATCACCTTGAGCATCCGGCGGTCGATCCCCTTCTCCAGCTCCCGGATCCGTTTGCCCAGCCCGGCATCCTCCAGGGCCTCGGCGACCCGCTCTCGATTGATTTCGTCGATGGGGCACATGGCGACGTTTTCCGCCACCGTGAAGGCAAAGGTCTCGATCTCCTGAAACACGGCAGAAAAGAGACGGGTATAAGCCTCACGGTCATATGTACGGATATCCACGCCGTTCAGCAGAATACAGCCTTCGTCTGGCTCATACAGCCGGGTCAGCAGCTTGACAAAGGTACTCTTCCCCGCGCCGTTGAGCCCCACCACCGCCAGCTTCTCCTGTGGGCGGATAGTCAGAGACACATGGCGGAGGGCATAGGACTCCTGACGCGGATAGCGGAAGGAAATGTCCCGCAGCTCAAAGCACAGGGGCTCCTGCTCCAGTCCCGCCGGCAAAGGCTTCGTCCCCGCCGGCGTATCGGGATAGTCGAGAAAGCCACGGTAATCGCTGAGCACCTCATTCTGGCGGCGGATATGGACCAGATCGCCGATAAAACCGTCCAGCGCACCGGAAAAGGTGCGGATCGCCGCCGCATACATGGTAAATTCACCGATGCTCATAGTACCGGCAAGGACCCGCGTACAAAGCCAGGCGTACAGAATGATCTCCTGAAACAGAGATGAGGTGGCATACAGGATAGTGGCGCGGGCCCAATGGCCGCGGACACGGTTGTCTCCCCGAAAATTCTCCTTCTGCTGTTCCACCAGCCGGCTTCTCAGAAGCCCTCTCATAGAAAACAGACGGATATCCTTGGCAAAAGCGAAGTCCCCCATGACCTCTTCCAGATAGCCCCGCCGCCGCCAGACAGGGGCAAGACGATCGTGCTCCTCCTTATTCTTTTTCTGGGTATAGGAGGTCATCAGGAAATTGGTGAACAGCAGCAGCGCCATCGCAATCAGAAGGAAGGGATGAAGGGTGCTGATGATGGCGGCGGTGCCCGCCATGGTCAGCAGCTTTTGGGCGGCGCCCTGGGTACGGTGCATGATCCCCTCAATTCCATCCACATTGTTGCTGCAGGCCCGGTCGCCCCGCTGGGACAGGTCCAGCACCTCCGGGTCCTCCAGCGACTGATAATCCATCCGCATGAACTTCTCACCGGCGCGCGCGATAAAATGCAGGCGCACCGCGATAAAACGATTGAAAACGGTGTTTTCGCTGGTGTTGGCTGTGACACGCGTGACCAGCGTCAGCAGCCCGAACAGAGCCGTCAGCGTCAGCACCGCCGACACCCGGCCCTTTCCCAGCAGCTCGTCAATAATCGTTTTCGGCAAAATGACCGGGATGAGCTCACTCAATGCCGCTGCCAGGATGTTGAGCCCCACCAGCCACAGCAGTGACCGATCATATTGCCGAATACCGCGCAGAACATAGACTACATTGTCGATATTTCCGTATTTCGGCTTAAAGGGATCGGGTTTCTCTGATTTTTTGATCTTTCTCACGTTTTTTCTATCCTCCTTTTATGACAGAATCCCCAAATCGTTTTAGACAATTATAATTGTTTATGCCAATATTTTCAACTAAAATATATTTCCCACAATTTATATTGCCACACAATGGTAAAGCACTCCCTCCCAAGGGGCGTCATCGCCGACCGACGGCAGACCGTTTTTCTTCCGGAAGGCAACTCGTTTGGGAAGCAATATTCACACTCCCAAACGCCATACGCACCGCCTCCAGAAGCCGACTCCTCTGCAAAAACGAGAAATTAACACTTGCTTTTGTGGAGACAGCATGCTATAATAACTTTCGCAGTTATTGATCATTAGATTATCCGGGTGTGGCGCAGATTGGTAGCGCGCTTGAATGGGGTTCAAGAGGCCGCAGGTTCGACTCCTGTCACT
>JAAWCO010000027.1 GCA_022793315.1 Clostridiales bacterium | reverse complement strand
TAACAGTTTATTCATAGTCAATTCACACAATTCCTGCAGAGGCATCCTATAATGAGAACGTACTCAGGAGGCGACGGAGCCGCACCGTATCCTCCACAAAGTGAGTACGTTCTACCCTCCTCAAAACACCCCTCTAACTTAGCAAAATGTCCGCCGGATTCGGCGGACATTTTGCTGTTTATGGACAACCCTGTATTCCTGCATTGTATCAAACAGAATGGGAGATGTCAGACAGGATTCAGGATGGATATGCCTCATGCGCATGGAAAAAAGAGCATCCTGTTTGAATGAAGACTTGCACCTGCTGGCGTAGCCGGTACATACAGCAGAGCGGAACACTCTCGAACCTATACGCTCGGGTGACATCGTGTAAGACCTCGCTGGTGCAGGCGGTAATGGTTAAGCTGCAAATCTCCGGCTTTTGCTGTGGGGAGTGTCAAGCGCCGAAAACGCTTTCTTAAAAAAGGAGCAAAATTTTTGATTGATGGCATATCGGCCGTATTTTTGTCCAGAATACTACCATACCCTATTGCTTCTCGCATAAGGAACGGAGGTATTGTATGGGCCGAATCCATTTTGACGGCAATTCCAAGATCAAAAATTTTTTAAAAGGCAAGGGCTTTTATGTTGCGTTGGCGGTATGTCTGGTAGCCGTTGGCGGTGTGGCGGTGGCTACCTTTGTCACGACGATGCCGGGGCTGAGCACAGACGGCGGGCAGGACAATCCCACCACCCTCGTCACTTCGCCGACGACCGACCGGGCAGCGGAAAACATCGTCACGAACATCCCGGATGAACGCACCACGACCAGCGCCAGCTCATCGGCAAAAACCACAGCTACCCCCACCACGCAGTCTGATGTACAGCCTGCGGGCACAAACGAAGTGGAGCTGTTTATCCTGCCCCTGTCCAATGAGGTACTGAAGGAATTCAGCAACGACAATCCGGTTTATTCTCAGACCATGAACGACTGGCGTATCCACAGCGGCGTCGATTTCAAAGGCAATGCCGGACAAGAGGTCAAAGCGCTGGCAAACGGCACCATTCTTTCTATAAAAGAGGACCCTATCTGGGGACATGTGATTGAAATTGATCACGGTTTTGGTATTCAGTCCCGCTATTACGGCGTCACGGCTGTCACTTCTCTGAAAACAGGTGATTCGGTTAAGGTAAACGACGTCATTGGCTCCCTTTCCGATATTCCCTGTGAATCTTTGGACGGCAGCCATCTTCATCTGGAGCTCACCGCCGACGGCAAGCTGATTGATCCTGTGGAGGCCATCGGCCGGGAAGTCCGGCGCAGTGACGCCGCTGCCTCGTAATTTTCGGACTCCAGCGCGCCCCCGGAAACCGGTTCGTCTAACGTACCGGCCTCGGTCAGAGGGGCAGTAAAAAAGACCCGTTTCAACGGGTCTTTTTTACTGCCATGAGAGGAGGCATCCCCAGACGTTTGCTGCTGCCGGTCAACAGCAGATCCTACAGCGGTCAGCCGTTGTCCCGCCATTGGCGGATGGCGGAGCAGAACGGCTTCGGCTTCTTATACATTGACATCGGAGAGCCGGTAGCTGAGGCGGCTGATATCGTACACACCGGTGGAAAGAATATCGACATATTTCAGCGCTTTCTCCGTGCCCAACGCCACACAGTCCTCCGGATGCTCCGCCAGACGGCAGGCCACACCGGTGCGCTGAGCTGCCAGGCGCACCATGCCCTTCATCTGCGACAGCCCTCCTGATAAAAGCAGGCCATTGCTGTAAATATCACCGACCAGTTCCGGCGGAGTGCTCTCCAGTACCCGCTGAAGGACCGACATAATCTCCTCCAGTGGGTCATGGATAGCCTCCCGGATGTCCATAGCCGTCGTTTTCACTACCTGAGGCAGGCCGCTGACCGCATCCCGGCCCCTGACCGGCAGCTCCGGATTGTTTTCGGCATCCGGCATCGCGTCGCCAATGGTCTTTTTGATCATTTCCGCCGTTGGTAGGCCGATCACATGGTTGTACCGGTTGTGCATATAGCGAACAATCGCCTCGTCAAAATCGTCGCCGCCTACACGGACCGACAGAGAAGAGGCCATTCCCTTGAGGGAGAGCACGGCGGCATCGGTCGTGCCGCCGCCCAGATCAGCGATCATACAGCCCCGGGGCGCCGCCACATCCAGACCGGCGCCAATGGCCGCCGCCACCGCCTCCTCGATCAGCACCGCGCTACGCGCTCCGGACGCCAGCGCCGCCTCAATCACCGCGCGCTGCTCCACCTCTGTTACAGAGGCGGGGACACACACCGATGCCCGCGGCTTCAGAATTTTATAGGCGCAGACCCTTCGCACAAAATGCTGCAGCATACGCTCTGCGTAGTGGTAATCGGAAATCACGCCCTTAGTCATCGGCCGGATCACTCGAATGGAATCCGGCTCCTTCCCCAGCATCTCACCGGCCTCACGGCCGCAGGCGATCATTTTATCCGTATCTCTGTCTACCGCGATAACCGACGGCTCCCGCAGAACGACGCCGCGGCCGGCGACTGCAATAGCCACCTGACAGGTCCCCAGATCAATTCCCATTTTCATGCCGGGCATGCTATCCGCTCCTAACGCGACCATTCCCTCGCCTCTCATCAGATGATGAGTGGCGAGATTCGATGATTATCATAATGAAATCCACCGCTTTGGTTATTTCGCGTTTATTATACGGTATTCTCTCCTGTTTGACAAGCGGTCGTCTTTTCCAGCATGGCAGCCGCTCCCACCGCAGCATACACCTCCGCCGCGCCATATATTTTCAATATTTTGGCGCATTCGTCCAGCGTGGCGCCGGTGGTCAGGATATCGTCCACCAGCAGAAGCGTTTTTCCTGTCACGCAGCATCCGCTCCGCAGATCGAACACGCCCATCACATTTCCGCTCCTCTCCAGAGCGGAAAGCTCCCGCTGGGCCGGCGTTTCGACCAGCTTGGCCAGCGTCTCCTCCGCCTGACAGCCGATCCGGGCGCCCAGGGCAGACGCCAGCAAAAAGCTCTGGTTATAGCCGCGCGCCTTTTGTGTCCGGCGGCTGACCGGCACGGGAACAATCCCATCAAATACAACGCCTGCATATTCCCGCTTCACCGTCTGTGCCATCGCTTCCGCAAAGGCCTCCGCGGCATAGGTCTTTCCATACAGCTTGAGCCGCAGGATGCCTTTTCTGGCCAGCCCCTCATAATAAAAGGGGGAAACGCAGCGCAAAAAATGCCGGCGGTGAGCCCGGCAGGCACAGCGGCCCTTTTCCCTGCCGCAGAGAGGACAAAGAGGCGGAAGCACGCGCGGAAGCTCTCCTTTACACTCTCCGCAGACTGTTTCGTCTATTTTGACCAGCCGGCCGCAGAAGCCGCACCGGCGGGGGAAGAACCAGGCGCCAATCCGGCGCGGAAGCATCGTCTTCAAATCGCATCCTCCGTTTTCAATGTGGATCAGCCGTGCCGGGGAGTTCGGCCATCTGCTTCAGGGAAGAGTTTCCCATCTCCTCCATGAATGCCCTCAGGCCGGTGTAACGCAACGTTTTTCGATCGTTTTCCACCATCTCCTGCAAAGTTTGACGGCTTCCCACAATGATCAACAGAGATTTGGCCCGCGTCACCGCTGTATACAGCAGATTGCGATAGCAGAGCAGCCGCTGATTGTGGTAAAGGGGAAGAATCACGGCATCAAATTCACTGCCCTGGCTTTTGTGAACCGTGGCCGCATATGCCAGCTCCAGGTCCTGCGCCTCCTGCCGACTGTACAGGGCGGTACGGTCCTCGAAACGGACGCTCAGCGTCCCCTCCCGCGGATCAATCGCCTCCAGCTGTCCAATATCCCCGTTAAACACGCCGGTACCGCTTTCGCCGTTGTCCCGGGTCCAGACGATATCGTAATTATTACGCACATGCATGACCTTATCCCCTGTCCGGAGAAGGGTTCCCTCCACGGTGATCTCCCGTTTCCCCTCCCCCGGCGGATTCAACCGCTCCTGCAGACGGCGATTGAATTCCAAGGTGCCAAGTCCTCCCTTCCGTCCGGGACAAAGCACCTGTATCCCCTCGAACACAGAATAACCATAGCGCGCCGGCAGACGGCGCGCGCATAAATCCTGAACGGTGGCGGATACCCCCTGCTCGCTGTTCTGCGCCAGAAAAAAGAAATCCCCTTCTTTATGGAAAAGCTCAGGCATCTCGCCGCAGACGATTTTATGGGCGCTGACAATGATCCGGCTCTCCTGCGCCTGCCGGAAAACCTCGGTAAGCCGTACGGCAGGAAGCTCGCCGCTGTCCATCAGATCGTGAAGCACACTGCCGGGGCCCACGGCAGGGAGCTGATCGCTGTCCCCTACCATGATCAGACGGCATCCGGTTTTCAGCGCCCGCAGCAGGCTCTCAAACAACGGAACATCCACCATCGACAGCTCGTCCACTACCACGGCATCGGCGTCAAGTGGATTTTTTTCGTTGCGCTCAAAGGCGGGGGAATCGCTGTCATCCCATTGAACCTCCAGCAGCCGATGAAGGGTTTTGGCTTCACAGCCGGTCAGCTCCGCGATACGTTTGGCGGCCCGCCCGGTGGGCGCGGCAATAGCCACCGTCTCCCCCATCCCCTCCAGGACCTGAATAATGGCCCGCAGTGTGGTCGTTTTTCCGGTGCCAGGTCCGCCGGTCAGAATGAGGACCCCTTTTTCCACCGCCTGATGGATAGCCTCCCTCTGCCGCGACTCATAGTGCAGACCAGTGCTTTTTTCGATGCTGTCGATGGTTTGCTCCAATCGCTGTTCGGACTGGGTCGGAAAGCCGGCCATCAGCTGAAGACGCGCCGCGATAAATCTCTCCGCCCGATACAGGTTGTCCAGAAAAATAAAGCGCCGGCCTTTCAGCTCCCGCTCCTGCACCGGCGCGGCGGCCCCGTCGAGCATCTGTGTGAGGAGTTCCTCCGTCTGTCCCTCTTCCACGCCCAGCATGGAGGCGGCGGCAGGCACCAGTTTGTCCCGCGGAAGGCAGGTGTGTCCATTTCCCAGATTGTGGCGCAGAACATAAAGGAGACCGGCCTCGATACGACGGGGATCGTCGGCCGGCCGGTCCATCCCCATACAGATACGATCAGCCCTGTCAAAGCCGATATACAGCCCGCTGGAGCACAGCAAATAGGGGTTTTCCCGAATCATGGAAACGGTAGCGGCGCCCCATTTTTTATAGCAACGCAGCGCCTCCGGAGCGGTCAGCCCAAATTCTGAAAAGGTCAGCATCACCTCACGCAGACCGAACTGCCCAGCAAACTCCCTGCCGATTTCCATCGCCCGGCGGAGGGAAATTCCTTTGATCTCCGCCAGACGGCGGGGCTCCTGCTCCAGAACATGGAGCGCTTCGTCCCCGAACTTTTCCAGAATGCGGACAGCGGTGGACGGCCCAATCCCCTTGACGGCGCCAGAGGAGAGATAACGTAAAATCGCATCCGAATCGGTCGGCAGCTGCTGCTCACAATGTTCGGCGCGGAATTGCGGTCCAAAGCTGGGGTGTTCGGTCCAATATCCCCTCATACACAGCTGTTCACCGGCAGCTGCCATCGGCAATATGCCTACTACCTTGTGATATTCGCCGCCCGCTTCGACCTCCAGCACGGTCCAGCCGTTTTCGTCATTGCGAAACACCACCCGTTCCACCGTGCCGGTGAGCTCCTCCAGTGTTTTTTCCGGTTCCTGCATTATCACATCCGCGCCTTTCCATGGCCGAAGCTGTCTGTGGGTAACCGGCCGTCCCGCGGGGACAGCCGGTTCCTCCCATCAGTGAACATACATTCTTTTCCCTATTATAAATCATGAATCGGTTTTTGGCAAATCCCCATCAAACAGGCTGCCAAGCTCTGCCGCACGATAAATTCCCGCTGCGCCTGTTTCGCTGCAAACCTTCTCCGCCAGTTGTCTGGTTTCCTCATCCATACCGGCGTCAAAAAGCAGCACACGCTGTTCCCGGCGGAACTCCGCCCAACGGCTTTGAGTGACCGCCGAACGGATAATATACTCAATATCCGTTCGGTGACCGCTGACGGGAATCACCAGCATCCCGGAACAGTCGGGCTCAGGCTTCATAACCTGGATGACCAGCCTCCGAATCAATTCTGCGCAGCCATACAGCGCCAGCAGCAGAACAACAACCAGCATAATATTCTCACCCATCCCGATCCTTCCTTTCCCCAGATGAAGCGGGGAACACCATCCCTCCTCTTTCCCGCCCGGCGTTCCTCCACTTCTCTGATCATCCTATGCGGGAAAGGGTATTTGGTGAAATGCCGGGATTCTGTGGGAATTCCTTCCTCATAAACAGGCGCACACCCGCCGAAAAATGGATATACTGTTAAAAAGGAAATTTCCCAATGAAAGGTGAGTGACCGCTATGTATCTGTTCGCCTCTCTGATCGTCGTCGCCGTGATCAGTGCGGCAGCCGCGGCCGTCTGCGGTCTAGGCAGGCGGTTTGCCTCAAAATACAGCAGCCGTGATGAGGAAAACGTCTCCTGACGTGGTCGGACGCCGCCGGCTGTCAAAAGCCGCCGGATCGGCAAACGATCCGGCGGCAGTTCTCTGAAATTTACAGGCGGGCCACGCCGGTTTGGCGGGCGGCCTCCGCTACCGCCCCGGCAACAGCCTGCGCCACACCGCGGTCGAGGGCGCTGGGAATGATATATTCAGGCGACAGCCTGTCGTCGGTAACCAGGGAGGCAATGGCTCTGGCAGCCGCAATCTTCATATCGTCGTTGATATCGCGGGCACGCACATCAAGAGCACCGCGGAAAATACCGGGAAAGGCCAATACATTATTGATCTGATTGGGAAAGTCGCTGCGGCCGGTCCCGACCACGGCGGCGCCCGCCGCCCGGGCCAGATCGGGCATAATTTCCGGAACCGGGTTCGCCATTGGGAAAAGGATGGGGTCTTTTTTCATGCTTTTGACCATCTCGGGAGTAACACAGCCCGGAGCGGACACGCCGATAAAGACATCGGCCCCCTTCAGCATCTCGGCCAGAGACCCACGGCGGCGCTCCCGGTTGGTAATCGCCGCCATCTCCGCCTTTTCCGTGTTCAGGCCGTCGCGCCCCTCATAAATCGCCCCCTGCCGGTCACACAGTATCACATCCCGCAGCCCCATTGCAATCAGCAGACGGATGATAGCGATTCCCGCCGCACCGGCGCCGCTGGTTACCACCCGAATTTCATCCAGCTTTTTGCCGGTGAGCTTGAGAGCGTTGAGCATGGCGGCCAGCGTCACCACCGCGGTTCCATGCTGGTCGTCGTGGAAAATCGGAATATCGCAGCACTCCTTCAGCCGCCGCTCAATCTCAAAGCAGCGGGGAGCAGAAATATCCTCCAAATTCACGCCACCGAAGCTTCCTGCCAGCAGCCGGACGGTGTTGACAATATCGTCCACCTCCTTTGACCGAACGCAAAGGGGGACAGCGTCCACATCGCCGAAGGCCTTGAACAGAGCGCATTTGCCCTCCATCACCGGCATGCCGGCCTCAGGGCCAATATCCCCCAGCCCTAAAACAGCAGTACCGTCGGTCACCACTGCCACCAGATTACCGCGGCGGGTCAGGTCATAGCTGAGCTCCTTATCCTTTTGGATTTCCAGGCAGGGCTGCGCAACACCCGGCGTATACGCCAGGGACAGGTCATCCCGTGTGTTGAGGGGAGCACGGCAGACCACCTCTATTTTTCCCTTCCATTCCCGATGGAGCCTTAACGATTCAGCAGCATAATCCATGAGCAGAGACATCCTTTCTCCTCGATAAACAGTATCTTTTTCCGTGCCTGCGGCAGTCCCTCCGTCCGGCGGTCTCCTCCTTCCGCAGGTGTAAAGCTCATTTATACTACCATTGATTCCGGCGGAACGCAAGCCGGAAATACGCCGGCGTCTTTTCCTCTCTTTCCTGGCGCTTGCCGTCCGGCGCGCTTCATGCTATGATAGCCCTTAACAAAGGGAGGGTGATCGGATGAAGCGATATGGTGTGATCGGCACCGGCTGGATTGCCGAGGCATATATACAGGGGGCAGCTCTAACCGGCGAATGGACGCTGGAGGCTGTCTGCTCCCGAAGTGAAGAACGCGGTCGAAAACTGGCCGGTCGATATGGAGCGGAGAAGGTGTATGAATCCCCAGCAGACATGGCGGCGGACCCCTCGCTGGAGGCGGTCTATATCGCCAGCCCCAACGCCCTTCACACCTCCCAAAGCCGTCTGTTTCTGGAAGCTGGCAAGCATGTGCTGTGCGAAAAGCCCATTGCCGTGGAGCCGGCGGAGCTGCGGGAGCTGACCGCTCTGGCAGAGCAGAAGGGACTCGTCTATCTGGAAGCCATTATGATGCTTCATCTTCCCGCCCGCCGTGTTCTCCATGAGGCGGTCGGTTCACTGGGGCGCATCCGGTCGGCGCGCTTCGATTTCTCACAGCTCTCCTCCAAATATCCCCGGTATCTTCAAGGGGAAAATCCGAATATATTCAATCCTGCAATGGCCACTGGCTGTCTGATGGATCTGGGGCTTTACTGCGTCTATGCCGCCCTTGACCTGTTCGGCCTGCCGAAGAGCATCACAGCAGCATCCGGCTTTCTTCCGCCCGTCCCGCCGAAGGAGGATGCGGTCCAAAGCGACGGCTGGGGCGCGGCCCTGTTTCATTATGACGGCCTGCTGGCTACCCTCACCTATTCCAAGGTGGGGCAGGGCTTTACCGGCTCGGAGATTGTCGGAGACGAGGGAACCCTGGTCATTGATTCCATCTCCAAGCTCACCGGCATCCGGCGTCTCTCCTCCGGCGGCGCAGAGGAAAAGCTGGCCGGAGAGGTGGACAAGCCGGAGCTGATGAGCGGCGAGGCCCGTGATTTTGCCCGTTATATCCGCGAGCCGGACGCCAGTCGGGAGGAATACCGATACGCCTCCCAGCTGGCGCAGCATGCCTGCGAAACGCTGGCGGAAATCCGCCGGCAGAGCGGGATTGTCTTCCTCTGATAGCCGGGAGAAGACCGGCTCATCTATCTTCGGATAACAAAAAACGGTTGAAATTGCTGGCAGCCGATGGGAAGAAAAGATGCACCGGTTTTCTCATACGGAAGAGAACGAAAAAACAACCTCACCTGCCCAGCAGGTGAGGTTGAAAGACGTCGGAGCAAGAGGCCCTAACGAATTTTTTTACTGAGCTCCAGCAGTCGCACGATGATGGGACTCAGGACGATATTAAACCCCAGTTCAAACAGAAAATTGCCGCCTGCAAGGCCTAAAAACATGTACTTCACCGCATTTTCACCGAATCCGGCAGCGGCCGCCCATCCGGCAACCGTCTCAAAGAAAAACAGTCCGCAGCCGACCAGGAACACACCCGTGTTCACCACCGGACAGACGATGGCGGCGGCAAAAGCGGCGGCATAGCGGTTCCACCTAGCCAACCAGCGATAAACCAAACCGGCGCCAAGACCGCACAGGGTACCTTTGAGCAAGACGATCAGGATCGTGCCCGGCACATTTATCGCCCAAAAGGCGGCTGCATCGCCGCTCACCAATACCGTCACCCCAAAAACAAATCCCAGCCATGCGCCAATCCATGGACCGCAGGTTGCGGCTCCGACGACAATCGGAATCAGTACCAGCGAAATAGAGAACATACCCAGATGAATGAAGCTTCCCAGCAGCTGAAGCACCACAACAAGCGCTGTCAGAATCGCTCCCAGCGTCAGATGCTGAATAGAGGGGGAAAGTCGTTTTGTCTGTTCGTTCATAACACTGCCTCCTTACTGCTGCTCTGCCACTGGCCAGATGCAGCGTAAACACGGGTGGATATTCGGACTATATGATAAGGGTCGAACCGCGCATGGCGCGTATTCGCCGCGAATGGTTCAATGCTTCTGATTTTTATGATAGACCAGTCTCAGGCCCTCCAACAGCAGTTTATCGTCGTAAAGAATATGATGGCGGCAGTGGGGAATGATCTCATGCCCCAGACCGCCGGTAGCTACAATGGCCGCCGTATAGCCCAGCTCTTCCAGCACCCGGTCGCACATGCCGTCCAGCAGCGCCGCCGTACCGAATACCGCTCCCGACTGCATGGACTCAATCGTATTGGCGCCAATGGTATGGGGCGGTGCCTCCAGGCTGATCCGTGGCAGCAGCGACGTGCTGGAGGTAAGGGTATCCAGAGAGACTCCGACCCCCGGCATGATGGCGCCGCCGCGGAAAATCCCTTCCCGGTCCACCACCGACATGGTGGTGGCGGTGCCAAGGTCCCAGATAATACAGGGGGCGCCGTATTTGGCCGTCGCCGCCACCGCGCCCACCAGCAGATCGGGACCCAGCTGCGCAGGGTCGTCGATACGGATATTGACGCCGGTCCGGATACCGGGCCCTACCATCAGCGGGGACACACCGGTCACCTTCCGGACGGCGCGGCGAATGGCATGGTCAAGCGGGGGAACGACCGAGCAAATCACAGCGCCGTCAAAATGGTCCGGCTGCACCTGATAGAGCCGGAGAATATCCAGCAGCTCCACCGCATACTGGTCGGTCATTTTGGTGCGGTCGGTTGTCATCCGCGATTCCAGCACCAGTTTTTCGCCGTCAAATACACCGATAGTGATATTCGTATTGCCCATATCCAAGGCCAAAAGCATCCAACCGCCCCTTATCCCGCCGGCGCCCGCCAGGCGGCACGCCGCTTATTCTTTGGATTCCGTCAACAGTTTATCACAATCTTCCGCCGCTGGCAATCGCGTTGAGCGCTTTTCCTTTGATTCAGATGAAAAGGGACAGATCCTGCCGCCTACAATTCGGCCAATGCGTTCTTGGCTGATGAAAGGCTTCGATTCAGTACCGCCGCAATCTTCTCTACGGGGAAAATGAGATAGACCCGCCCAGCCTCGTCCATCCAGCCATTGAGTTGGGAGAGGCTCGCCCTGTCCGGCAGAAGCGCATAGGGCAGGGCGGCGGTATGGGACAGCGGCATATCCATCAGGAATTGTTTGAAAAATCAAAACCGCTATCGAAATAACTTTTGAACACAGGTAATCGGTCTGCCAAGCAGCGTTTTTTCTTTTCTGCCGCTGGGCAGGTTAAACTTATTTCAGCAATATCACCGGGTATGAATCCTCTTTAACAGAACTCCACATAATATGAATGCTATGAGGAAAATACCGAGCAAGGGGCAGAGTGTTTGCAGAGAAAACACAGGGTCAGTCATCAATTGATATCCCCATGTTGCAGGGAAAAGTTTTCCGACAATGGCAAATGCCTGCGGAAGCATTTCACTTGGGAACATAATTCCCGACAGCATAATGGACGGGATAAAAAGCAAGATAGAAAACATGGATGTATTGGCGGGATCTTTTACAGCTAATCCGATTATGCTGGCCATATTAAGCGAAACAGCAATCAGGATAACCAGCCCGCCTAAATATGTTTCCAGATGCTCCGGAATCTTTGCGTCAAAGAGAATTGGTGCGATTACATAGAGAATGGCGCTCATAATGAGCAAATGCACAAATGCAGAAATATTTATCAAAATCAACCCTAACAGCAGTGGCACGCCGTTTGCCTGATAAGCGTTTTTAATATCACTTCGATATATTTCTGCAAGAGAAGGTGGCAGCCCAATCAGAGCCCCCATAGTAACGGCAAAGACGGTCATGGACTGAATCAGAGATTCTTTGCTCTCCGGCATGACGGATGTAAAAATCCCACCCATAACCGCAAAGAACAGGAGCGGAACCACATAGCAGGTTATCAGCATGGTTCGGCTGCGCAAGTCCAGCTTCCACTGTAATATAACCCCATAGAAAAATCCGTTCACTTCCTATTCTCCCTTCGCAATTTTCAGAAAATGCTGTTCCAATGATCCACGGTCAACCCGAATGTCTTGGATAACAGTGTCCTTTTTCTGATAACTTTTGAGTATCATTATCAGGCTGGCTCTAATATCATCTGATTCATAAATCTCTAATCCTTGTCCCGTCCGAATTTGGATGTTATAGTGCTTT
>JAAWCO010000026.1 GCA_022793315.1 Clostridiales bacterium | reverse complement strand
CCGTTATCGGGAACGCATATGCTGGTATGATGGAGCAGGGTGGTTGAACGAAGCAGGTCTTCGTCCCGTTCGGGACGGGGATCTTTTTGTTTTCAGCAAGCAAATAATGGGAGGTATTGGTATGTTTGACGAGGTATCCACACAGCTGAACTTTGTGGAGCGGGAAAAAGAGATTGAAGAATTTTGGCGTGAACATGAGATTTTTGAAAAAAGCATCAGCGAGCGGGAGGAGGGCGATACCTATACTTTTTATGACGGCCCGCCCACCGCTAACGGCAAGCCGCATATCGGGCATGTTCTCACCCGCGTCATCAAGGACATGATCCCCCGTTATCACGCGATGAAGGGGGCCATGGTGCCCCGCAAGGC
Source organism: Clostridiales bacterium (assembly GCA_022793315.1). Classification (GTDB taxonomy): domain Bacteria; phylum Bacillota; class Clostridia; order Oscillospirales; family Acutalibacteraceae; genus Avimonas_A. The sequence continues at coordinate 20,516 of JAAWCO010000026.1, read as the reverse complement.
TGGATGGGATACCCACGGCCTGCCGGTGGAGCTGGAGGTGGAGAAGGAACTGGGGCTGGACGGCAAGGAGCAGATTGAGCGCTATGGCGTGGAGCCCTTTATTAAAAAATGCCGGGAAAGCGTCTGGAAATACAAGGGTATGTGGGAGGAGTTTTCCGGTAAGGTGGGCTTTTGGGCCGATATGGACCATCCCTATGTCACCTGTGAAAACGATTATATTGAATCGGAATGGTGGGCCCTGCGTCAGATATGGGACAAGGGTCTGCTGTATAAAGGGTTCAAGATCGTGCCCTATTGCCCCCGCTGCGGCACGCCGCTCTCCAGCCACGAGGTAGCCCAGGGCTATAAGGATGTCAAAGAGCGTTCCGCCATCGCCAAATTCCGTGTAAAGGGGGAGGACGCCTGGATACTGGCGTGGACCACAACCCCCTGGACCCTTCCCTCCAATGTGGCGCTGTGCGTCAATCCGGACGAACAGTATGTCCGCGCCCGATCGGAAGGGGAAATTTATTATCTCGCGGAGGCGCTGGCCCCATCGGTGCTGCCGGAGGGCTATGAGGTGCTGGATTCCCGTCCGGGACGGGAGATGGAGAGGATGGAATATGAGCCTCTCTTTGATTTTGTTCATCCCGACAGGCCCTGCTATTACGTCACCTGCGACAGCTATGTTACCCTGACCGACGGCACCGGTGTGGTGCATATCGCTCCCGCCTTCGGTGAGGATGATGCCAATGTGGGCCGCCGGTACGATCTTCCCTTTGTCCAGCTGGTGGATGCGAAGGGGGAGATGACCGCCGAAACCCCGTGGGCGGGTACCTTTGTCAAGGATGCCGACCCCCTGGTGCTGGAGGACCTTCGGGCCCGCGGCCAGCTATTCAGCGCTCCCGCCTTTGAACACAGTTATCCTTTTTGCTGGCGCTGTGATACCCCGCTGCTGTACTATGCGCGGGAGTCCTGGTTCATCCGCATGACCGCTGTGAAGGAGGATCTGATCCGCAACAACGGTACCGTCAACTGGATTCCCGAAAACATTGGGAAGGGACGCTTCGGCGACTGGCTGGAGAATGTACAGGACTGGGGAATCAGCCGCAACCGGTACTGGGGGACCCCCCTGAATATCTGGGAGTGCGGCTGTGGGCACCGTCATGCGGTGGGCAGTGTGGAGGAGCTGCGCGCCATGTCTCCTGACTGCCCGGCCGATATCGAGCTGCATCGGCCATATATCGACGCTGTTCATCTGACCTGCCCGGAGTGCGGCGGTCAGATGAGCCGGGTGCCGGAGGTGATTGACTGCTGGTTTGATTCAGGCGCCATGCCCTTCGCCCAGCACCATTATCCCTTTGAGAATCAGGAGCTGTTCGAGCGTCAGTTCCCCGCCGATTTTATTTCGGAGGCGGTGGACCAGACAAGAGGCTGGTTCTATTCCCTGCTGGCCATTTCGACCCTGGTGTTTAACCGGGCGCCGTATAAAAATGTGATCGTTCTTGGCCACGTGCAGGATGAAAACGGACAGAAGATGTCCAAATCCAAGGGGAATTCGGTGGACCCCATGGAGGCGTTGAACACCTATGGCGCTGACGCTATCCGCTGGTATTTCTACAGCAATTCAGCTCCCTGGCTTCCCAACCGCTTCCACGGGAAAGCGGTGGTGGAGGGGCAGCGCAAGTTTATGGGCACCCTCTGGAACGTCTATGCCTTCTTTGTGCTGTATGCGAATATCGACCAGTTTGATCCCGCCCGCTATTCGCTGGCGTCCGATTCCCTGCCGGTAATGGACCGCTGGCTGCTTTCCCGCCTGAACACCGCCGTGCAGGAGGTGGATGCACAGCTGGCAGGCTATCGCATCCCGGAAACCGCCCGGACGCTGCAGTCCTTTGTGGATGACATGAGCAACTGGTATGTCCGCCGCTGCCGCGAGCGTTTTTGGGCCGCCGGCATGGAGGAGGATAAGGTGGCGGCTTATATGACCCTGTATACCGCGCTGGTCACACTGGCGAAGATTGCCGCGCCTCTGGTTCCGTTTATGGCCGAGTCCATTTATCGCAATCTGGTATGCCGTGTGGACTCAGTTGCCCCCGAAAGCGTGCATCTGTGCGCCTTCCCTGCGGCGGAAGAGGGACGTATCGACACCGCGCTGGAAAGCGATATGGAGCTGGCGCGGGAGATCGTCACGCTGGCCCGCGCCGCCCGAAACGCCGCGGCGATCAAAAACCGCCAGCCGCTGTCAGTGCTGTATGTTTGTTCCGACCGGCCGTTGGCAGAGGCCTATACGGCCATTATTGCCGATGAGCTGAACGTCAAAAGCGTTTGCTTTACAGAAGATGCCTCCCGGTTTATGACCTATTCCTTTAAGCCTCAGCTGAAAACGGTGGGGCCCAAATATGGAAAGCAGCTGGGAGAGATTGGACCGGCGCTGGCGGCCCTGGATGGATCTGCCGCCCGGCGGGAGCTGGATGCCACCGGCGTGCTGACCCTGTCCCTGCCTGGCGGTGAAGTGAAGCTTGCGGAGGAGGACCTGCTGATCACCGTCCTTCCTGCTGAGGGATTTGCTGTTCAGACCGAGGGTGGTCTGACCGCTGCGCTGGATACCGCTGTTACGCCGGAGCTGCTGGAGGAAGGCTTTGTCCGGGAACTGACCAGTAAGCTGCAGACCATGCGCAAGGAGGCGGACTTCCAGGTTACCGACCATATTGCCGTCTATGCCCGCGGAAATGAGCGGATTTTGAAAATTCTGACCGACAACGCGGAGGATATTCGCCGCGATGTGCTGGCGGATCGGCTGGAGCTGGACACCATGGCGGGCTATTCCAGGGAATGGTCGATCAATGGCGAACAGGTGGAGCTGGGCGTAGAGGTCCTTCACTGAGACAGCGTTTTGTATCGTTGATTGACAGGGGAAAACGCGCCTGACAGCGGTCAAAAGAGGTATTGCCTTCGTTCTCCGATTTGGCAGGAGTCAAGCTCTGTTTTTTGTTCCGCTGTCAGGTCTTTCGGTCCTTTTCAGGTGAAAAAGCTGGCAAGACAGACGGACTGCCAGGCTAACGCCCGGCAGCGGGAACGACGCTACCAGGTTAATCTATGGCACCATCGCTTGAGAAGGAGAAAAGAGAAAACGGCAGCACTTTTCTCAGACCAGGAACTCCGGCGGCAGGCCGTCTTCCCCGTCCCGGCGCTGTTGTTTCAGCTCTTCCACCCGCCGCGCGGCACGGCGCCGGACGACCTCCCGCTTTTCGGGAGTCATCAGGATCCGGAGCCAGAGCAGCCACTCTGCCTCCTCTTCCGGGGAGGAAGCCTCCCGCATCAGACCGCGCATAGCCGGCAGTGAAATCTCCTCCGGTGTCCCTTCGGACAGGGCGGTGGCCGCTTCCCTCGCGAACCGTTCAAAGCGGGGATGGGGCCGGGCGCTCACTAGCTCCATGGGCTCAACCCCCAGCGCAACAGCCAGCAGGGTCAGCGTGTCCAGCAGGATATTCCCGCCCTGCAGGGCCTTCCGCACGGTGGAGGCGCTCACCCCGGCCTTTTCCGCCAGAGAGGAGACGGTCAGGTTTTGTTCTTTCATGAAAAAATGGATCTGGGACGACACCGCATAAGGAAGATAGGACATGGAACCCCTCCTGTCTTGTTTGCCCTCCGCGGAGGGACAAGTGAACAGGCTTGACCTTGTAAGGAGAATGTCTCCTGAAGCCCCACGCAAAGCGTGAGATTTTAAGCCGGGTCAAGCCCTTTACAGCTCTGGAATCAGGCCGAACAGCTGATCAATGGTGATATCGTAAAACTGGGCCAGCCGGACAATGGTCGTAAGGGCCGGCTCGCTTTTTCCCAGCTCATAATAGGCATAGGTGGAGCGGTCCAGGCTCAGCTGCTCGGCAATCTGCCGTTGGCGCTGGTTGTGGTAAAGACGCCAGCCTCTCAGATGAACCGGCAGATTCAGCTCCGGCGCTTTTTGAAGATTCTCCAGAGAAAAGGCGCCATACGGATCATGGGGAAGCGGGTGTCGGACGCCGAACAGGTCGTGTACACGAACCTGATAGAGCCAGGCGATTTGGACGATGAGGCTTATCCGGGGATGGGAGCGGCCTACCTCATAATAGGAATAGGCGGAACGGTCGATTCCCAGGGCCTGGGAGATATCCATCTGCTTTTTCATGTTATGCATTCTCAAATACCGCAGGTTATGTGCGAAAGTCTCGGCAGAAATTTCGATATCCATGGTACGTCCACCCTCAAAGAAAAAATCAGGGCGTTGAACCCCCAATTGTTTCAACGCCCTGATTTTAACAGATACCGACCGTTTTGACACGCACTAAATTTGTTACATAAATCGCGAAATTCTCTGTTATGATGACAAAAAATGAGCGGGTGAATATTATCTGGTCACTTATCGTCTAAAAAATCGGTTGGTACAGTAAGATCTTGCGGCACCCAGAATATGAGAGGATAAGTCTTCTACATCAAAACTAAACATTTTCGGCTTTCTCCATGTTTTCATTTGTTCCATCTCCTGTTGATTGAAAAGTTCCGGTTTCAAACGCGGTAAAATAACGACTGAGAATTTCTTTCGCTACCGTAAAAAAATCGCGGTTAATCCGGTAATAAATCTGTGTGTTGGTAACCTTTGCAATTTTAATAAGCATGAGATCAAGCAACCACAGAACATGGCGGTTAACGGTTTGCCTGGCCATAATCAGCTTATCAGATAACTGTGTCACGGTCAACTCCTGCTCGTTTAGAAGCTGTAGGACGAAGGAATTCACGGGATTTCCCACCGCTTCACACAATACCTGTGGCGAAATTTTGTAGTAATTGGATTCTGAATTACAGTATGTATGACAGCATCGTCCCAACAAGAATTTATGTCCGGTTTCCTCGGTACCCTTCTGTAGAACAATCAAAAAATTTAAAAAACTGATGGAAAGACGATCCTTTTTACTATTCTTAATATATTGACCATTGGGTAAAACATTTAAGTGATCCAAAAAATGATTATTTGTAAAGATTTTTAATATCCCCTGAATCACTCGGGTTTCCTTTCTGAATAATTCACAAACGGCATGGTAGGAAGCGGTTAAAAAGGTGGTTAAAGCATGTACAACGGTGTCTGGATTCAGCAGCAAATAAATCAACTGAAGAGTCAGCTCATGATCAAGGTTAAGCTGGAATGCTTGATAGATCGTCTGAGTGACATTACCATCTTTACAGCAATCTGTTTCCGTTTGGTATTCATTATAATAATACTCAAAGACTAATTGTGCAAGCTGTTGAGGGGACTTTAGAAGAAATCTTTCCCAAAAAGAGGTAAATTCCTCCTGTCCGAAATAAAAATCCTCGTAAAATTGTTTGGCTAAAAAAGAGGGATGCAACGTATCGCAATAGAAGAAGGGATATAGCTCCGGAGGCGGCTCAGGAAGGGTTGCTTTGAGCTGATAGAAATGGCGGAAATCCTCATGGAGGACAGCACTGCTTCTCTGAAACGATTCTTTAATTCTTTCAAAATTAAAGCAGAGAATACCGTAGAAAATGGTATCATAGGCGATTCCCATCCGTTCATCGTATTCCAATGAATATTCCCCGCCTTCCACAATCCATCAGTAAAAGCATATCCCCACACAATTTTAACAGTCTCGTGCAAATAATTCAATATACTATTCAAAAAAATATCAATTATTGGGGGCTACCAGCTTGTAAGCCCTGCTTTCGCCGTTATCCTGTCGTTTTCAAAAAATGGAAGACCGTATGGCAGGCAGAGCGTTGAAACGTAAAGGTTTCGGCGCTCTGATTTTAGCAGATGTCAGCCGATTTGAAAAAATGACGATTAATCTGGTAATAAATTTCCGTGCCGGTCATTTTTGAGACTTTAATAAACATAAAGTCCAGGAGCCATAGAACATGTCGGTTAACGGTCTGCCTGGCGAGAAACAGCTGATCGGATAATTGCGTAACTGTAAACTCGTTTTTATTTAACAGGGAGAGAATTTGGGCCTTTACCGGGTTCCCCAGCGCTTCACATAAGACCTGGGGCGAAACCTTGCCGTCATTCGACTGTAAATCGCGGTATATATCGCAACGCCGGCCGAAAAGGAGCTTGTATCCGGTTCCTGCATTGCCCTTCTGTAGCGTGGGGGGATGGCGGCGGCATCCCCAGGGCGGAGGACTCCGGCGGAGCAGGACGGAAAAAAACCTGTGATATGTCTTTACAGCGGCAGGTATCTATAGTAAAATAGGATGGAACATACTGGAAGCCGCACGGCTTCGGAAACGGATGTGAAAAGATGCAGCCGAAATATCGACGGATATTGCTCAAGCTCAGTGGAGAGGCTCTGGCGGGAGAACAGGGCTCCGGACTGGAATTTGATACCGTTCTGTCCATCTGCCAGGCGGTGAAGGCGTGCGCCGAGGCAGGTGTTCAGGTAGGCGTTGTGGTCGGCGGCGGCAACTTCTGGCGCGGCCGTTCCAGCGGAAATATGGATCGCACGAGGGCTGATCATATGGGGATGCTGGCCACTGCTATCAACGCTTTGGGGCTGGCGGACGCACTGGAACAGCTGGGCTGTGATGTGCGGGTACAGACGGCGGTTTCCATGAATGAGATTGCCGAACCCTATATCCGCAACCGGGCGGTCCGCCATATGGAGAAGGGACGCATTGTGATTTTTGCCTGTGGTACCGGCAGCCCGTTTTTCTCCACCGATACGGCGGCGGCTCTGCGTGCGGCAGAGATTGAGGCGGATATCATTCTCAAGGCCAGCATGGTGGACGGTGTTTACGACCGCGACCCCAAAAAGGACCCGGCGGCTGTGCGCTACACACGGCTGACCTATATGGATGTGCTGAACCGGAATCTGCAGGTAATGGATTTTACCGCCGCCACCATGTGCCGGGACAACGATATTCCCATTCTGGTGTTTAATCTGAATGATCCTCAAAATATTGTCCGGGCCGTCTGCGGCGAGGATATCGGCACGATTGTCAACAGGGAAGACTGATACGGCGCTGATGCTGGAAAACAGGAAAAGGATTGGTGAAGGATATGCAGGAAATTCACACACAGGCCAAAGAGAAAATGGAGAAAACAATCGCTTCCCTTCAATATGAATATGCCGCCATTCGCGCAGGGCGCGCCAACGCGGCGATTCTGGAAAAAATCGCGGTGGATTATTACGGTGTCCCCACTCCGGTGGAGCAGATGGCCGCTGTTTCGGTGCCCGATGCGCGCACTCTGATGATCCAGCCGTGGGATAAAAGCACCCTCAAAGCCATTGAAAAGGCGATTCTCGCCTCTGATATTGGCATCAATCCTCAAAACGATGGGACCAGTATCCGGCTGAATTTTCCGCCGCTGACAGAGGAGCGCCGCAAGGAGCTGGTCAAGAACGTGTCAAAATACGCCGAGGAGGCCAAGGTGGCGGTTCGGTCGATCCGGCGCGATGCGATTGATAAGCTGAAGGCTGCCAAAAAAGCCGGCGACCTGACCGAAGACGATCTGAAGGATGCCGAAAAAAAGATGCAGGACCTGACCGACGCCTATTGTAAAAAGGTGGATGAGGTCTCGGCGGCCAAGGATAAGGAGATTATGGAAATATAAGGGAGATCAAAGGGCGGACCGCGGTTCGCCTTTTGCTTTGCGGCGTGGCCGTATTTATCGCTGACTGAACACGGAAGGAGGGCTCCCATGTCCCTGTTTCACCGAAAAAAAGAGGTTTCGCTGCCGACGGAGCGTCTGCTTCCGCAGCATATCGGGATTATCATGGACGGCAATGGTCGATGGGCCAAAAGGCGGGGGCTGCCGCGTCAGGCAGGGCACGGCTACGGGGCAAGGGTGTTCCGTACCATCACCAAATACTGTGAGAAGATCGGAATCCGCTATGTCACGGTTTACGCCTTCTCCACCGAAAACTGGAGACGGCCGCAGGAGGAGGTGGACGCCATCATGAACCTGCTGCGGGATTATCTGCGGGAATCGCTTCGGGACTTTCAAAAAGAGAACATCCGCACCCGCTTTATCGGGGAACGGGAGGCGCTCGCACCGGATATCCGCGCCCTGATCGAGGAGGCGGAGTCCTCCACCGCGCACAAGACCGGGATGGTGCTGAATATCGCGCTCAACTACGGCGGACGGGATGAGCTGGTTCATGCCATGCGTTCGCTGGCAGAGGAGGTAAAGGCCGGGCGCCTGTCTCCCGAAGAGATTGATGAAACAAGGATTTCCGACCGCCTTTATACCGCCGGGCAGCCCGACCCGGACATGATTTTGCGTCCCAGCGGAGAATACCGCCTCTCCAATTTCATGATCTGGCAGGCTGCGTATTCGGAATATGTTTTTCAGGATATTCTCTGGCCCGATTACAGGCAAAAGGATCTGGATGCCGCGCTGGAGGAATATGCCCGGCGGAACCGCCGGTTTGGAGGAATTTAGCGATGAAAATGCGCATTCTCACCGGTCTTGTCGGCGGGGCGCTGGCTTTTGTGGTTCTGCTTCTGCTTCCCCCTGTTTTTCTCAATATTGCCATGTCAATCATTTGCGGTATGGCCATGTATGAGGTGCTGATCGTTTCCCGTTTTGTCGGCCATCGCGGCCTGACGGCGGCGGCGGTGGCTTTTGCCATGCTGACCCCCTTTTTTCTGCTGCCGGGGAATCTGCTCCCGGCGATGGGAGCGATGCTGGCCTATGTGATGGCGCTGACCTTTTTGCAGATCCGATACCATAAGACCCTGTCCATGGAGAGAATCGGATTTGTTTTCTTTGTGTCGGTGGTGTTTCCTCTGTCCTTTTCCTGCCTGGCCTATCTGCGCACCTACAGCCTGCGGGGATGTGAGGCCGACGGCCTGTTTTATGTTTTTCTGGCGCTGGTGATTCCCTGGATGTGCGATATGGGGGCTTATTTTGTGGGGACTTTTCTGGGCAGACATAAGCTGTGCCCCGATATCAGTCCCAAGAAGACGGTGGAGGGAGCGATTGGCGGCATTGTCGTTTCGGTGCTGAGCGCTCTGCTGGCGGCTTTTTTATACCAGATTCTGTATCTGGGCGATACCGCTTCGGTCAGCTACTGGCAGATTGGGCTGCTGGCGCTGATCGGTACGCCGCTTTCCATGATGGGAGATTTGCTGGCTTCTATCATTAAACGGCAATGCCAGGTGAAGGATTTCGGCCATATCATGCCGGGGCACGGCGGGCTGATGGACCGGTTCGACAGTCTGCTTCTGACGGCGCCGCTGCTCTTTATCGCGGTGCATTATCTTCCGCTGATTTATTGATGGAGTGTCCGGGAAAGGAGATGCGCGATGACGCAGAACAGGAGCGAAGGAAAGAGGATCAGTTTGCTGGGGTCCACCGGTTCCATTGGCGTACAATCACTTCAGGTGGCTGATCAGATCGGCGCACAGGTGGTCGGGCTGGCCGCCTATCGAAGCGTGGAACCGCTGGAGCAGCAGATTCGGAAATACCGTCCGCCCCTGGCCGCCCTGTATGATGAACAGGCGGCGGCGGATTTACGGGTCCGGGTCCGCGATCTTCCGGTAAAAGTCCTGTCCGGCAGGGAAGGACTGTGTGCGCTTGCCGCCGCTGAGGGGGCGGATGTGGTACTCAACGCCGTGGTGGGGATGACGGGTCTTCTGCCCACTCTGGCGGCGGTGGAGGCGGGGCACGATGTCGCCCTTGCCAACAAGGAAACACTGGTGGCGGGCGGCGAGCTGGTCACCCGCCGGGCGGCGGAAAAGGGAGTGCGCCTGCTGCCGGTGGACAGTGAGCACTCGGCTATTTTTCAGTGCCTGCAGGGAGCGCCGCCGGACGAAGGGGCGGAACGTCTGATTTTAACCGCGTCAGGAGGCCCCTTTTTTGGAAAAAAAGCGGCGGATCTGGGCAGGATAACAAAGGCCGACGCACTGAAGCACCCCAATTGGAGCATGGGGGAGAAGATCACCATCGACTCCGCTACCATGATGAATAAGGGGCTGGAGCTGATTGAGGCGCGCTGGCTGTTCGATATGCCGGCCGACCGGATTGATATTGTCGTACATCGGGAGAGCGTGGTTCATTCCCTGATTGAATATGCGGACGGTTCGGTCATCGCCCAGCTGGGGGTTCCCGATATGCGGATACCGATACAGTATGCACTGACCTGGCCGCGCCGGCTTCCTTCTCCGGTCAGGCGGCTCCGGCTGGAGGAATGGGAAAAGCTGACCTTTTTCCCGCCTGACGACGAGGCGTTCCCCTGTATGGCGCTGTGCCGCGAGGCGATCACACGCGGCGGGCTGGCCCCCGCGGCGGTCAACGCGGCTAACGAGCAGGCGGTAGCCCTCTTTTTGGAGGAGAAGATCAGCTTTCTCTCCATTGCGGAGCTGAACCGGCTGGCGCTGGAGGACGCGCCCCCCTGTACTGGCCCTGTGAGCGCGCAGGACATTCTGGAGCTTGATCGGCAGGTACGTCAAAACACACGCAGCCGGGCGGCCGCGCTTTGAATTTATTGGAAATGAGGTGGCGGGTATTACGGGCATTTTGATAACCATATTCAAAATTGTGATTGCCATACTGGTGTTTGGCGTCATCATACTGGTGCATGAGCTGGGACATTTTCTGGTGGCCCGGCTGATGGGGGTGAAGGTGAATGAATTCGCCATCGGTATGGGTCCTCGTCTGTTGAAATTCGGAAAAAAGGAAACGGTATACTCGCTTCGCGCCTTTCCGGTAGGCGGTTTTTGCGCCATGGAGGGGGAGGATGCCGACAGCCCGGACCCCCGTGCCTTTGGACAAAAAAAGGTATGGCGCCGGATTTTGATTGTGGTCGCCGGCGCTGTCATGAATCTGGTGCTGGGGTATCTGCTGCTGACCATTTATTATGGGGTTTATACACAGCCTCAGGGGGATCATCCCGCCATGTATTCCAGCACCACCATTGTGAAGCTGGAGGAGGACAGTCAGAGCTATCGGACCGGCCTGCGTCCCGGCGACCAGATTTTGAAAATCGACGGCAAGGGGATTGTCACCGATTTCGATATCACCAGTATCATGCAGAGCGACGAGGACGGCGTATTTGATTTTCTGGTCCGGCGAGAGGTGGACGGCCGTCCGCAGAAGGTGGAGCTGAAGGACGTCAGCTTTCCTCTTTTGATCGACGAGGAGACAGGAAGACGCTATCTGCAATATGAATTTGTGGTTTACGGCATTGACAAAACCTTTTTCTCCACCCTGGCGCAGGCTGGCAAGATGGAATACTCTGTCGGTATCATGATCTGGCGGAGCCTGGGGGACATTATCACCGGCAAATACGGGCTCAATGATTTATCCGGCCCGGTGGGAGTGGTGGACGCTATTGGGGACGCCGCGCTGCCCTCAACGCCCGGTGGCGGATTTCAGATCGACTGGGAAACCCTGATTATGATGGCGGTGATGATCACGGTCAACGTGGGAATATTCAATTTGCTGCCCCTTCCCGCGCTGGATGGCGGCCGGCTGATTTTTCTGATCATCGAGGGGATTTTCCGCAAGCCGGTGCCGGCTAAATACGAGGGATGGATTCATGCGGCGGGGCTTATCTTATTGCTTGGCCTGATGGTGATTGTCACCTTCAGCGATATCAGCCGGATTATCACCGGCGGGTGATATCGGCAGAGGGTCAGTTCGCGTCCACGGCAGGAAAGGAGAGGAACAATGAATCGCAGGGATTGCCGGCAGGTATCGGCCGGTGGTGTGGCGATGGGAGGCGGCGCTCCGGTCAGCATCCAGTCGATGCTGAATACACCGGCCCATGATATTGAAGGCAGTGTCGCACAGGCGAAGCGCCTGCAGGCCGCCGGGTGTGAGATTCTGCGCGCGGCCATTCCCGACCGGGAGTCGGTGGCCCTGATTCCGGCGCTGAAGGAAGCGGTGGAGATTCCCATTGTGGCGGATATCCATTTTGATTATCGCCTGGCACTGGAGTCGGTGGCCGCAGGCGTTGATAAAATCCGGATCAATCCGGGCAATATCGGTGGAGAGGATCGGGTCAGGGCGGTGGCCGCGGCCTGTCGGAGCCACGGCGTTCCCATCCGGATCGGCGTCAACTCCGGCTCTCTGGAGCCGGAGATTCTGGCCCAATACGGGCGGCCCACGGCGGAGGCGCTTCGGGACAGCGCCCTGTATCATGCTTCTCTGCTGGAAAAATGCGATTTTACCGATATTGTCCTTTCGATGAAATCCTCCGATGTGCCTACCATGGTGCGCGCCTACGAGTTGACGGCGAGCTGCTGCGCCTATCCTCTTCATCTGGGAGTTACCGAAGCGGGCAGCGAACGCATGGGGGCGCTCAAATCCGCTGCGGGGATCGGCGCTTTACTGCTGCAGGGGATCGGCGACACGATACGGGTTTCTTTGACCGCTGCGCCGGAAAAAGAAGTGGAGACGGCACGGGACCTGTTGTCGGTGCTGGGGCTGCGCTCCGGGGGACCGCGGCTGATTTCCTGCCCGACCTGCGGCCGAACCGGCATTGATCTGATCGGCATCGCAGCGGAGGTGGAGCAACGGCTTCGCACGGTGGAAAAGCCCATCACGGTGGCGGTTATGGGCTGTGTTGTCAACGGCCCCGGCGAGGCGCGTGAGGCCGATGTGGGTCTGGCAGGCGGCAAGGGAAAGGCGGCCATTTTCCGCCGGGGACAGGTGGTACGCACGGTGAAGGAGGAATGCGCCGTGGAGGAACTGATGAAGGAAATCGACGCCTGGTAAATCGGAGACCGGCACAGGTGGACCGCGCTTTTCTCTTAATCAACAGAAGATGTTGAAATCAACGGAACAGGACCAGTGAAGGTATGGCTACATTTGAGGCAGTATTTGGACCCTTTTTACATAAAGACACCTGTCCGGCGCCTTTGGCCGCGGCAGTGGTCGAGGAGCTGTCGATTGAGCAGGAGCGTTCCCGTCTGAGCGCGGTGCTGCGTTTCGATAGCTTTGTTGGTTATGAGGCGCTCTTTGCCGCAGAACAGGCGGTGGCAGCTTCTCTGCCGCTGAGGAATGTCCGACTGTATCCGCGCTATCCGGCGGATACGCTGGACGCGTCCTGTATGCCCACGCTGGTGGAACTGCTCCGGCGGGGAAACACGGCGGTCAACGGGACCTTTTCCGAGGCTGCTTACCGTTTGGAGGACGACGTGCTTACGGTTACCCTGTCGCATGGGGGCCGGGATCTTTTGCAGGCTACCGGAACCGATACCGCCCTGACCGATATGGTTCAGGTGCTGTTCGGCCGCCGTGTGGCGCTGCGTTTTGACGGCGTTCTGGATACCGACGCCGGGGATGAACATTATCGAAGCATGATGGAAACCGCTGAGAGGGAAGCGGCCCGGGAGGCGGCTGAGCGCCTTCAGACGCTGCAGCAGGCCTCGCCGCCGCCTGCCGCGCCGGGACCGGCGGGAGCTCCCGCTGCTGCACAGCTGTCTTCCGTACCACGCCGGCCCAAAGCCCCCGCCGACCCCGATAAACCGCCGGCGGATGGACTTCCTGTCTATCTGGAAACCGCCCGTCCGCTGTTTGGCGGCGTGATCCGTGAGCGGCCCCAAAAGCTCAGCGAGCTGGAGGCGGACGGACGGACCGTGACTGTCTGGGGCGAGGTGTTTGGCTACGAAACCAAGGCCTTCCGCGAGGGAACCCGCATCCGCCATACCTTCCATATCAGCGACTCTACCAACTCCATTACGGCGGAGCTGTGGACCGATGTCAAACGGGATAAGGCGAAGCTGGAGGCGATGGAATCGCTGAAAAACGGCGTGTGTGTGCTGATAACCGGCCTGTATGAGTTCAATAATTTTGCCAATGGCAATATCCTGACGCCCAAATCCCTGTCTACAGTGGCCCGCTATGTCAAGCGGGATGACGCGTCGGTCAAGAGGGTCGAGCTCCATCTGCACACCAAAATGTCCGCCATGGATGCGGTGACCGATGCGAAAACGCTGGTCAGTCGGGCGGCCTCCTGGGGACATCGGGCGGTGGCCATTACCGATCACGGTGTGGTGCAGGCTTTTCCCGAGGCCATGCAGACGGTGGAAAAGCTGAAAAAGAGCCAGGAGGATATGGATTTTAAAATCCTGTATGGGGTAGAGGCCTATTTTGTCAACGATATGATCCCGGTGGTGGATGGCTCCGCCGAAGAATTGCTGGACGGCGAATTTATTGTTTTTGATATTGAAACCACCGGCCTGAGCGCGGTCAACGACCGGATCACCGAAATCGGCGCCGTGCGGATGCGCGCCGGCGAGATTCTGGAGGAGTTTGACCTCTTTGTCAATCCGGGGCGGCCGATTCCGCCCAAAATCACCGAGCTGACCGGCATCACCGACGACATGGTCGGGAATGCGCCCAAAGAGGGGAAGGCGCTGGAGGAATTTTTTGCCTTCTGCGGCGGTGCGCATGTGCTGGTGGCCCATAACGCCCCCTTCGATACATCGTTTATCCGTGCGGCGGCTCAGCGCAGCGGAACGCCCTATCTCTATACCTCCATTGATACAGTGCCTGTCAGCCGTGCGCTGTATCCTGAACTGAAAAACCACAAGCTGGATACCGTTGCCCATCATCTCAGGCTGGCGCCGTTTAACCACCATCGTGCCTGCGACGACGCGCGGGTACTGGCCCAGATTTTCCAGTGTATGCTCCGGGAGATGAAGGACGGACGGGGAATCGAATCGGTGGACGGTATCAATACCCTGCTTTCCGGCGCGGATACAAAAAAGGTTTCTCCATATCATATGATCCTGTTGGCGAAAAATCAAAAGGGCCTTAAAAATCTGTACAAGCTGATCTCCTGGTCCCATTTGCATAATTTTTATCGCAAGCCCCGCATCACCAAAACCAAGCTGCTGGAGCTGCGGGAAGGGCTGATTGTGGGCAGTGCGTGCGAGCAGGGCGAGCTCTTTAAGGCGGTGCTGGCGGGCAAACCATGGGGTGAGCTGTGCGATATCGCACGGTTTTATGATTTTCTGGAAATCCAGCCGCTGGGGAACAACCGCTTTCTGCTGCGGGAGGGGCTGGTTCGGGACGAGGAGCAGCTGAAGGAGCTCAACCGCACCATTGTCCGGCTGGGCGAAAAGCTGAGCATACCCGTCTGCGCCACCTGCGACGTTCATTTTATGGATCCGCAGGATGAGGTCTACCGGCGTATCCTGATGGCAGGACAGGGATTTACCGACGCGGACAATCAGGCTCCCCTCTATTTCCGCACCACCGGGGAGATGCTGGAGGAGTTTGCTTATCTGGGAGAAAAGAAGGCCTATGAGGTGGTGGTGGAAAACACCAATCGTATCGCTGACAGCATCGAGGAAATCCGCCCCATTCCCAAAGGAAATTTCCCGCCCCATATCGACGGAGCGGAGGAGCAGCTGCAGGAAATCACCATGAACCGCGCCAGGGAAATCTATGGCGACCCTCTGCCCGATCTGGTGGCCAAACGGCTGGACCGGGAGCTGTCCTCCATTATTAAACATGGATTTGCTGTGCTGTATCTGATCGCGCAGAAGCTGGTCAAGGATTCGGTGGATCACGGCTATCTGGTGGGCTCGCGGGGGTCGGTGGGCTCCTCCTTCGTGGCCAATATGGCCGGCATTTCGGAGGTTAACCCGCTGGCGCCGCATTATATCTGCCGCCAATGCCATCACTCCGAGTTTTTCACCGACGGTTCGGTGGGCTCCGGCTTCGATCTGCCGGAAAAAAGCTGTCCGGTATGCGGTGAGCCGCTGGGACGGGACGGACATGAAATCCCCTTTGAAACCTTTCTCGGCTTCGATGGCGATAAGGCGCCTGATATTGATCTCAACTTTGCCAGCGAATACCAGCTGTATGCCCATAAATATACTGAATCCCTTTTTGGCAGCGACCACGTTTTCAAGGCCGGCACCATTTCCACGGTGGCAGAAAAGACCGGCTACGGCTATGTGAAAAAGTATACTGAGGAGCGGGGGCTCGTCTATTCTAACGCGGAAATGAGCCGTTTGGCGGCGGGCTGCGCCGGGGTCAAACGGACCACCGGCCAGCATCCCGGCGGGATGGTGGTGGTTCCCAACGACTATGAGGCGGAGGACTTCACACCGGTTCAGCATCCCGCCGACGACCCCAACTCGGATATCATCACCACCCATTTCGATTTCCATTCAATTCACGATACCATTCTCAAGCTGGACAACCTGGGGCATGTGATTCCCACCACCTACAAATATCTGGAGGAGTACACCGGTATCAGCGTGCTGGATGTTCCCATGTCCGACCCTCAGGTATATGCTCTCTTTACCTCGCCGGAGCCGCTGGGAGTGACGGCGGAGGATATCGGCTGTGAGACCGGTACCCTCTCTATTCCGGAAATGGGGACCTCCTTTGTCCGACAGATGCTGCTGGACTGCAAGCCGCAGTGCTTTGCCGACCTTTTGCAGATATCAGGCCTTTCCCACGGCACCGACGTATGGCTTGGAAATGCTCAGGAGCTGATTAAAAACGGCACCTGTACAATCTCCAATGTCATCGGTACCCGAGACAGCATCATGACCTATCTGATGCATAAGGGCCTGGAGCCAAAGATGGCGTTTAAAATTATGGAAATTGTGCGTAAGGGAAACGCCACCAAACTGTTGACCGAAGAGCATATCAGCGCGATGCGGGAGCATGACGTGCCGGAATGGTATATTGATTCCTGCATGAAAATCAAATATATGTTTCCTAAAGCGCACGCTGCTGCTTATGTGATTGCGGCGCTGCGGGTCGCCTGGTATAAGGTACACCGTCCGGCAGAATATTACGCGGCCTATTTTACCGGCCGGGGAGAGGACTTCGACGCGGAACCGGTGATGAAGGGACGGGATGGCGTGAAGCAGCGGATGTTCGAGCTCCGCAGCAAGGGGAAAGAGGCCACTCAGAAGGATGTGGATCAGGCAGAAACGCTTCAAATTGTCAGCGAGGCCATGGCGCGGGGCATCGAATTTCTTCCAGTGGATCTGTACCGCTCTCATTCCTATCAGTTTTTGATGGAGGAGGGAAAAATCCGGATGCCCTTCAGCGCGGTTAAGGGGCTGGGCGGCGCCGCCGCTCAGGGATTGATGGAGGCGCGGGAAACCGGGGAAGACTATATCTCCTGTGACGATTTACAGGCGCGCAGCGGTATTTCCAAGGCGGTGGTGGAATCACTGCGGCAGCTGGGGGCGCTGGGAAACCTGCCGGAAACCAGTCAGATGACCTTTTTCTGAGCGGATATCAGGCGGCTCTTGACAAAATGCAACGGTTATTATAGTATAGTAGCGTATTAGCGAGTTAAAGTGAAGAGGCAGGTGTCCTTTTATGAAGAAAAATCGACGTGTGACCCCAGAGGGAATGCGGGATTTGCTGTTTGAGGATTGTCTGGCGCGGCGGAAGGCGGAAAGCTTGCTGGCCGATCTGTTTATGCGCCGAGGGTTTTCTGAGGTCATGACCCCTGGTATGGAATATATCGACGCTTTTGGCACCGATATCGCCGATGACGCAGCTCTGCCCGCTGAGAGTATGTACAAGCTTACCGACCAAAAGGGGCGGCTGCTGGTGATGCGGCCCGACAATACCATTCCCATCGCCCGGCTGACCGCGACCCGGCTGAAGGATGCGCCTCTCCCGGTACGGCTGTTTTATGCGCAGGATGTGTATCGCTTCAACCCTGGTATGACCGGCCGCAGCGATCAGGAATTTCAGGCTGGGGTGGAGCTTATCGGCGCGGCGGGAGAGCGGGCGGATATGGAGATGATTGCCCTGTCCGCTCAGGCGCTGAAGGACTGCGGTACAGAGAACTTCCGTATTGAAATCGGCCATGCGGGGGTGTTCAGCGACCTGATTCATTCCCTTGACGCTGACAGCGATACCCGAGAGGAAATTCACGCCCTGATTGAAAGCAAAAGCTATGCGGCGCTGGGGGATCTGCTCGACTCCCTGCCGGATACAGAGGCGGCGCGCGCTGTTCGCCGCCTGCCCCGTCTCTTCGGCGGGGAGGAAACGCTGGAGGAGGCCCGTACCCTCTGCCAGGGACAGGAGGCACAGCAGGCGCTGGAGCATCTGTCGCGGCTGTACCGCTCTCTTTCGGCACTGGGGCTGTCGGAGCAGGTGACGATTGACCTGGGCCTGGTTCACCGGCGGGAATATTACACTGGTGTGATTTTCCGCGGCTATATTGCGGGCAGTGGGGATACGGTGGTATCCGGCGGCCGGTACGATACCCTGCTGGAGCGTTTTGGCCGCCCGCTGCCGGCGGTTGGTTTCGGCATCAATGTGGATGCGATCACGCGGGTGATGCGGGGAGAGGGCAAAATCGTGCCTCCCTCTCCGCCAGAGATACTGGTATACGCGCAGGAGGGGCATGAGATTGAGGCGCTGCGCAAGCTGGATGAACTGACAGGCGAGGGGCGGCTGTGCGAATTCGGTGTACTTGCGACGCTGGAGGATTCCCTCAATTACGCGGCCAGGCGTCACATTTCGCAGGTGTTTTCGGTTGGGGAAACGCTGGAAATTTATGAGCGGGTCAATAAGAGCTGAACGAGGTGCTGAGATGAAACCAATACGCATTGCCCTGACCAAAGGCCGGCTGGAAAAGGATACGGTCGCTCTCTTTGAACGTATGGGGATGGATACCACACAGGTGAAGGAAAAGGGGCGCCGTCTAATTCTGCCTGTGCCGGATCCCTGGACCCCTGTCCGTTCGATTGAGGTGGTGCTGGCCAAGGCTGCCGACGTTATCACCTATGTGGAGCACGGCGTTTGTGATTTGGGCGTGGTGGGCAAGGATACCATTGCGGAGAGCGGCGGGAGCTTTTATGAGGTGCTGGATCTCGGCTTCGGACGGTGCCGCTTTGCGCTTGCCGCGCCAAAGGGCAGTGACTTTTTCTCCGGGTATCAGGCCAGGACCGTCGCCTCCAAATATCCCGGTGTTTCCCGCGCCTATTTTGAGCGCAAGGGCATGGACGTGGAGATTATCCGTATTGAGGGCTCGGTAGAGCTGGCGCCGCTGCTGGGACTTTCCGACGCGATTGTGGATATCGTGGAGACCGGGTCCACTCTCCGGGAAAATGGTCTGGAGGTGGTGGAGGAGATCATGCCCATCTCCGCCCGTCTGATTGTGAACATGGCCTGTATGAAGCTGAGAAAAAGTGAGATTGAAGATTTGATTGGCGCCATGGAGCACCAGCTATAGCAGCAGAATATCACCGGCAGCCGGAGGGCTTTGCCGGGCAGAAGGGAAAGGGGGCCGTCGTATGATACCGATTGTCAGAGCCGATGGGCAAAACGAGCGCCGTCTGCTTCGCCAGCTGGAGGAACGCAGCGGCGAGACAGATCGACAGGTAACCGCTGCAGTAGGGGAAATTCTGGAAAGGGTCAGAGCGGAGGGGGACGCCGCAGTCCGGGACTATACCCGGCGCTTTGACGGCGTAGAGGCATCGCTGGAGCCGGTGGGACGGGAACGCCTGAAGGAACTGGCCGCCTCCTGCAGGCCGGAGGTGTATGCTGCTCTGGAGAGGGCAGCGGAACGTATTCGGGATTTTCACCGCCGTCAGGTACAGCAGAGCTGGATGACGGCTGGAGCGGACGGGACCCTGATGGGGCAGCGGATTCGTGGCCTGGACCGGGTGGGGATTTATGTTCCCGGCGGTACGGCGGCCTATCCCTCTTCCGTTCTGATGAACGCCATTCCCGCCCGTATTGCAGGAGTGAAGGAAATTGTGATGGTGACGCCACCGCCGAAGGACGGCTGCTTCAATGCCGATGTGATGGCGGCCGCCTGGCTGGCGGGGGTGGACACCGTCTTTTTCTGCGGTGGAGCGCAGGCGGCGGCGGCGCTGGCCTTCGGCACGGAATCTCTTCCCAAGGTGGACAAGATCGTGGGTCCCGGCAATATTTATGTCGCCACAGCCAAGCGCCTGCTCTATGGGACGGTGGACATTGATATGGTGGCCGGTCCGAGCGAAATTCTGGTGCTGGCCGATGAGACGGCCGATCCTGTCTGGCTGGCGGCGGATTTGATGTCGCAGGCGGAGCACGATGTGCTGGCCTCTGCTATTTTGCTGACCACATCCGAAAGGATTGCCCGGGAAACCGACCGGCAGCTGGAAAAGCAGGCGGCCGGCCTTCCCCGTGAGGAGATCATCCGCCGCTCGCTGACCGACTATGGGGCCGCTATTATCTGTGAAAGTATGGACCAGGCGGTGGACTTCGCCAATCAGCTGGCGCCGGAGCATCTAGAGGTGATGTGTGACTCTCCCATGGAGTACATCGGACGGCTGGACAACGCCGGGTCGGTATTTCTGGGGAAATATTCCCCGGAACCGCTGGGAGATTACTATGCCGGACCGAATCATGTGCTGCCCACCAGCGGTACCGCACGCTTTTTCTCTCCTCTCTCGGTAGACAGCTTTATCAAGAAATCCAGTTTTATTTATTTTAACGAATCCGCACTGAAAAAGGCCGCCCCGGACAGTACCGCGATTGCGAGGGCGGAGGGGCTGGACGCACATGCCCCTTCAGTGGACATACGTTTTGAGAGACCTCAAGCATTAGGCGG
>JAAWCO010000025.1 GCA_022793315.1 Clostridiales bacterium | reverse complement strand
TCTTTCTTTATCGTAGTCTATAGTAGGGGCTGTGGAATAGGGGAAAAAGGGCGAAAAGCCGCTGTACAGGCGGTTTTTTCCATAAAAACAGCGGTGAATCGTCTGTGAGAAAAAATTGGGAAAAGTGAAAAGAGAAAATATTTTTTCACGCCCCGGTGGAGGAAAGGGGAGAAAAAGTGAAAAAACCGGGGAAAAACTCAATCAGAAAGAATTACGAATTTCACCGACCTGTCGGGAAAAGTGAAGAAGAACCGGTGAAAAGACGGGGGAATACCAGTGAACAGCCGGTGGAAAAGAAAAAGAGACGGGAAAAGGAGAGGTTTTCCCCTTCAGGGGGAAAAAGGGGGAAAGTCATTTCTCACTGATATTTTTGACAATATCGGAAACCATTCCTTTAAAAGAGGGATCCTTTTCCATGCGAGCCTCTACCTTTTGAATGGCATAGACAATGGTGGAATGATCGCGCGTTCCAAATTCCTGACCAATGGATTTCATCGGCATGGCCGTGATGGCGCGCACTACATAGGCCGCCACCTGACGCGCCTGAGAGATGGGGGCAGAGCGTTTGGTGGAGCGGATATCGTCGGGGGACACGTTCATTGTGCGGGCTACCTCATTGATAATGCGTTCCACCGTAACCGGTACTGGCTGACTGTCGTTGCGGATATCCCGGATAGCATTCTGGGCGGTGATCAGAGAGGGCTGTTCCCCCTCCAGCAGATATTGCGCACGCATATTTTTTACCGCCCCTTCCAGCTGACGGACATTGCTTTTGAGCTGAGTGGCGATGTATTCGGCAATATCGTCGCTGATGCTGATTTCCAGCAGCTGGGCCTTGCGTTTGATGATGGCGATGCGGGTTTCCAGATCAGGCGGCTGAATATCGGCCAGAAGGCCCATTTCAAACCGGGTGCGCAGCCGTTCCTCCAGTGTAGAAATTTCACGAGGTGGACGGTCGGAGGTCAGCACAATTTGCTTATTTGCCTGGTGCAGGGCATCAAATGTATGGAAAAATTCCTCCTGCGTAGAGGTTTTTCCGGCAATGAACTGGATATCGTCTACCAGCAAAACATCGACCTGCCGGTATTTTGCCCGAAAATCGGGGGTGGTACCGGAACCGATCGCTTCAATCAGCTCATTGGCGATGTATTCGCCCTTGGTATAAATAATTTTTACGTCAGGTTGATTCCTCTTGATTTCATTGCAGATGGCATAAAGCAGGTGAGTTTTTCCAAGTCCTGAACCGCCGTAAATAAACAAGGGGTTGTAATAGCCAGCTGGTTTGCTGGCTACCGCCTGTGCGGCAGCGTGGGCAAATTTGTTGGAGGAGCCTACAATGAAATTTTCAAAGGAATATTCATAGTCGGAGCTTTTCTGTCCAAAAAGATTGCCTGGGTCGGGGAATTCCTCTGTTCCGGCAGCAGACGCTGTGGAGGAGGAAGTACCTTCATCTTCTCCAGACAGGATTTTCAGTCCAAGAGGGATGCCGAGAACCTGTTCAAACGCCTCCTGAAGACGGTCGGCGTAATGCTGGCTAATGATTTTCCGCTGAAAGTTGGTATGAACATAGACGACAACTTCGCCGTCCTCAATACTGTGAGGTTCAATACAGGAAATCCATACCTTATAGGCGACCTCGCTGATATCCTCCAATTGATGCAGGTATTCGAGAATACCCGACCAGGCTTCCTTAATGGTTTCCATGATTTACCTCCTAAAAGATACAGACAGACTGTCATGCGCAGAGAATCGTGTACAACAAGGAGAGACTGTCCATGCATGGAAGGATAGGGACAGTCTCTGCCCAAAACCGCTTTTTAAAAATGCAGGAATCGGGGGTGCATAAGAAGATTGCCGGAAGCTGAAAAAATGGTTTTCAGACATGGATTCTCCAGTGAACCGATGCATAGTGAATTGTAGCATATTTTTCTTCTTTTTTCAATGAAAAGCGTGAGGGAATTCTTCGATTTCCTCTCCCGTTTTCCGCCAGGCAGAGGATATTCCTTATGAAAAGGATTCCGCTGTCTGTCCACGTTCTTCGTTTCGTTTTCCACGAAGAACGAGAAGCCTGTGGAAAATTATTTTCCCACGCAAAATCGAGAGAAAATCTCCTCCACCACCGACTCGGTGGCTTTTTCGCCGGACAGTTCCAATAAAGCGGACAGCGCGTCATCAATGCAGACGCCGACGGCATCGAGGGTGATATGGCCTCGCAGAGCCGTCAGGGCCTCTTTTACAGAGTTCAGACAGCGTTCCGCACCGGCGCGCTGTCGTTCGGTGGAAAGAACAGCTTCCGCTCCCTCCAGACGTTTAATATCAGCCAGACGACCAACAGCCTGTATAAGCGCTTCTCTTCCTTCTCCCATGAGGGCAGAGATGTGGATAACTTGTTGAAAGTGTTGAATAATATAGGATTCGTCGATTTTTTGAGGGTTGTCCGATTTGTTGATGAGGGCGATAGCAGCCTGTCCATCAGCGAGGGCGGCGATTTCCCGGTCACTTTCTTCCAACGGACGGGAGCCGTCGAAAACACAGAGCAGCAGAGCGGCTGACCGCGCCCGGCGCCGTGCCCGATCAATTCCTATCTGTTCCGCCTCGCTGTCCCCCTGCCGGATTCCCGCCGTATCCGACAGGCGCAGCGTCACATCGCCCAGCCGCACACATTCTTCTACAATATCCCGCGTGGTACCGGCAACAGAGGTGACAATACTGCGTTCACAGCCGGCCAGCAGATTCATCAGGGTGGATTTTCCCACGTTTGGACTACCGGCAATCACGGTGTCGATACCTTCCCGGATCACGCGTCCAGCCTCATAGGTGGACAACAGGGTCTGCAGGCGGCTCTCCGTCTGAATCAGGAGGTCTTCCAGTTCATGGGCGGACAAATCGGGAATGTCGTCGTCGGGATAATCTACATAGGCCAGAAGAGAAGCCGCCGCGCCAGTCAGCCTTTGCCGAACATCCTCCAGATAGCGGTGTACGGATCCTTCTCGAACAGCCAGAGCGGAACGGGCGGCCAGCCGTCCGTCCGCCGCGATCAGATCCATCACCGCTTCCGCCTGAGTCAGATCAATTTTTCCATTGGTAAAGGCACGCCGGGTAAATTCACCCGGCCCGGCAGGGACTGCTCCGGCGGAAAGAAGCGCCTGCAGCACCCGCCGGGTCAGATAGAGGCCGCCATGACAGGAAATCTCGACGACATCCTCTCCCGTATAACTGTGGGGAGAGCGGAAAACAAGTGCCACACATTCGTCAATATCTCCTTCCCTGTCGTAGACATGTCCATACAGAGCGGAATAACCTGCCAGAGAGGAGAGGCATTTTTTGGGGTCCGCTGGACGAAAAACCGCATCGGCAATCGGAAGGGCATCCGTTCCTGAAAGACGGATTACAGCCAGACCAGCTGCAGCCGTCGCGGTAGATATGGCGGCAATGGTAGAGGACATGACGTTCATCCTTTCGGAAAGGTTGGAAAAAGAAATAACGGCGGCATGACAATCTTTTTCTGTTGTGTTACAATAAGAAAAGCCCTTTTGTTTCTGTATATTATGGTCCGGCGTCCGATTTTTCATTATGGCGGAGCTGGGCCTTCTCTTTCAGAAATTCTGTGGGAAAGGAAGAGCTGCCATGAAAAAAACAGAGAGATTCATCCGATTTCAATGGCTTACTGTTTTGGCTGCCATATTGTTTTTGACTGTCATGCTGACGGTATCCTGTCATCAGTCCTCCTCCTTCAAAATCGAGGAGGAGGAAAGCCGTGTGCAGAAGGGAGAGGCGCCTCTCCTCTGGCAGGTGAAAAGCGGCGCGGGAGAAGGAGTGATCTATTTATTCGGTTCTCTGTATGCAGCTGATGCCTCAGTTTATCCTCTACGGCAGGAGGTCGAGGAGTCCTGGCGTCAGAGCGAACTTTTGGCTGTGTCGGCGGATCTGTTGGCTTATGAACTGGATGAAGGGCAGCAGACAGCAGCGCTGGCACAGATCGCCTACCCTGACGGCGGAGAAATTCAGGCGCATATTGACCCTTTGCTGTATGAAGAAGCGGTCAGCCTTCTGAAGGAAGAAAAGCTTTATGCTCCCCTGTATGACCGATATAAGCCGGCGCTCTGGGTCCGGCTTTTGGATGGCGCGGCTGTCCGCCGGGCCGGTTTCAGCACCGACAGGGGAATCGACCGGTATTTTCTCCGTCGGGCAAAAAATGAAGACAAAGAAATTACAGAGATCGAGACGATGGAGGAGCAGATGACCCGGTTGAGCACACTGTCTAATCCGCTTCAGGAAGCGATGCTGCGGGCATATGTGGAAGAGGGGGGAATGGATCGGGCCGCCGGCAAATGGACAAAATCCCTTGACCGGTGGAAACGGGGTGAAATGCTTTTTGATGGATGGGACTTTGCCGATCCGGCGCTGGAAACAGAATATCAAACCGTCCTGTTCCAGGAACGATGCCGTCATATGGCCGATTTTGCAGAAGGAAAGCTGAAAGAAGGAAAATCGGTCTTTCTGACAGTGGAAGCAGCATATATGGAGGGAGACAGCGGGCTTCCCGCTCTGCTGAGAGGACGGGGCTGTCGTGTAATCCCCTGCTGAACAGGTATGATGCAGTAAAAACCGGCGAACCTTCGGGAAGGGGTGAACAGAGGAAGAGGAGTCCAAAATGCTTTGCGGCGATTTTCCTGACCATAAAGACGTGAAAGGCGGGCCCCGCCAGAGGGGGCCCGCAAGAATCAGCAGCCTTTTATTTTTTGGCTTGGACGGCTTCTCTGGTTCGGGCGGCGATGTTGGCGGCGCAGAGACCGAACACCTGCAAAAGCTCAACTGCCGGTCCGGATTTGCCGAACTCGTCGTTTACCCCGATCCGTATCACCGGCACAGGAGTGGATTCACAAGCTGCCTCGGCAACGGCGCTTCCCAGCCCGCCGATGATGCTGTGTTCCTCCGCCGTGACAATCAGACCGGTTTCTGCGGCAGCTTTGGCGAGAATCGCCTTGTCCAGCGGTTTAACGGTTGCCATATTGATCACCCGGGCGGCGATTCCTTCATTTTTCAGCTGTTCAGCGGCAATCAGCGCTTCATTTACCAGAAGGCCGGTTGCGACAATGGTGACATCGTCTCCCTCAGTGAGTTGGACGCCCTTTCCAATTTCAAATCGGTAATCGCTGTTAAAAATAATCGGGATAGCCAGCCGACCGAAACGCAGATAAACTGGACCATCCATGGCGACGGCGGCCCGAAGGGCCTGTCCGGCTTCCACATAGTCGGCAGGATTGAGAATGGTCATACCGGGAATGGTCCGCATCAGCGCGATATCCTCACAGCACTGATGGGTAGCGCCGTCCTCCCCTACCGAAATTCCGGCGTGGGTAGCGCCGATTTTCACATTCAGATGGGGATAGCCGATGGTGTTGCGTACCTGCTCATAGGCGCGGCCGGCCGCAAACATGGCGAAGGAGGCGGCCACAGGGATTTTCCCCGCGGTGGCAAGTCCTGCCGCGATTCCCATCATATTCTGTTCTGCGATACCGCAGTCAAAAAAGCGGTCGGGATACGCCTTTTTGAACATGCCGGTTTTAGTGGCTCCCGCCAGGTCCGCATCCAGCACCACCAGATTGGGAAGCTCTGCACCCAGCGCCACCAGACCCTCGCCATAGGCGTCCCGGGTCGCTTTTTTTATCTGTTCCGCCATCGTTATTTCCAGCCTTTCTGTACTATCAGTTTCGGTCGGATAGCCGGGGGACGCCCCAAAGAGCTGTCAGCTCTGCTGAAGCTCCTGCAAAACGGTCTCCAGCTCGGCGAGCGCCTGTTCTGCCTGTTCCTTATTGGGACCGACGCCGTGCCAGCCGACCTGATTTTCCATAAAGGAGACGCCCTTGCCCTTTATTGTCCTCATAATAATGGCGGTGGGCCGTCCCTTTTCCTCACGGGCGGAGCGGAAGGCGGCTTCCATCTGTTCAAAGCTGCTGCCGTCAATCTCCGCCACATGGAAACCGAAGGCGGCGAATTTTTCAGGGATGGGATAGGGGGAATTGACCTCCTCCAGCGTGCCGTCAATCTGAAGATCATTGTTGTCCACGATCAGACAGAGGTTGTCGAGCTTTTTATGGGAAGCGAACATGGCGGCTTCCCAAACCTGCCCCTCCTCTATCTCACCGTCTCCCAGCACGGCATATACGCGGTAACCGGAGCCGTCCAGCTTTCCCGCCAGCGCCATGCCGGCAGCGGCGGAAATCCCCTGACCCAGCGAACCGGTGGACATATCCACACCGGGGGTTTTCTTCATATCCGGATGACCCTGCAGCATGGCGCCGGTATGACGGAGAGAAGCGATTTCCTCCAGAGGGAAGAATCCTTTGAGCGCCAGCGCCCCATACAGGGCGGGGGCAGTGTGGCCCTTGGAGAGTACCAACCGGTCACGGTCGGGCCAGCGGGGATTCTGAGGGTCCACCCGCATCTCGGCAAAATACAGATATGCCATCAGGTCGGCTACAGATAACGAACCGCCCGGATGGCCGCTTTTCGCATGGTAGGTGCCGTTGATCACACTCATTCGGATGCGGACGGCCGCCGCGGCCAGCTGTTTTTTCAGGGCTTCCTCCATCAACTGAACATCCTTTCCTGTTTACCTGTACGGAATAACATGACTCCTCAACCGACCGCCAGAGGATTCTCCCTTCGGCAGAAGCTGAGGCTCATAAAAGCCTGATCATTCAAACAAAAATCGAGGGCGCAGACGCGCCACAGCGAAAATAACAACACAATACGGCGCTGCTCCAGATGAAGTTGGAGAAAATACCGGCAGGCATTTTCAGGAATACGGCTACCGGGTGACTCAGGTAAGTATTAAGCCTTGGGCTGTGGGTCATTATAACATACTTTTCTGAAAAAGAACAGGCTGCAATCTGTTAAAGCTTTTCTTTTTCTGAAAACGGATTTCCGCCGAAAACCACAAAGGCCGGATACAGGGAAAAACCGGCAGGAGAAAGAGATTGACCTTTTTCGGCATATCAGGTAAAATAGATAAAATTAAGAAGCTGTCATTGGCGGCCGGAGCAAATCACTCCTGCTGGCAACTCCCTTTTCTGTTACTTTCGGTCGATCAACGACAGTCTTCTGAAAAGAAGGATTCTGTTTTCATGAAAGTTGCCCCTTCTATCCTGACCTGTGACTTTGCCCATCTGGCAGAGGAAATCAAAAAAATGGAGATGTCAGGTGCGGATATGCTCCATCTGGACGTGATGGATGGCGTATTTGTGCCCAATCTGAGCTTTGGTCCCCCCGTGATCGAAAAAATCCGTGCTGTCACCGAGCTGCCTCTGGACGTGCATCTCATGATGGAGCAGCCGGCTCCCCTTCTCGATGCCTTTGCGGCAGCGGGTGCGGACAGCCTGAATCTTCATCTGGAATGTGCTTCGCCTCTGAAGCCCGCTCTGGAAAAGATCCGCGCACTTGGACGAAGGAGCGCTCTGACGCTGAAACCGGGAACACCGGCGGAAGCGGTGTTCCCCTATCTTGAGCTGATTGACATGGTGCTGGTGATGACGGTGGAGCCGGGTTTCGGCGGCCAGCAGTTTATGGCCGATATGCTGCCCAAAGCAGCAGCCCTTCGGGCGGAGATCGACCGCCGCCGCTTGCCTGTCGTTCTTCAGGTGGACGGAGGTATCAATCGCTGCACCGCACCGCTCGCCGCAAAGGCGGGTGCGGATATTGCGGTGGCGGGAAGCGCTCTGCTGACCGATCCCGATCCCAGGGATTTTGTCGATTCTCTGCATGCCCTGGGCTGAAATCTTACAGCGAAGACTATTGGGAAAGGTCGCCGGTCAATCCGCGGGAGGCGGCGCCGCACAGCTGGACAAGGGCATCTCCCACCACAATAGGCTGGCCATGCTCGGCGGTATAGGCCGCTGCCGCATCCCCTTCTCCCGCCGCCCGTGCGAACTCCAGCAGCAGGTTCCCCATCCCCTTCGGCAGCGGATCAGAGGGATAAAGAATCAGCCGGTATCCTGTACCGAAACGGTAGAGGGAGCTGCCGGCGACCGGGGCGGTACGGCGGCCCATGCTGCGGGCCATGCCCAGCAGCTGATCGGCATCATCCAATTCGTAAATATAGGGTCCCACCGCGCGCTTCATACGGACCCGGCGTTTGCCCGATGCGGGGGTGAACAGCAGCAGGCAGCCCCGATCCACCGGCAGCGCCTCCACGATCAGGCCGCCGGAGGGATCAAAGCCCGTTTCCCGCTGGGCAGCGGTCAGCAGCAGCTTCATGGCGTCCCGCGTGACCGGGTCGTCATAATCCAGACGCTCAAAGGTGAGACCGAGACCTTCCAGGTCTTCCTCGGTCAACAGTATTTTCAGACAGCCGTTTTCCGTCATCTCCATGCGCACGGCTGCACCTCCCTCGTTGTAGATTGCTTTCCGCCCCGTGGGCGGCAAGGCGCTCCTATGCTCCTATGATAGTATCCGGACCAGCTCTTTGCAAGAGGTGAAAAAAGGATGTCGATATTTACTAAAAGAGGGGTCCGCCTCCCCATGATGAAGGAACCGGCGGCTTCCCGACCGATTGAGGAAATTGAGACGGTCGGTCAGGTGCTGCTGCCGCTGGCAGTAAAAGGCGACCCCCGCCGCTCCTGTCGTCCGGCTCTGGTCACCTATTCCAGTGTGATCCGCGGTCAGGTGATCGGATTGCCCGAGGAGGGGGAGGGGACACCTGTTATCTCCTCTGTCACCGGCGTACTGGCCGGTACCCGAACCCTTACACATCCATTATATGGCGAAATGGTTTGTGCGGTTCTGGATTGTATGGTGGTGGACGCTGCAGAGCCCGCACCCCGTCCCCATATGGGTGAGTGGAAACCGGAGGAGATTCTTGGCGCCGCCCGGACCGCAGGCATTGTTGACGAGCTGGACGGTATTCCCCTGCATGAAAAGCTGCGCGCCTGGCAGAACGGCGGCTGCAATTTTCTGGTAGCGGATGCCGCTGAGCAGGAGCCGTATGCCTCCAGTGCATGGGCTGTTTTAAATGAATCCATTGAGCAGGTGCAGGAGGGTGTTTCACTGGCGGTAACGGCGGCGGGGGCCGCGGGCGGGCATATTGCCGTCCGGCTTCCGGCGGCACGTCGGCGCCGGCTGGCCAGACGCCTCCGCCACAGTCAGCTGTTTCAGGTGCGCAGCCGGTACCCCGCCCGTCGCTATGCCCATGCCGCCGAAGATGTTGCCGTGTGCCGGATAGGGGTGCAGGCCTGTCTCGCGTTATACCGCGCCGTGGTTTATGGGGAACCGCAGTGTGATGTAGTGATCACCGTGGCCGGCGACGCGGTGGCGACGCCTCAGAATATCCGTGTTCCCTTCGGTACCGGTGTTCATCAGGTTCTTCGGGCCTGCGGTCTGTCTGTTGATCCCGACTATGTCGTACTGGGAGACGCCATGACCGGCGTGGCCATTCAGGATCTGGAGATTCCCGTTTTGCCGGGGATCACCTGTCTGCTGGCGCTGACCGGGCGGAAGACCGCCGTTTCCCGTCCCTGTATTGGCTGCGGCCGCTGTGCCCAGGTATGCCACGCCGGCCTGCTGCCCGGCGAAATTGCGGCGCAGCTGGAAAATATGCATTATGAGCGGCTTTCTGTTCTCCTGCCGGGTGAATGCGACGGCTGCGGGGCCTGTTCGCATGTCTGCCCTGCCGGACGCGACGTGGCAGTCCGGGTGATGGAGGCGCAGGACAACGCCGGGACGATATTCCTGAACTGGGGGGATGACGATGACGCTTAAAAAAGGGAATGCGCCCCATCTGCGTCAAAATGAGCGAATCGGGATGCGCAGTCTGGATGTCCTGATTGTGATGATACCGCTCTGTATTTTTTCGTCGGTTTATTATGGCATACGCCCGGTGCTGCTGGTGCTGGCCGGTATGGTCACGGCGGTGGTATGCGAAGCGCTCTGTTCCCTCATAGGAAGGCGCCGCCTCTCCCTCTCCGATGGCACCGCCGCGGTGACGGGCGGGCTGGTGGGTCTTTTGATGTCGCCTGCCTCACCTTACTGGATGCCTGCCATAGCTGCCGCCTTTGCCATTCTGGTGGCCAAGATGCCCTTTGGCGGCGCCGGACGCAACCTGTTTAATCCTGCAGCGGCGGGTATGGCCGTGGTGACGCTCTGCTTTTCGGGGCTGCTGTTCCTCTATCCAGACCCGGGCCTGAGCACACCCCTGCCGCTGAATACCACCGCCGGCATCATTACAGAGGCTTCTCCCGCGGCCCAGCTGGCCAGCGGAGGCCAGTCTGTCTATATGTGGAGTACCCTGCTGCCCGGCGATTTTCCCGGTCCCATCGGCGCCACCGGCATCATGGTTCTGGCGGCTTGTGCGCTCTATCTGTTTTCCCGCCGGACGGCATCGCCGCTGATTACACTGCCGTTTCTTCTGGCGTGTGCAGCGAGTGCT
Source organism: Clostridiales bacterium (assembly GCA_022793315.1). Lineage (GTDB taxonomy): Bacteria > Bacillota > Clostridia > Oscillospirales > Acutalibacteraceae > Avimonas_A. The sequence continues at coordinate 35,918 of JAAWCO010000025.1, read as the reverse complement.
GCTTTGTTTCCACGGGTGCCTGGCGGGTGGCAGAACAGCGTGATGCTGGAGCTGTGTAGCGGCTATCTGCTGTTCTGTGGTGTGTTTTTGCTCAACGATTCCGTGACCGCTCCGCGCCATTGGCTGGGACGGGTGGTATATGGTGTGCTGGCGGGCGTGCTGGTGATGGCGCTGCGTTATTACGGGCGGTTTGAGGAAGGTGCCTGCTTTGCCGTTCTGCTGGTCAACGCCTTCTCCCCCCTGATCGACCGCCTCTGCTGGCGGCTGGTCAATATCCGGCGATTGAGCCGGCAGGGACAGAAAAGATGAACCCATTCCCACGATTCCTGGTGAAAGGTATGGTGAACCGATATGAGAGCAACCGATGAGTCCGGGCCCCGGCATGCCAAAACGAGGCCGGTGAAGCCTGGAACCCATGAGCTCTGGCGGCTGCCGGGCATTTTCATGGATACCTTTTTGCTGCGCAATATTGTCCTGGTGCAGGCGATTGGCCTGAGTCCGATTCTGGCAGTGGGGATCAATCTGCAATACGGCGTGGTGCTGACCCTGTGCACAGCCGCCGTTCTGCTGCCGTGCAGCCTGTGTATGTCGTTTTTCGGCGACCGGCTTCCCGACTGGCTGCGCGCACCTGTGTATACGGTGGGAGCCTCCTTCCTGCTCATCGGTGCGGCTGCGATTGTGGACCGCTGTATCTCCAACGAGGTATATGCCGCCCTGTATCTGTTTTTGCCGCTGATGGCTGTCAATACGATTTTTACCTACCGGGCCGGCGGCTTTTCGGTGAGCAATCGTCCTGCTGCGGCGCTGGTGGATGCGCTGGGCTCCTCTATGGGCTTCGGCCTGGTGATTTGCACGGTATCCGCTCTGAGGGAGCTGGCGACCCATGGAACGCTGTGGAACATCCCTGTCGGCCTGCCGGTGACCCTGCCGGAAGCGGCGTGGCCTTATGCCGCGTTTATTATGCTCGGCTTTATGGCGGCCTTCCTCCAGTGGATCAAGTCGGTGATCAGCCGTTTTTCTGCCCGTTTTGATGTGCGCCGGACCTCCCGGCCTGCGGCGGCTGAAAAAAGGAGGGAGAACTCATGAATCCCTTTCAGCAGCTGATTTTTTATCTGCTGGCGGCGGCATTCCTTCAGAATATGGTGCTGTCGGCGGGCTTCGGCACCTCCATCATGCTGCGGATCGTGCGCCGCCCGGGTGAGCTGCCCCTTTTCACCGCGCTTTTGGGGCTTTTTTCGCTTCTGACTGTCCTGATCGCCTATCCTGTCGATCTGTTGCTCAAGGTGGACCCGATTTCCAAGCTGTTCCGGCCGCTGATCATGGTGGCGATTGCGGCAGGGCTTTATATTGGGGCCTCCCTGCTTCTCAAAAAGAAGCTGCCGCCGCTTTATCGCCGCCTGCGCCGGATGCTTCCGCTGGCTGCGCTGAACAATATGGTAGTGGGGGTGGCTCTGGTGGTTAATCACCAGTTTGCGCTCTCCCTGCCGGGGGCGATTGGTCTTTCGCTGGGAAGCACCTTCGGCTTTTTTCTCCTTTCCGTCCTCACCGCCGAAGCACGGGAAAAGGCGGATAATCCCGATGTTCCCCAGGCCTTCCGCGGAATGCCGCTATCTCTCGTTTATCTTGGAATTCTCGCGCTGGCCGTGATGGGCTTTACCAGTGGGGTTTCTTTTGTCTGAGATTCCGCCTGCGCGGCCCGGACAGGGTTTCTTTATCCAGGGAAAATAAATGGGGACGGTTTTGCCAATACTGCCATCGACCGCTTCGGATGGGAGCCGCGGCACCGTCCGCCGCAGTACAGACAGGAGGGATGGGGGATGCCCCAGAAAATCAAACGGCGCGGACCCACTGTTTTTCATAAAAAGAGGACCGGACCGATCAAGGTGGTCGTCTGGTGTGTTCTGTGTGCAATATTGGTGACAGTGGGCTTTTTTTCTGCCAAATATCTGACCGAACATGCTGCCGGCCCTTCTGTAGAGGGGGAACCCTCTTCCTCCACCGGCTCAACCGTCCCTGCCGGTGAGGGAACTGATCCCGCGCCGGACAATGCCACACAGCCGACTGAGCCTGAACCCACCGACCCGGCTCCGGCGCCCGATGGCGGCGCCGTTATCGCCAGCGGCAAGGGAATTCGCGCCTTTTATCTGCCTGTGTCGGCACTGAAGCAGGCCTCTGCCCTGGATACCCTGTTGGGAGAGGCGTCGTCCGCCGGCTTTAACGCGGTCGTTTTTGATCTCAAGGATGAAAACGGTGCACTGCATTATCGCTCCGCCACCGGGGACGCACAGACAGCTGGCGCCGTGGCGGAGGATGCCGTCAGCGTGGAGGAGCTTACCAATCTGATCCAGCGGATGAAGGAGAATGGAATCACGCCGGTTCCTCGTCTGTTCGCCTTCCGTGACCGCACGGCCCCCTCTGGCCTTACGGCTGCTCGCATCGGTCTGCAGGGCCAGCCGGGCTGGATGTGGCTTGACAACAGCCGGGAGGCAGGAGGAAAGCCGTGGCTCAACCCCTATTCCCCGGAGGCGCACCGGTATATTATCGGGCTGGCAGAGGAGCTGAAGGCCATCGGTGTCACCGGACTGATTCTGGATGGGGTACAGTTCCCCAACCAGACCTCGCAGGCCTACTACGGCAATGGGGAGCTGACCTCTCTGTCAAAGGATGCCGTGCTCTCCCGGTTTATCAGCGATCTGACCGGCGCGGTGAACGCCGACGGAAGCTGTACGGTGATGCTGTCGATGCCGGGACTGGCCGCCTTCAGCGACGAGACCGCCCCCTTTGGCGGCAACCCCCTGACCTTCGGCGCGGCGGGGATGTGCCCCAACCTGTGCCCCTCTACGCTGGGTAATACCCTGACGGTGGGAGAGGAACGTCTGAGCTCCCCTGCCGGGCAGCCCTTTGACGCCATCCGGCTATCCATGCGGCAGGTTGATTTGCGCCTGCGGCTGCTCCAGAGCGCGCAGACGCCCTTTGTCTGTCCCTGGCTGCAGGCATATGATTACGGGACCGACCAGATCCGGGAGGAACTGCGGGCCCTGACCGAGTTCGGCGGGGAGGATGTCTCTTTTATCCTGTATCATGCAAGCGGCAGCTACGATTTTTCCGCCCTGAAATAACCGGAGACCCGATGGAAGGAGAACCGTTCTTGATCGTCGATTTTCATACCCACCTGTTCCCCGACGCCATGGCGAAACGGGCGTTGCATCAGCTGCTGGAGAATACCAGGGCGTATGCGTCGCTGTACGGTGAGACAAGGGCACATACTGATGCGACGGCTGCGGGGCTGACCGCCTCCCAGAAAAAGGCGGGGATCGGCCTGTCACTGGTGCTGCCGATTGCCACCTCCTCCCGCCCCTCCCCCACCCTCAACGATTTTGCCGCGCAGGTAGACCGGATGCCGGGCCTGCGCTCCTTTGGGAGCGTTCATCCCCGGAATCCTGCCTTTCGCGAAGAGCTGCACCGGATCCGGGAGCTGGGGCTGAAGGGTATCAAGCTCCATCCCGAGTATCAGGACTGTTTTGCCGACGACCCTGAAATTGTCGCCGTGGTGCGGGAGGCGGCAGCCCTGGATCTAACCGTTGTATTTCATGCAGGCCAGGATATTGGGATGGCGCCCCCGGCCCGCTGTACCCCGGCACGTGTCCGGCGGCTGCGTCAGGCGGTGCCCGACGCACGGCTGGTGCTGGCGCATATGGGCGGTTACCGGATATGGGAACAGGTGGAGGAGGCGCTTCCCGAGCTGAAGGTGATGCTGGACACCAGCTTCTGCCTGCCCAACCATCCAGAGGAATGGGAACGGTTTGCCCGTCTGATCCGGCTGGCGGGGGTGGAAAATGTCCTTTTCGGCACCGATTCCCCCTGGGCGGATCAGCAGGAATCCCTTGAGGCGGCGGTCCGCTTTTTGGAGGAATACGGCTTTTCGGCGGTGGAACAGGCCGCCATACTGGGCGGCAACGCCTGCCGTCTGCTGGAGGAACAGCCATGAAGCGGCGGGCGTTTTTTTTCGATCTGGACGGGACACTGGCTATCCACAACGGCCCGGTTTCCTCTGCCGACCGACGGGCGCTGGAGCTTCTGAGGGAGGCAGGGCAGCTGCGGATTTTGTGTACCGGCCGTACCACCGGCTATCTGTATGAGCCGGTGCTGGCTCTCGGCTTTGATGGTATAGTGGCCGGCGCCGGCTCCCATATCACGCTGGGGGACCGGCTGCTCTACCGGCGGCAGGTGTCCCCTGCTCTGTGCCGCCGGCTGGCGGAGGCTTTTCTGGCACTCGGACAGCCCTGCATTTTTGAGGGAGAGCGGGAAATGCTCCTGTTGGGGATGGAGGGATACGCCGGGTTTGACTGGCCGGTGATCCGTTCGCCGGAGGATTTCGACCGGCTGGCCCGGGGCGTGACAGTCAACAAGCTCTCCCTCTTTGGCGAGCTGCGGCCCGGAGCTGCTGAACTGCTGGCCCCTGATCTCACCCTGATTCCCAATCTGGGATATGCAGAGGCGGTTCCTGCCGGCTGCTGTAAATCCGACGGGATGCGCCGTCTGCTGGCAGCGGTGGGACTGGCGCGGGAGGACAGCGTTGCCTTTGGCGACAGCGGCAACGACAGGGATATGCTCTCCTTTGCAGGGATTGGCATCGCCATGGGCAACGCACCGGAGGAGGTGAAGGCCTCCGCTGATTTTGTGACGGGAACCCTGGTAGAATCAGGAGTTTCCTCTGCGTTGATAAATCTTGGATTTATACATATAGAAGAATAAGCGTTATACAATTCGTATAGTGCTTTATAAAACCACCTTTTGTATAAGGAGAAAACCGATGGACCGGGAAATAACCGCGTCAAAAAACCGTCATTATGCCATTTACCTGACGGGAGCAGGGGCAGTACTGACGGCCCTGCTGCTGTTGCTGGCGTCCCTGCTGTCGGAACGGACGGCAGTGGGGGGACTGGCGGCGGTTACAGCGGCCGTCCGGTTTGTGTGCGAGGCGGTGACCGGGTCGCCGCTGTCCGCTGGCACAACATGCCTGCTGGAGCGGCTGGCAGGGCCTGCCTGCCTGGCCGTTGGATACGGTCTGCTGAGTCTGCTGATCTGGACGGCGTCGCGCCTGCGTGACAGCCAGCCGGCTGCTGTGGCACGTCCCACCCTGCTGGCGTTGGGGGGCGCATGGAGCTGGGCAGCGCTGAACCGGCTGCTTCTGCCGCCTTTGACGGGACGGGCATTGGATCTGCCCGGCTGGCTTTGGGCGGGCGCGGGAGCGCTGTGTGCAGCGGGGGGACTGGCGCTTTTCTTCTGGCTGCTGCGCCGTTTCCCCCGTGTTGTCAATCGGGAGACGGTCAGCTATGTCGTTTTCGGCGCGCTGACCACGCTGGTCAATATTGCCGTTTATCTGGCGGCAGCTGCCGCTTTCGGCAGCTCACAGGCGCTGCTGACCACCCTCAACAACAGCATCGCCTGGGTGGTGTCGGTGCTGTTTGCTTATGTGGTCAATAAGCTGTTTGTTTTTCAGAGCCGGACCGGCAGCCGGAAGGCGGCGCTGAGGGAATTCGGTCTGTTTGTCGGCGCACGGATTTTTTCCTATGTGGTGGATGTGGCGTGTATGGTTTTGATGGTCAATGTCATTCATGTCAACGAGGCGGCCGCCAAGGTGGCCGCCAATGTGGTCGTGATGGTGATGAATTATTTTTTCAGCCGTTGGATTATTTTTCGCCAAAAGGGGACAGATTCGGAGAAGGGGAACGAGGGATCCATATAGCGCTCCTGTCTTCGACTGACCGGGACGGGCCCCAGGTGGAGAGAAAGAGCAAAGCGCGGCGCTTTTTTCCTGTCTGACAGAATCTCCTGCACCTCTGAAAAAGCGCCGACGGACCGGGGTGTTATTTTATTGCACACCGACTCCTGAAACGGATGACGATAAAATCAGAGGAATCCTCCCTTTTTACCTTTCGTGTTGATGGATAATATTTTTGGCAATTTTACCAATTTACATCTTGTGTGAAAGCCGGTAAGTACCATTAAATCAATAAAAGCAGATTTGGGGAGATTAATAAAATGGATAGTATTTTAAATATTATCAAAAGAAATGAACAGCTGTTCCTTGAGAATGCCGAGGAGTTAACCGATGAGGAAGCTGAGCAGGAAGATATAGACGGATATTTTGCCATTCAGGGAGCATCAGAAGAACAATTAAACGCCTTTGAGCAGCAATTTCAAATAAAATTACCAGAAGATTTCAGGCGTGTATACAGGTATAAAAACGGCTCTGGATATGTAAGTTTATTATGGCCGCAGGAAGGCTTTTACCGTGGGTATCGTTTGTTATCATTACAGGAAATGAGCAAAATAAAATCTTACTTTCAAAACGAAAACCGCAGGATGATTGCGTTTCCAGATGTGATTGATGAAAAACAAATACAGCAATTAGATGAACGCATAAAGCCGTATTTATTTTGCGAACGTTGGTTTCCTTTTGCGGAGTATGCGGGTTCTCTTTATCTCATGTTAGACTATGATCCAAGCCCTAAAGGAACCGTGGCACAAATCATTTGTTATGTGCATGACCCGGATTTTATATATTATATTGCGTCTAGCATTACCGAAGCGTTGAAATTAACGGAAGCGGTTATCAATGGGCTGGTGTAGAAATAATCGGAAATTTCCGGTTTATCGGGCAGTTATCCGTCCTTGAATAACTGTCCGCATATATAACTATTTTGACGAAAAATCAGAAAATTGGGCTTCCATCAACGCAGAGGGCAAAAGGGAGGATAGCCCTATCCGATGGGGCCGCATTGATGTCGAAGCTGCCGAAGGGAGAGCTCCGCTTATCGGAGCGTTATCTGTAAAAGCAACTCCCCCGTTTGGAAATTTCACCAAAGAATTCCGACGAGCCGCGAAGACAATGGACAAACCAAGATCCGGAGGGGACATCCTTGAATGTCCCCTCCGGATCTTGGTTTGTCTGCCCCCCATCATAAGGCGGGCTGTATTTTTTGCCCTGAATTGGGGAAAATACCCTGTACAACGATCAGAGCAGGGTTTCTATGCCCCACGCCTGCTTTCTCTGCTGGCCGGTAACGGAGGGACAGGGAAAACAACGGAAAGGCTGTGGTCCTGCCCGAAAAACCATTCGTTGTACAGGGTGGTATCCGATATGTCTTCAACAAGTGAAAAGGCTTTTGAAAACCCGGCAGCGGAGGAGCGAATCGCTGGCGCCTATTATCAGGCGCTGGCCCGCACCTATATTGCCGAACCATATGATCCTGCCTCTCTCCGTCCCCTTCGGAGGGAGGTGCGCCGCTGTCTGAGGGTGCTGCGCCGGACGTATGAGCATTTGCTGGTGTCGGGGAGCGGAGAGCAGGACGACCAGCCCATGGCCGGTACGGCGCGGGAGTGGCTGCTGGATAATTACCATCTGCTGGCGCGGGAGGGAGAAGGCGTGCTGGACGGACTGAAGACCAGTGACCGTCTGCCCGCTGAAAACCGCCGACCGGCGGTTTTCAGCCTGTGTCTGAAGCTGGCGGAGGAGAAGGGGATTCCGGACCGGGAGGGCTGGGATGAACTGATGGAAGCCGCCCGCCAGCACCGGCCGCTGACCGTTTTCGAGCTGGATCAGCTGTCTCTCTGTCTGCGGGCGGCGCTGATCGTGCTGGCTGCCAGGGCCTGCCGCCCGACCGGAGACGGATTTCCGCCGGAGGGTGAGGAGGCGGCGCGGCGTCTGTCGCGGGCAGTAAACGGCCTGCGCACGGCGGCGGATATTGATTTTGCCGGACTGACCGAACGGCACAGTATTGTTGAACGGATTTTATCCGATGATCCTTCCGGCATTTATTCCCGTATGGATGAGCTCTCCCGTGCCGGTTACCGCCGGCGTGTGGCCGCTCTGGCTCAAAGGGAACGAATCAGCGAGGCATCGGTGGCGGCCTCTCTGGTGGAGAAAGCGTCACAGGCTGCCGCTCTTCCTGGCCAGCATGTGGGGGCCTATCTGCCTGATGACCGCGAAAAACGGCGGTGGCGCGGAAGGACGCTGCTGCTGGCCGAGGCACTGCTCCCTGCGGCGGTCTCTTTGACGCTGGCGGTATGGCTGCAGGCGCCGGCCGCCGCCCTGCTTCTTTATCTGCCGCTGTGGGAAATTCTGCGGCCTTTGCTGGAGCACGTCGTTCTCAAGCATCTTCCGCCTCTGCGCCTGCCGCGGCTGGAGCTGGAAGGCGTGATCCCTGAAGAGGGGCGCACCGTTATCGCGGTCTCCACCCTGCTGCCGCCCGCCGCCAAAGCGGGAGAGACCGCCGCCCGTCTGGCCCGCCTGTACAATGGGAACGGGCAGGGCGCGGTACAGGTATGTCTGCTGGCCGATCTGCGGGGAGCGGATTACCCCTCCCTGCCACGGGATTCCGCCGATATCAATGCTATGGAGCGGGAAATCCGCCGTCTGAATCAGCGAATGGGGAACGCCTTTGTGCTGGCTGTGCGCCCCAGGGAATACAGTGAAACCATGCGTTCCTATACCGGGCGGGAGCGCAAGCGCGGCGCTATTGCGGAGCTGACCCGATTTATCTGCGGCGGAGAGAACCGCTTTCTGTCCTTTGTGGGAGATGGACAGGCGTTGCGCCGCGCGCGGTATCTGATTGCGCTGGACGCGGATACCGGGATGTTAATGGATACAGCGGCCCGGTTGGTGGGCGTCGCCCTCCACCCTCTGAACCAGCCGGTCTGGGACGAAAAGCGCGGCCGGGTATCGCAGGGCTATGGGGTGCTGACTCCCCGCATGAGTCCGGAGCTGGTCAGCGCAGGAAGAACCCCCTTTTCCTCCGCCATGGCGGGGGCGGGAGGGGTTACCCCCTATGATGTACCAGCGGGAGAGCTGTACATGGACGGCTTTGCGTCGGGAATTTTTGCAGGCAAGGGACTGATCGACCTGCGCGCCTTCGAGCGAACCCTCCAGACCCCCTTTCCGCCCGAACAGGTGCTGAGCCACGATATTCTGGAGGGATGCCTGCTCCGCGCCGGACTGGTGGGGGACGTGGAAATGACCGACGGCGTCCCCGACCGGATGGGCAGCTGGCTGACCCGTCTGCACCGCTGGGTACGGGGGGACTGGCAAAATGCCCCCTTTCTTTTTAACCGCCTCCTTCCCCTCCGGCGGCTGGATAAATGGAAGCTGCTGGACAATCTGCGCCGCTCCCTGACTCCAGCAGCCGCCCTTCTGTGTCTGCTGCTCTCCCCTCTGTTTGCCGGTACGGCGGGACAGGTGCTGGCGGCGGCGGCCCTGCTGTCCGCCATGGCCGGGGAGGTGCTGGCTGCCCTGCTGTCCCTCCTTCACGGCGGAATGCTGACGCTGACCGGCCGCTACTATTCCCGCACGCTGCCGCGGGCGCTGAGCGCCTTCACACGGGCCGCCTATCAGCTGGTGATGCTGCCCGCGCAGGCGTGGACCGGTGCGGACGCTGCCGCCCGTGCTCTCTGGCGGCTGAAATCCCGCCGCCGCCTTCTTCAATGGGTAACGGCGGCGGATGCCGAGGGCGGCCGGAATACGTTGGGGTTAGCCCTGCGGCGCTTCTGGTACGTTCTGCCGGCGGCGGCGCTGCTGATCCTGACCGGGGCCGGTCTGACGCGGCTGGCTGGTATTCTGTTCCTGCTGCTCATTCCGCTCGCGCTTTTTTCCGGCCGGCCGCCGAAGGTATTGGAGCGGCGCGCCCTTTCCCCCGCGGAAAAGGAGAGGGTCAGCGCCTATGCCGCCGCCATGTGGCGGTTTTACGAGGAGCTGTGCGGAGCGGAGGATCACTATCTGCCCCCGGACAACCTTCAGGAATCGCCGGTGTGGCGGGTTGCCCACCGCACCTCCCCCACCAATATCGGCATGTATCTTCTGTGTATCGCGGCGGCAAGGGATTTCGGCTTTATCGACAACGAAGGTTTTCTTCTGCGGACAGAGCGGACTGTCCGAACACTGGAGCGGCTGGAAAAGTGGAAAGGGAATCTTTACAACTGGTACGATACCCGCACCCTGCATCCCCTCTCTCCCCGCTATATCTCCACCGTGGACAGCGGCAATCTCGCCTGCTGTCTCGTGGCGCTGCGGCAGGCTGTACTGGAGCTGTCGGAGGGAAGCAGCAGCCCCGCCTTTCAGCTGGCGGAGAGAATTCGCCTGCTCAACGAACAGCTGGAGCTTGCCCCGCTGTATAATCCCCGGCGCGCTCTGTTTCATATCGGTCTGGACCCCGATACAGGAGAGGTCAGTCCCTCCTATTATGACCTGCTGATGAGCGAGAGCCGTCTGACCGGCTATTTTGCCATCGCCACCCGTGCCATACCCAAAAAGCACTGGGGTGCACTGGGGCGCACATTGGCCCGCTCGGGCCGGTATGTGGGTCCGGTCTCCTGGACTGGTACCATGTTCGAGTATTTTATGCCGCGCCTGCTACTGCCGGCGCAGGAGGGTTCCATGAGTGATGAGGCGCTGCGCTTCTGCCTTCACTGCCAGCGGCGGCGGCCTCCCCGTGGTGTGCCGTGGGGCATCAGCGAAAGCGGCTTTTATGCCTTTGACAGCAACCTCAGCTATCAGTATAAGGCACACGGCGTACCGCGTCTGGCCCTCAAGCGGGGGCTGGGCAGCGAGCTGGTGGTCTCCCCCTATTCCACCTTTCTGACCCTGACCACCGATCCGGAGGCCGCCCTGCGCAATCTGTCCCGGCTGGAGCGCCGGGGGATGACCGGCCGCTGCGGCTTTTATGAAGCGGCAGATTTCACCCCCGACCGCACCCCGCGCGGCGGTTTTTCAATCGTGCGCAGCTATATGGCCCATCATGTGGGAATGAGCATGGTAGCCTGCGCCAACGCGGCGATGGAAGACCGCTTTGTCCGTCTCTTTCTCCGTGATCCCGCCATGGCGCGGGCGGAGGAGCTGCTGCATGAGCGGGCGCCGGAGAGCGGAGCTGTCTTCAGCGGGGCGCAGGAGCGCTCCGTTCCTGAACGGCCGGGGCGTTCCCGCCCGGCGGCGGAGGAGATCCCGGTCATCAATCCCCGAACCCCCCGTATGCAGCTGCTTTCGGGCAGCGAGTGGTCGCTGGCTGTCACCGACTCCGGCGCGGGGATTTCGGTTTGCCGCGGACTGGATATCCACATGCACAGCGGGGATCTGCTGCGCCGTCCGCAGGGGATTTTTACCGTGGTGGACGGCGGTGAGGGGGCGTTTTCCCTTACCAGAGCTCCCGACTACGGTGACGGGACGACGCAGCGGCGGGCGGAGTTCGGAGAGGGCTACGCGGCCTTTTTCGCCGACCGGGGTGCGCTGGAAACCGGCCTGCGGGTGATGGTTCATCCCCGTCTGCCCTGCGAACAGCGGCAGGTGGTGCTTAAAAACAAATCGGGACGCCGTTTGAGCGTTCGTGTGCTTTTTTATTTTGAGCCCTGTCTCGCCCGGCGGGAGGATGCACAGGCGCACCCCGCCTTTTCCCGCCTGTTTCTGTCCGCCCGCCGGGATGAAGCGGCAGGTGCGCTCTTCCTGACCCGGCGCGGCCGGGAGGGGGAACCGCCGGTCTGCCTGGCGGTGGGGCTTCTGGACGGCGGCGGATTTGAATACGAGGTATCGCGGGAAGCCCTGCTCACCCGGCCAGAGGGAATTGTTTCACTGACGGCGGGGAGCGGCCGCCCCTTTTCCAGCCGGGGGCGGGGCATTCCCGACGGGGCGGCGGCCATCCGGCTGACGGTGGAGCTTCCCCCTCGTTCCCAGCGGCTGGTCACCCTTGCGCTGACGGCGGCTCCTACCGAAAGCGAGGCCGCCACCCGCCTGATTGAAATCCGCCGGGAGGGCCCGCTGACAGTTGGGCGGGCCGCCCGCAGTCCCTTCGGCGGCGTGGAGGCCCAGCTGGCCGCGGCAATCCTGCCCGATCTCTTCTATCCGCCCCGCATGTCGCGGGAATGGGCGGCCGCCGCCCGGGAAAATACAAAGGGGCAGACGGCGCTGTGGGCGCTTGGAATATCGGGGGATTTCCCCCTGCTCTTCATTGAAATCCACAATGCGGCCGACGCCTCACGCGCGGAGCCGTATATGCGCCTTCATCGTTCTCTGCGGCTGGGTGGGGTTTCCACCGAGCTGGTAATCGCCTTCCGGGAAGGGGGAGACTACGACTCTCCGGTGCTGGACGGCATCCGGGAGGCGGCCCGCTCTGCGCGGTGCGACAGCCTTCTGGGCGCACGCGGAGGCATCCATCCGGTCAATCTCTCCATCCATGGAGAGGAGGCCCTTGCCCTTCTCACGGCGGTTTGCGCGCATAACGGCGCCCGTGATCTCCAGCGCGCGGCCCCTCCCCCGGTGGATTATGTCCCGGTTGAAATAGGGCCGGTGGAAAAGCCGGACGGCCCCGCCGCCGGCGCTCACGGGGAGCTGTCTGTTCACGGCGGCCGTTTTGCCTCCGGCGACTTTACGCTGGAGGGGGAGGCCCCCCGCCTGCCCTGGTGCCATGTGCTGGCCAATCCGACCTTTGGCACCCTGGTCTCCGACCGGGCTGCGGGTTTTTCCTGGGCGATCAATGCGCGGGAAAACCGTCTGACCCCCTGGTATAACGATACCGCTTCGGACAATCGGGGGGAGATGCTGCTGCTGCGGACGGCGGGCCGTGTTTATGATCTGCTGTGGGGCGCGCGCGTCACCTTTGGAGAGGGCTTCGCCCGCTATGAGGGCCGGGCCGGTGCGCTGCGGGTGCAGGTCACCATCCGGGTACCGCGGCGGGGAATGCTCAAGCTGATTGAACTGGAGCTGGAGAATGTCGGTACTCTGGAGGAAGAGGAGCGGGAGGTGGAAGCGGTGTATTATACCGAACCGGTGCTGGGTGTGGATCGGAGCGCGGCGCGCCATGTAGCCTCCCGATGGGAGAACGGCGCCCTGTATCTCCGCAATCCCTTTGCGGCCGTGCGGGGACACATGCTGCTGACCGCGTTGGGCGGTGCGGACGACTGTGACTGCGACCGGGGCGGATTTCTGTCGGGCAAATGGGGGACAGGAACCCTCGCCCCGCTGCCAGACCCCTGCGCGGCCGTGCTGGTTCGCCGCCGCCTGCCGCCGCGCCGGAAGGAGCGAGTAACCTTTGTTCTGGGCTTTGCCGCCTGTGAGGAGGCTGCCCGGCGGCTTCCCGCTCTGGCGGAGGAGCTGCTGCGGGAAGAAGCCGCGCTTGTGCCGGCGGTAACCACCCCCGACCGGGAGCTCAATGCACTGTGCGCCTGGCTGCCGCGTCAGGTGGTCGATTGCCGGATTTATGCGCGCACCGGGTTTTATCAGAGCGGCGGGGCGTGGGGGTTCCGCGACCAGCTTCAGGATTCCCTCGCCGCGCTGTGGATCAATCCTGCGCTCACCCGCCGCCAGCTCCTGCGCTGCGCTGCGGTCCAGTTTGAGGAGGGGGATGTGCTGCACTGGTGGCATCGCCTGCCCGGCCGGGGACCGCGGGGGGTGCGTACCCGCTGCTCCGACGATATGGTGTGGCTGCCCTATGTGCTGGCGGAATATGTCTCCTTTACCGGAGACCGCGCCTTCGCGGATACACCGGTGGGCTGGCTTCGCGGCGAGCCGCTGCGGGAGGACGAGGGCGACCGCTATTTTGAACCGGCGGCTGTCGAACAGAGGGACTCCCTTTATGAGCACGGCGCGCGGGCCCTGGAGCGCGCCTGTACCGAAGGCCCCCACCGGCTGCCGCTCATCGGCAGCGGGGACTGGAACGACGGCTTCAGCCAGCTCGGCGCCGGAGGTCAGGGAGAAAGCGTGTGGCTGGGAATGTTTCTCGCCCTCACACTGGACCGGTATGCCCGGCTGGCGGAGGAGCGGGGGGACGAACGCCGCGCCGCCCTGTTCCGCCGGGCTGCCAGCGGATACCGTGAGGCGGCGGAGGCCTGCTTTGACAACGACCGGTATTGGCGGGCCTTCTTTGATGACGGCACGCCGCTGGGAAAAAAGGGGGATCCGGCCTGCGCGCTGGACAGCCTGACCCAATCCTTTGCCGTGCTGTCCGGCCTGGACCCCGGGCGCGCTACCGCGGCCCTCGACACGGCCCGGAAGGAGCTGGCGGACGAGGAGCTGGGGGTGGTGCGTCTGTTCACACCGCCCTTTGACCGGCCGGAAAAGCCGGTCGGGTATATCGCCGCCTATCCTCCGGGCGTGAGAGAGAACGGCGGACAGTATACCCACGCCGCCGCCTGGCTGGCCATCGCCTTCCTGCGGAGCGGGCGGGCGGAAGAGGGGGTGCAGCTGCTTCGGCTGCTCAATCCGGTGAACAAATACGCCCACTCCGATGCCTCCGGCGGCGCATGGGCGCGCTACGGCGGTGAGCCCTATGTGCTGGCGGGCGACGTGTATGCCAATGAGGAATGTCCCGGCCGAGTGGGCTGGACCTGGTACACGGGCTCGGCGGGCTGGGTGTATATCGCCGTCCTGCGTGAGCTGCTGGGGCTGATTCCGCAGGGGGACCGCCTGACCCTTTCTCCCTGTCTGCCCGCCGGCTGGGAGGGCTTTACGCTGAGTATGATCCTGCGCGGCACCCGCCTGCAGCTCACCGTTCGGCGGGCGGAGACGGCGCGGCTGCTGGTGGACGGCAAAACGGCCGGCTGGATTCCTCTGGATGGCGGGGAGCATCGGGCGGAGGTGTTTTTTCCCGCAAATCCGCCGCAGGCATTGTGAAACGGCTGTGGATTTGCTATACTGAAAGTGAATGGAAAATTCTGTCTCCCCCACGATCCCACTGAGATGATGAAGGAGGGCTTTTCTTGACCGATTCCCCCTGCTTTGAACCGCTGGCGGCAGGCGCCCGCGCCCTGTCCCTGCCGGCGGACCGTTTCAAAACCGCCCGCCTGACTGCCGCCCTGCTGCTGCCGCTGTCGGAGGAGGAGGCCTCCTCCCGCGCCCTGCTCCCGTTCCTGCTGTGCCGGAGCTGTGCGGCCTATCCCGATTTTACCTCCCTGAACCGGCGGCTGAACGAGCTGTACGGCGCGCGTGTGAGTGCGGAGGTGACCCGTCTGGGTGAAACACAGGCGTTGGTGCTCACCGCCGTTTCGCTGGACGACCGCTTCACCCTGGACCGGGAGGCGATAACGGCGGAATGCGCTGCTCTGCTGCGCTCTATGCTGTTTGAACCCGCGCTGGAAAACGGACGGTTCCGCACCGCCGATGTGGAGCAGGAGCGCCGGATGCTGGTCGAGCGGATCGAGTCGGAGATCAACGACAAGCGCCGCTATGCCCGCCGCCGCTGTGAAGAGCTGACCTGCGAGGGAGAGGCTTTTGCGGTTGACCGCTATGGTCGGGCAGAGCAGGCAGCGGCGCTCACACCCGAACGCATGACGGCCGTCTGGCGCGAAACCATGGAGCAGGCCCGCTTGCTTCTGCTTTCCCAGAGCGGCGCCGGCGCCGCCGCTGCGGACGCCTTTCGTCAGGGACTGGCACAGGTTTCCGCCCGCTCTCCCCTGCCGCTGAAGCCGGTGCCCGCTCCCCGCGGGAAGGCGGAGGTCCGCCGGGTGACGGAACGGATGGAGCTGGCGCAGGCCAAGCTGGTGATGAGCTTTATCACACCGGCGGCAGAATCCCGCTCTGGCGCGGAGGAGGTCGCGGCCCTGCGCCTGATGAACGCCCTGCTGGGCGGCACCCCGCATTCCCTTCTGTTTCGTCATGTGCGGGAAAAGCTCAGCCTGTGCTACTACTGTGCGTCGAGTGTGGACCGGCATAAGGGGGTTCTGCTGGTGGACAGCGGCGTGGAGGAGGCGAACGCCGGCCGGGCGGAGGAAGAGATCCTGCGCCAGCTGGAGCGGGTCCGCTGCGGCGATTTTACCGAAGAAGAGCTGGAGGCGGCGCGGCGCAGCGTCGTCAGCCAGATGGCGACGCTGGGCGATTTGCAATCCACCCTGGCCGGCTGGTATCTCGGACAGGCGAACCGGGAGACGCCTCTTTCGCCGGACGGAGCGGCCGCGCAGGTCGCCGCCGTCACGCCCGAACAGGTGCAGGCGGCCGCCCGGAGTCTGCGGCCGGATACGGTTTATCTGCTGGCGGGTGAGGATTCCCCGGCGTGAGCCCGGCCAGCTGTTATCAGAGAGGGGGAACGATATGAATGTCATCACTTACCAGCATGAACGGACCGGTGAGGTCTGTCACCGGGTCGACCATCCGTCGGGGCTGACAATCTTTGTCTGTCCCAAGCCGGGCTACCGCTCCGGATACGCCGCGTTTGCCACCCGGTACGGATCAATTGATACCTTTTGCCTGAACGGGCAGGGAAAGGCGACGCCGGTGCCGGAGGGAATCGCCCATTATCTGGAGCACAAGCTGTTTGAGAGCGAGGACGGCGACGCCTTCGCCCGCTATGCGGCCACCGGCGCGTCAGCCAACGCCTACACCAGCTTTGACCATACGGCCTATCTGTTCACCTGCACCGACCAGCTGGAGGACAATCTGGAAATTCTGCTGGATTTTGTCCGTCACCCCTATTTTACCGAGGAGACGGTGCAGAAGGAGCAGGGCATCATCGGGCAGGAAATCCGCATGCTGGACGATAATCCCGGCCGCCGCTGCCTTTTCAATCTGCTGCGGGCGCTGTATACACGGCATCCGGTCCGCGTCGACATCGGCGGGACAGTGGAATCCATTGCTCACATCACGCCGGAGCTGCTATATGACTGCTATCACACCTATTACGACCTGCACAATATGGCGCTGGCCGTGGCAGGCGATGTGACAGTGGAAAGGGTGCTGGCTGTGGCGGACCGCGTGCTGGGGACCGACGGAAGTGCGGACAGGGGAGCGGCGGTGCTGCGAACCCCGCCTGTCCCCGCGCTGGCGGAGCCCGAGGCCGTGGCGCAGGACCGCATTGAAGAGGCTATGCCGGTCGCGGCCCCTCTGTTCTATTTTGGCTATAAAAAAGCGATCCCCGAGCGGGAGGCCGGGCGGTTACAGACGCCCGCTGAGCTGGCGGGTGCGGCGGTGCTGTGCGAGCTGCTGGCGGGCAGGGCCTCGCCCCTGTACGCGCGCCTGATGGCGAAGGGACTGATCAATTCTTCCTTTGGAGCGGATCTGTTCGACGGCCCCGGCTACGCGGCCTGGCTTTTCGCCGGTGAGTCCGCCGACCCCGACCGCGTTTGTGAGGAAATCCGGGAGGAAATCGCCCGTCTGCGCCGGGAGGGAGTCGCCACCTCCGATTTTGAAGCGGCCCGACGGGCGGTATACGGACGGATGGTAGCGGGACTCAACGATGTGGAAAACTGCGCCGATGCCCGTATTTCCGATTGCTTCAACGGACGGGAGCCCTTTGCCCTTATTGACGAAATGGCCGCTCTTGGGGTACAATGGGTGACAGAACGGCTGGAGAGCGATTTTCACGACACCTGCTCGGTGCTTTCCATTGTCCGGCCGGTATGACGGGACCGGGTATCCCGTCCTACATATTCATCTGCGGGCCGGCGGCGGTGTCCCGGCCGATTAAGGAGGCTCTTATGGAGACCATCTCTTTCCCCCGCTTGGGCTGGACCTTTCATGTGAATCCGGAGCTGTTCCATTTTTCTCTGTTTGGGGTTGATTTTTCCATCCGCTGGTATGGGCTGATTATCGCTGCAGGCTTTCTGCTGGCGATGGTGTATGCCTTCCGCCGGGCAAAGACCTTCCGGCTTGACGCCGACCGCATGATTGATGTGGTGCTGGTTTCGGCCCTGTTCGCCTTTATCGGCGCCCGGCTGTATTATGTGGTGTTTTACGGCGGCTTCGACTGGTCGAAGCCGGGGGAAATATTTGCCATATGGGACGGCGGCCTGGCCATCTACGGCGGAGTAATTTTTGCCTTCCTGACCGCTCTGTGGATGTGCCGTCTGCGCAAGGTGGATACCCTGCGGATGTTCGACCTGGCCTCTCTGGGCTTCCTGATCGGGCAGGGCATCGGCCGCTGGGGGAACTTTTTTAATCAGGAGGCCTTTGGCGGCAACACCGCCATGCCCTGGGGCATGACCGGCTCCATCATTCAATCGGGAGCCACCGGCAACACCAATCTGTTCGACCCCAGTCTGCCGGTACATCCCACCTTTCTGTACGAGTCGCTGTGGTGTCTGCTCGGCTTTGCGCTGCTGCACCTCCTTTCCCGGAGGTTCTATCGCTTCAAGGGCGAGATTTTCGCCCTGTACATCATGTGGTATGGTACCGGGCGCTTTTTTATTGAGGGACTTCGCACCGACAGCCTGTACTTCGGTGTGACCGGCATCCGTATTTCCCAGGTGGTGGCGCTGCTGTCGGTGCTGGGAGGATTGGTGCTGCTGTTCATTCTGCGCGCCTATTCCCGGCGGCTGCCCGATGAGCTGCCCGCCTTTGAGGACAGGCTGGCGGAACTGGAATCGGAGGCGGGCGGGGAATCCGCCGACAGCTCCGGCGATGCGGAGGCTGCCTCCGATGCCGAAGAAACAGCCGTGAACCGTGCAGAGGTATCTACTGAGGAGACCGGAGAGTCCACAGAGGCTCATCCCTGAACAGAGAACCGCAGGCGGAGCCTTTTCGCCTGCGGTTTCCCCTTATCTTTATATTTATGGGAAGCGAGGAATGACAAATGGCAGTGTTGCTGGATGGGAAAGCCGCTTCGGCGGCGGTGCGTGCCCGTCTGAAGGAGGAGGTGGCCGGCCTGAAGGAACAGGGGATCGTTCCCGGCCTGGCCGTTATCATTGTAGGGGATGATCCCGCCTCCCGCATTTATGTGAACAATAAAAAGAAAGCCTGTGCCGAGGTGGGAATCTATTCGGAGGAATTTGCCCTGCCCGCCGATACCTCTCAGGATGAGCTGCTGGCGCTGGTGGCCAGCCTGAACGGCCGCAGTGATATCAACGGTATTCTGTGCCAGCTCCCTCTTCCCGCTCCGCTTGAGGAAAAGGCGGTGATTGAGGCGATTTCCCCGCTGAAGGACGTGGATGCCTTCCACGCGTCCAACGTGGGCCATATTCTGATCGGGGATTTCAGTTTTGTTCCCTGTACGCCCGCCGGCGTGATGGAGCTGCTCCATGTGGCCGGCATTGATCCGGCGGGGAAGGACTGTGTGGTAATCGGCCGGAGCAATATTGTAGGCAAGCCGATGGCCATGCTGCTGCTTCATGAAAACGGAACCGTCACTATCTGTCACTCCCGGACAAAGAATTTGAAAGAAATATGCGCCCGCGCCGATATTCTGGTCGCAGCGGTGGGAAAGGCGAAATTTGTCACCGCCGATATGGTAAAGCCAGGTGCGGCAGTGGTTGACGTGGGCATGAACCGGGATGAAAACGGAAAGCTGTGCGGCGACGTTGATTTTGTTCCGGTAGCGGAAAAGGCTGCCTATATCACGCCGGTTCCCGGCGGCGTAGGCCCCATGACCATCTCCATGCTGCTGCAAAATACCGTCCGGGCCGCCCGTCTGCAAAATGCGCTCCTGCTTCAGTAGAGGCCGGGCCTGCCGGTTTCAGAACGGATTACCTGCTGTTAACCCCTGCACCGTCTTTTCCCCTGAAAAAATATAGACGTTGACGGAGCGATGGTCTGCCATGGCCGTATTGGGCGATGCAGGCAGACCGGGCTCCCCCGCCCGTCCGGGCGTCAACAGGCTGAAGGAGGATGCTATATGTTTATCAAACAGATTTCCGTTTTCGTTGAGAACAAGTCCGGCCGTCTCGGAGAGATTACCTCCATTTTGGCAAAGGCGGGCATCGACATCCGTGCTCTTTCCATTGCGGACACCACCAGCTTCGGTATACTCCGGCTCATTGTGGACCGGCCCGACGAAGCGGAGGAGGCCCTGCGCACCGCCGGCCTGACCGTTTCCCTGACGAATGTCATCGCCATTGGGGTTCCCGATCAGCCGGGAGGCTTTGCCGCCGCCGCCGCCGCTCTGACCAGCCGGGAGGTGGATATTGAATACATGTACGCCTTTATTTCCCGCGCTCAGGGCCGCGCCTGTGTGATTCTCCGTGTCCGGGATAACGACCGTGCATTGGAGGCGCTGCGTGAGGGAGGCATTGAGCTTTTGCGGGGAGAAGATATTTACACGCTGTAGCCGGGCTATTCTGAGATATGGGGGGCGAGCGCATGGTGGGGCCCGCCCTCCATTAAAAGAGAGATAAAACACGCGCCGGAGATGAATCTCCGGCGCGTCAGCCTGTCAAAAAGGTCGTTTCTCAGAAACTCCTTTAAAAGCTTTCACCCACCTTTTAAAGGGCGGTGGGGGTGCGTCCCGCAGGGCGCGAAATCCTTTGAAATATAAGGCACAGTCGCCTGGGGGGGCCAGCGTTTTGCGCCTTTTGCTGTTTGCCTGCTGGTTTTCCGCCTGTCTCTTTCAATGTATGGGAACCTTCCTCCGTCTGCATCGGAAATCCGTCACGGCGGCGAATAGGCGGCCTGGGAAACGCCACGGCCCGTTTTCAGGCGCTTTTCTTCCTGGCGGCATACCGCAGGCCGGCCAGAACCAGAGCGGCGATCACCGCTGCGCCGATGACCAGAATCGACAGCCAGCGGTTGGAGGCAGCGTCGGTGAAGGCCTTTGCCGCCTCATGGGCGCCCAGCTCGCCGCCGAGCAGCTCCTGAAGAAGCTCCTCTGTATCCTGCGTCAGCTTGTTCAGCATATTGCGGATAAAAAATCCGGCGCCTACTGCTGCCGCTCCCACGCCAAGGAAAGGGAGTGCGGAAAACAGACCGCTGAGGCTGACGCGGCTGTCGGAGGGAACCCGCCGGCACAACAGGAAAAACAGAGCAGCCAGCGCAGCGGCGGCCGCAGTTGCGATTCCAACTGAAAGCCAGTTTACCTGCTGAATACCCGTGATGTCAAAGCCTTCGTCTCCCTGGAGGCAGAAGGCAATTTCCTTCAGATCCCAGACGGCGGCAGCGGCCAGCAGCGTTTTGGCAATACCGGAAAATAGAACCTGGAGGTCAGGGCGGCGCGACTGCGGCTGGACGCGGGTGATGTTTTCACTGCCGAAGTCCAGCACCCGGGAAAGATAGCAGGCGCCGAGAAGGGTGATAATGGTCTCCGGAACCATGTAAGTGGCGTTATAGGCGAGGGAATACAGCAAAGCATCCTGTGTCGGGATAGACAATCCGGCCCAGACCGTACAGCCCACCAGCGTATGGCAGAGATAACGCAGTACGCAGGCAAGCAGGGAGCCGGCCATGAGCGCGGCGCCCTGTCCGCGGACTTTACCGCGGAAGACGCCGCCCAGCCCCAGCACGGCAAAAGCGAGAAGAAAGTCGAACAGGACAATGGCGCTCACCGAAAGAAAGCTGGTACCGTATCGGACACTGCTCATGCCGGTCAGCATTTGAAGAACGCCAAAGGCGCTGGCCGTGAACAGTCCCCAGGCGGTTCCATATCGGTAGGCAATGATCAGGACCGGCAGCATGCTGCACAGCGTAATGCTGCCGCCATAGGGCAGATCGACCAGCTTGACCAGACTGAGTACGATGGCAAAAGCGAGCATGATACCGCTTTCAGTGAGACGGACGACGGAATTTTTTTTCATATCCTTACCCCTTCCTTTTGGCGGCGAAAAGACAAACCGCGCCGCGGAAGGGGAGCGAACATCGTCCGCCCATTAAAAAACCCCTCCGCTGCGTGGAGGGGTTTACGGGAAAATCAAAAAATTTTCCCGTCACGCAATCCCTCCGCCGGCATTACCCGGATCAGGTTACAGGGTTTAGAGTCGAAACGGACTCCCTCTCAGCCGGCCTTGCACCGGCACCCCTTTGCTTTCTTTTCACCATTTTCCGCCGCACAGGCGGCGGAAGGCCGTCAGTTTTCTATTTGACGACAGCAATCAGCATACACGACAATACGAAAATTGTCAACTCCCCCCTGGTATGCGGGGGAATAAAAATTTCTCTTGACAAAAGGGGACGGGATGCGTATAATCAATATGCTGTCTATTAAGAGACATTTGCGCCAGTAGCTCAGCTGGATAGAGTGTTTGGCTACGAACCAAAAGGTCGGGGGTTCGAGTCCCTCCTGGCGCGCCACACCTGCGGTAAGCAAGTCTGCACCGCAGGTTTTTCTTTGCCCAATTGGGACCGTCCACACCGGAGCGGGCATCTTTTTCGCTATCTGTTGACACGTCGCCGCAAGCGCAATGCAGCTTGCGGCGGCTTTTTTACAAGCCCCTTATCCATTGAAGTATGGCTGATTAAAATGGTGAATAAAACTAATACCACCTATTCGGGGCAGTGCTATTGGAGGTTTAATTATGAGCAAATTAGCATTGATTATGGGAATCATCTTTTTGATTATGACATTTGCAGGAGGCGGATATGTAATGATAAATTATGGAGAAGTAAATGCCGGATATGCCGTTATTCCCGGCCTTTTTACAATGATATGCTTTGGGTATTATCGGAAGAAGAAAGAATAACCGGTCTTATACAGCATACACTATTTTGAATGAAGAAGCAGTAGCAGCATAAGTTAAGGGACTTTTACGAAAGTCACCGACGAGCTCATTCCGCTGCATCCCCTGTTCCGAAAAAGGTCACTGCTTGCTTGTAAACGTGGATCGCAGTGCTACCAACCTTTTTCGGGGGACGTGAGGGTTCCATTCTATCTTTTTCATATACCACTCATAGACCCGCGGCCGGCAATTCATCACGAATGCCGGCCGTTTTTTTATTGTATGTCCCCATTCTTTTTTAGGAGCTTTTCTGCTTAAGGAACGCGAAAATGAAGGGGGGTATTGCATAATTCAACCGAAAGGGGCTCCTTTTTATCTTATCCTGACAATCGGAAAGGCGCCGCCGTAAAGCGGCTGTTTTTTGATTTGCGGCTGAGACAAAAACTGTACGTCTGGCGAATCCCTTTTCTTTCCGCTGAGTGTGTTGGCAGAGGAATACGCCGCTAGGGTCTTTTTACAGCTGATGGCCATGAGCATTTTCCTTCGTGACATCAATGCCGGAAATCTTTTTTGTGTACCATAAAAAGGCAGCTGCATTCGCAGCTGCCTCAGGCCGTAAAAAAGTCGCTTTACCAAAAATCCTGTGCAAAAAATTTTCGTCCCCTTATTAAAAGGCGGTGTCGGGGCGCGTCCCGCCGGACGCGACATCCTTTGAAATGTGGAGACCCTGGCCGGGCGCTCCCTGAGAAGAGTCGGAGAGAGTGCCGAAAAAACGGGCCTCTTTCCGGCAGGTGTTGTTCCTGGTCAGTCCGCCGAATAGGTGGTGATTTCGACGGTGGTGATAGTGACCGGCTCATTGGGCATCCCCTTGGAATTAGTACTCACACCGGCAATGGCGTCCACCACCTCCATGCCCTCGAATACCTGGGCGAAGACGGTATGCCCCCCGGTAATGCGCCAGGCGCCGTCCAGATGGATATTGCCGCCGTTTTTCTCGTACAGCTCCCATACCGTATCGGGGATTGCCGTAGCGACAGGCATCTGGTTCTGTTTGGCGAACGCATAGTAGTATTCCTGCCAGGTGCCATACAGGGATTTCAGCGACTCTTCATTTTCCCGGTAATAGCTTTCCGCCGAATCGGCATACTGCTGATAGGTATCCCGTCCCGAAAAGGAGGCGGCCCGTGCCTGATTGATAAAAAATTGACTGCCGTTGGTGTTGGCGCCGGAGTTTGCCATCGAGACCGAACCGCGGAGATTGAGCAGCTTTTGATCAAACTCGTCCTCAAAGCTGCCGCCCCAGATGCTTTCGCCGCCGGTACCATCGCCGTCAGGGTCGCCCCCCTGAATCATAAAATCGTCAAAAATGCGGTGGAAGGTGAGGCCGTTGTAATAGCCATTCTGCGCGTGGGTGGTGAAATTCTGCACCGCTTTTGGGGCGGCCTCCGGGAAAAAGCGCAGACGGATATCTCCCATGGAGGTATGCAGTACGGCGATTTGATCCCCTGCCGCCGGTCCCTCCAGCTGGAAACCGACCGCCTTATCCGGATAAGCTGTTCCCACCTCGTTGATGGCCTTATCTCCCTCTTTTGCCGGTGTCTTGTCCCCGGAACAGCCGCTCAGAAGTCCTGCACACAGCGCACAGGCCAGAAGGGCGGCGTACAGACGTTTTCTTTTCATGATCCCTGTCCCTTCCTTTCCGGAATGTTTCAAAGCGTTTGGATGTCGATGCGGCGGATCTGTACCTCAGTGAGCGGTTTGTCCTGCCGCCCGGTTTCCACACCGGCGATGGCGTCAACAGTCTCCATACCGTCAAACACCTGACCAAACACGGTATGGCGGTAATCCAGCCAGGGGGTGCCGCCAACCCGACGGTAGTTCTCCGCCGCCTCGGCAGGGAACCCCTGATCGCGCAGCTCTTCCATCTGGTCAAGCATCTGTGCCGGTACGGAGGAGGCCTGTACGATAAAAAACTGGCTACCGTTGGTATCCGGCCCAGCGTTGGCCATGGACAGAGCGCCCCGATAGTTGTGCAGATCGGCATCAAATTCATCCTCAAAGCTGTCGCCCCAGATGCTTTCGCCGCCGGTGCCGTTTCCGTCGGGGTCGCCGCCCTGAATCATAAAGTCGGGGATCACCCGATGAAAAATCAGGCCGTCGTAATAGCCGTTTTGTGCATGGGTCATAAAATTTTCTACGGCCTTCGGCGCCTGCTCCGGGAACAGACGAAGGGAAATATCTCCCAGGGAGGTATGCATCACGGCGATGGTTTCACCCGCCGCAGGTCTGTCCAGCTGATTCATTCTATCGTTCCTTTCACGGAGCCGTCTTCCGGCGGCTGTTTATCTCCGGCAAAGCGGTTGAGCAGGCAGACGGCCAGAAGAATGATCCCCATGACCACAAAAATACCGACCATTCCCATCAGCATCAGCCACAGGGAGGGCAGAATATTATCGAGATGAAACTGCATATCCATTTTGTGTATCCTCCTTTACGCCAGGCCCATGGAGGCGGTCAGCTGGGGAACCACCGTCAGGATGATGCCGCCTGCCACCACAGAGCCGATCTGTCCGGCCACGTTGGCGCCCACCGCATGCATGAGCAGATGGTTCTGATTGTCCTCCTTCAGAGCCATTTTCTGGATCACCCGCGCCGACATGGGAAAGGCGGAGATACCCGCGCCGCCCACCATGGGATTGATTTTTTTGCCGTCGGGCAGGAAAAGGTTCATCAGCTTGGCGAGCATGACGCCGCCGATGGTGTCAAAAATAAAGGCGAACAGCCCCAGCGCCATGATGACCAGCGTATCCACACGGACAAAGTCGGCGGCCTTCATGCTGGCGGAGATGGTCAGGCCGAGAAGAATCGTGATCAGATTGGCCAGCGTCGTCTGCGCGGTTTGGGAGAGACTGTCCAGCTTGAGGCATTCCCGCAGCAGGTTGCCAAACATCAGCATGCCCACCAGTGATACCGAAGCCGGCGCCACCAGCCCCGCAATGACGGTGGTGATAATCGGGAAGAAAATCCGGGTTTTGCGGGATACCTTTTTGGGATTATACGGCATGCGGATCTGCCGCTCTCGTCTGGTGGTGACCAGCCGGATAGCCGCCGGTTGGATGATGGGGACCAGCGCCATATAGGAATAGGCGGCTACAGCGATAGCACCGATGTATTGGGAGCCGAAGACCTGGGAGACGAGCAGAGAGGTGGGACCATCTGCCGCGCCGATCACGCCGATAGCCGCTGCCTCCTGAAAGGGGAAGAAAAAGGAGGCAAGGAATACTGTCAGGAAAATACCGAACTGGGCGGCCGCACCAAACAGAAGCATCTTCGGATTGGAGAGCAGCGGCCCGAAATCAATCATGGCGCCGATACCGATAAACAGAAGCAGAGGCATAGCCTCCGACGCCTTGATACCTACGTCAAACAGCCATTGAATAATTCCCACGGTATCGCCCTGATTAATCGCGCCCGAGAAGGGAAGGTTGACCAGAATGGCGCCGAAACCCATGGGCATCAGCAGAGCCGGCTCAAAATCTTTGGCCAGCGCCAGATAGATCAGGATACCGCCAATGGCGAACATAATCAGAGCTTTCCATCCGTCACCCGTAAACAGGGCGGCAACGCCGTCATACAGAAAACGGAACTGTTCCAGAAATTCCAACACAGACTCTCCTTTTTTCTTCCAAAATTACAGGATCGGGTTTTCTCCGCCTCCGGCGGGCTCTTCAGCCCTGCCGCGCCAGTTCGGGGAGCGGCGGTCCATCCGGCGGCACATGTCGACCACCACCGGCGAAAGCAGCAGCAGAGCGATCACATTGGGAATCACCATCAGGCCGTTGAATACGTCGGAAAGCGCCCAGACAACATTGGCCTGAAACAGGCTACCGACGAAAATAAAGGCTACCACGCACAGCTTATATCCCAGCACGGCGCGGCGGGAGCCGAAAAGATAACGAATATTCGTCTCGCCGTAATAATACCAGCTGATAATGGTCGAAAAGGCGAAAAACAGCAGGCATACAGCGATAAAACCGCCGCCAGGCGAACCGAAGGAGGCGGAGAAGGCCGCCTGGGTAACCGTGACGCCCTCCTGTCCCTGAGCCAGCATATCGGGAACCACACCGGAGGTGAGAATAATCAGGGCGGTCAGCGTCAGCACCAGAAAGGTATCAAAAAAAACACTGACAATGGCGAGATGCCCCTGCCGGCAGGGCGGATCGGTCCGCGCTACCGCGTGGGCATGCGGTGTGGAGCCCATACCCGCCTCGTTGGAAAAGAGACCGCGGGCGACGCCGTATTTCATTGATCGCATCAGGGTATATCCCGCTACGCCGCCAAACGCAGACGCAGGCTGAAACGCACAGCGGAAAATGGAGGCGACCGCGTCGGGGATCCGGGCGGCATTCAGAAACAGGACCACCATACCGCCCGCCAGATACAGAAGGGCCATCACCGGCACGACCTTTTCCGTGAATGAGGCGATCCGGCGAATGCCGCCGATCAGAATGACGGCAGTCAGGGCGGCGACCAACAGTCCGCCCAGCCAGGAGGGAATCCCAAAGGAGGAGGAAAAGGCCGAGGCGATGGAGTTGGACTGAACCATATTGCCCATGAAGCCCAGCGCCAGTATCAGCAGCACGGCGAAAATGCGCGCCAGCCATTTACAGCGCAGACCCTTTTCGATATAATAGGCAGGACCGCCTACCGTCTGGCCCTCTGAATCGGTTGAGCGAAACTTTTGCGCGAGCAGGGCCTCTGCATAAATAGTGGCCATACCAAGGAAGGCGGATACCCACATCCAGAAAATTGCGCCCGGCCCCCCCAGCAGAATCGCCGTGGCGGCGCCCGCCAGATTGCCTGTCCCGACCTGGCCGGCGATGGCGGTGGTAACTGCCTGAAAGGAGCTCATGCCGTGCTTGCCCGCCTGTTCCCCCTTCAGAGAAAAGCCGGAGAACAGCGCCTTGAGACCGGGGATAAAGCGCCGGATCTGAATGCCCTTCAGCCGCAACGTGAAGAACAGACCGGTTCCGCACAGCAAAACGATCAGCAGACCGTCCCACAGAAAGCTTTGTACCGCATTGACAAGCGAAGGAAACCATTCCATTGGGGCGTTCTCCTTTTTACCTGAAATAAGGGTGTGTGAACGCTCACACGCCGAAAGCGCCGCCATACACCTTTATCTTCCAACGGCCTCAGGACGCTTTCGTGCCTGAAGGCAGCAGGGGATTATTGGAAGAGGAATCTTTGCGGGCATTATAGCATAAAGGTCGGGTATCTGACAAGCGGCGTCGGTTTCTATTTTGTTTTTGAGGAGTGGTTTACAGTGAAAGCATCACAGCGCGTCCGCGGAAGGAGCCTCCATCGGGTCTTCTGCCTTCTGTTTTCCCTGACCGTTCTGGCGCTCGGCGTTGGCAGGATGCTGTCTTCGGGGGGGCTGGCAACGCTGGCGGCCGAGCTGGGGGCAGCGGGAGGAGCCGCCGAAAAGCTGCTGGCCTTTTGTCAGAATACCGGCGTGTTCAGCCTGCTGAAAATGGGGGTATCTTTCCTTTTTCTGCTGATTCCGCCGGTGCTGTGCCGGCTGTTCCGCGCTAAACCTGCCTATGGGATGAATATCGCCATTTACCTGTTTTGCTTTGCAGCCTATTCCCTAGGAGTGGCGATGGAATGGTATCACCGCATCGGCATATATGATCTGATTGCACATTTTCTCAGCGGGGTGTTTTTCGCCCTGATCGGGATGTGTGCCTGGCTGTTCCTCCGACGGGACAGGACGGGACCGCTGGACGCCGATCCGCGTCAGACAGCGGCATTCAGCTTCCTTTTTGCCGGGTTTGTGGCGGGTTTTTGGGAGCTGCTTGAATACGCCTCCTTTCTCATTACCGGATACGATTCGCAGAATGTGGCAGCGACCGGTGTGGCCGATACAATGGAGGACATGCTGATGGGGATGCTGGGCGGACTGCTGACGGCGGTCGTCTTTCTGGTCTGGAGCCGCTGGCATCACCGGTCGATTCTGCTCGCGCCGGTCAGGGAGTTTTACAGGGTCAACTTCGCGCCGGATATGCAGGGATAAACCGCGTCCCTTTCTGTTTCATAAAAAGGAAAATACAGCAGGGCCCCTCTTCCCGCCCGGCGGGGGAAGGGGTCTTTTTGTCAGGTCCCCAGCTCTGCCGGCGGAGGCGTTCCGATATCTTTCTCTTCAGGCATCGGGCGGAGCGGACGGGTCATCAAAAAGTTACGCTGTTAAAAAATGAAGAGAACATGTTTATTCACAATCAGCAGGTCAAGTGATGCAAGAAAAAAATTTTTCCCTGCAGCCTGAGGCGCTTGCCGGCCGCAGGCGCCATAGGGTTCTGCTCAGGCTTGTCAAAAAACCGGCAGGCAAACGGGCAAAAGGTCCCAAACGCTGGAATCCCCGGTTCGGGTCTCCCCTCCTGCCCCTTACGTTTCAAAGGATTTCGCGTCCTGCGGGATGCGACCCCAACCGCCTAAAAAAGGTGGGCGAAAACTTTTTGTGCAGGATTTTCTGCGAGATAAGTTTAGCTGGTCGCTCATGACTCGGCAGGAACCGGCGGCGCTGCTTTTTCCAGACGGGCCTCCGCCACCCGGCGGCGCTCGGTACGGGTTACGGTTACCTGGTAACGGTCAAAGGAAAAGGTGTCCCCCTCCGACGGAATACGGCCCAGCTCCTGCATGATCCAGCCGCTGACCGTGACGCAGTCGAATTCCTCCACGCTGTGGGAGATGTCCAGCTCCTCGAACAGCTTTTCGAGGTTGGCGGAACCCGCCGCCAGCCACCCATCCTCTGAAAGCTGCTGCAGCGACGGAAGCTCCCGATCATGCTCGTCCCAGATTTCGCCTACCAGCTCCTCCAGAACATCCTCCATCGTCACCAGCCCCGCCGTGCTGCCGAATTCGTCTATCACCACCGCCATATGGCTTTTCGCCTGCTGCAGGCGGCGAAGCAGGGTGAACAGCCGGGTGCCGGGGGGAATCAGAAGCGGTTCATGAAGAATGGGAGCGATATCCTGCCCGCCCCGGTGATAAAGTGTATAAAAATCCTTTTCGTGGAGAATGCCCCGGATACTGTCCACGGTATCGTCGTAAACCGGCAGCCGGGAGGGACCGTTGTTCTGAAAAATTTCCGCGATTTTGTCCAGCGGGGCGCCGTATTCCACCGCAATGATATCCACCCGCGGGGTCAGGATATCACTGGCCGTCTGATCGTCGAATTCAATGGCCGAACGGATCAGCTCGCCCTCCTGCTCGTCGATGGCGCCGCCGCTCTCCACCTCCTCCACGATGGTAATCAGCTCTTCTTCCGTGATGCCGCCGGCGTCGCGGTGCCCGAACAGCCGGGACAGCAGCTTTTTCCACTGGCGGAACAGGGCGTTTACCGGCGTCAGCACCACGCAGAGTGCCTTCAGGATGGGGGCGGAAAACATGGCAAAGCTGTCGGGATTTTCCTTGGCCATACTTTTGGGCGAGATTTCCCCAAAGATCAGGACAATCACCGTCATCACAGCGGTGGAGAGTGTAACGCCGGCATCCCCGAAATACAGGGTGAACAGCACGGTAGCCAGCGAGGCGGAGGCGATATTGACAATGTTATTGCCGATCAGAATGGTGGAGAGCAGCCGGTCATAATCTTCGCTGAGAGCTAACGCTCTCTGCGCCCGCCGGTTTCCTGCTGCGGCCATGTTTTTCATGCGAATGCGGTTAAGGCTGGAAAAAGCGGTCTCAGAGGCGGAAAAATAGGCGGAGAGCAGGGTCAGGACGGCAAGCATCAAAATCATCGCCAGACTGTGGCTGTCCATAAGGGCGGAATTCCTCCTTAAATTTTACCAATCGTTATTATCCCATCGGTTGACAAAGGCAGACCCGTTTTGGGGGAAAAACAAGGGGTGCGGCGTTACTTCGCTGCCGGGCAGATGCCCACCAAGCCTGAGAACGACGGCTGTGCGGCTTTTGCCCTCCATCAGGCGGGGGTTTCCCCTTGTCAGTCGAGGGAGCCGATAAAGAATTACGAAATGTGCAAAACACCCGCCATCAGCATGGCGGTTTCTACCGCAAAAACGACGGCGGCGGAGACAACAGCGGTGGATAGCAGGCCACGGCCCCACAGCGCCATGAGCAGGGCGGCAGTCAGTCCCGCCGCTGCGGAATATACTGACGAAGTGGCATATAAGGCCGCGGGGAAGGTCATCGCACCGAGAACGGCTACCGGCATGTAGAAAAGGAAAGCCTGGAGAAACGGGCTTTCGATCCTTTTGCGCATCAGGGACAGGGGCAGCATACGGGGAATGTAGGTGACCGCTGCCATCACCACGACGCCCAGCAGCCAGTAGCACCAGGGGGACATGATTATCACCTTTCTTTAGGAGGAGGCTGGAGAGGAGGCGGGCGCAAGAGGGAAACGGACAGCGCAAAGGGCGGAGGCCGCCACCGCGCTGAGGATCAGGGCCCAGCCCGAAGGTACCCGGTTCAGGAGCGGGAGATAACGGAACAGGCAGGAGAAGCCTACCGCCAGCAGGGCGGCGCTCAGAAGAGGGAGGGACTTTTTCGCCTGCGGCACGACAATGGCGACAAACATGGCGAACAGCGCGATGCCCAGCGCCGAGGACAGGGAGGGAGGCAGAATCTCGCCGGCCAGGGTTCCTGCCAGGGTTCCGAGACCCCAGCCCAGATAGGGACCGGCGGCAAGCCCGGCGAAAAACCAGCCGGATATCCGGCCCTCCTGCTGCATGGCCAGGAAGAAGATTTCATCGGTGACCCCGTTGGCAAGCAGCAGCCGTTTGAGCAGCGGCATGCCGGTCAGCTTTTGAGACAGGGAGAGGGACATGAGCAGATACCGGATATTGATGATCAGAACGGTTACGCCGATTTCCGGCAGGGGGGCGCCCGTTATCAGCAAACCGGCTCCCGCTGCCTGACCTGCGGAGGTAAAATTGGTCAGTGAAATCAGCAGGACCACCGGCCAGGGAAGGCTGCTTCCCACCGCTGTGACAGCGAAAGCGAAGGAGACGGGGAAATAGCCCAGCATAACCGGCAGACCACAGCGGAAGCCCTCCCCAAACCGGCTCCCGCGGCCCTGTTTTTTATGTTCCATGGAGGCTCCTTTCGCGGGGTGGGGACAACTTTACTCAGGAGGGGCGCAAACGCGCCCCTCCGTTGTCGCCGGTATACTTAACAGATGAAGAACCTCAGCGGATCAAAGAGGGGCCGCCGGCTGTCTTCGGTGGGCGCCAACCAGCCTCCTCCCCCCTCTGCCCGCGCTTTCCTTTTACCGTTTCTCAGGTGTGCGGGTTTGACGGTGTACCGACGGGTATACCGCATCGCCGGGAATCCCGGTCGGCGCTCAGGCCCCATCCCCTCTTTTAATCCCCTGGCGCTCATGGCTGTGTCCAGGCGGGAGAGAAATGAACCGGTCAGGCGGAGAATGCAGACTGGTTCGCAAAAGCCGCGTCGAGTTCTTTAAGCTCCCAGATACGCAGTCCGCACCTGATCGTTTTCAAGCAGTTCCGCAGCCGGCCCTTCCAGCACCACATGGCCGGTCTCCAAAACATATGCGCGATGGGAGAGGGAGAGCGCCATTTTCGCGTTCTGCTCCACCAGCAGAATGGTGGTGCCGCTTTTGTTCACCTCCCGGATGCAGTCGAAAATTTCCTGTACCAGAATGGGGGACAGTCCCATGGAGGGTTCGTCCAGCAGCAGCATGGCGGGGCGGGACATCAGGGCACGGCCGATGGCCAGCATCTGCTGTTCGCCGCCGGAGAGGGTGCCCGCCACCTGACGGCGGCGTTCCTTCAGACGTGGAAAACGGGTGTAGACCATTTCGAGGTCCTCCCCCATTCCCGCTGCCTGTTTGCCGGAGCGGATGTAGGCGCCCATCTCCAGATTCTCCTGAACTGTCATGGTGGAGAACACCCGGCGGCCCTCCGGTACCTGAGCCAGACCCATACGCACGATTTTATGCGGTTCTGTTTTGGCAATAGAGCCTCCCCGGAAAACAATATCGCCGGTTCGCGCCCGCAGCAGGCCGGAAATGGTCTGCATGCTGGTGGTTTTGCCTGCCCCGTTGGCGCCGATCAGGGAAACGATCTCCCCCTCCTCCACATGAAAGGAGATGCCCTTCAGGGCGTGAATGGCGCCGTAATAGACGTGGATATCGGTAACATTCAGCATGGTGACAACCATCCTTTTTTGAAGACATTCTGAAAGTATCCGCGGCAGTTCAATCGCTCAGCCGCCGAGATAGGCCCGGATCACCTGTTCGTTTCCACGGATTTCCTCGGGGGCGCCGCTGGCGATCAGGGTGCCGTAATCGAGAACATAAATGCGTTCGCATACCCCCATCACCAGGCTCATGTCGTGCTCGATCAGAAGAATGGATACCCCGAACAGCTCCCGTATACGGTGGATGGTTTCCATCAGCTCCCGCGTTTCGGTGGGATTCATGCCGGCTGCCGGCTCATCGAGCAGCAGCAGCTTGGGCCCGCTGGCCAGCGCGCGCAGGATTTCCAGCTTGCGCTGCTGCCCATAGGGAAGATTGGCGGCCAGCTGCTCCGCCGTTTCTCCCATATCGAAGATTTCCAGCAGCCGCATGGCGCTGCCGGTGGCATCCCGTTCCTCCCGCCAGTAGGCGGGCAGCCGCAGGATGGCGGTCAGTGCCGAATACTTCATATTTTGAGACATTGCGGCCTTGATGTTGTCCAGCACGGTCATATTTTTGAACAGCCGGATATTCTGAAAGGTGCGGGCGATGCCCAGACGGTTGATCTGATAGGGCTTTTTGCCGATAATACTTTTTCCCTCAAAGCGGATAGCGCCCTTGCTGGGTGTATAGACGCCGGTGAGCAGATTAAAAACGGTGGTTTTGCCTGCGCCGTTGGGGCCGATGAGGCCGATGATCTCCTTTTCCTCAATTTTCAGGTACACATCGTCCAGCGCCTGCAATCCGCCGAAATTGATCCCCAGGTCCTTGGTTTCCAGCACCGTCATGCTCACACCTCCTTCCGGGATGAACGTCCCCGGGACAGCCAGCCCTTTACGCGGCTGGCCGCACCGGCGACCGTCACCTCATACCGTCCCAGCAGACCGGTGGGCCGGAACAGCATCACAATGATCAGGATGATGGAATAGACCAGCATGCGGTAGTCGGCAAAATCGCCCAGCCAGCCGCGCAGCAGCTCGGGAAGAAGGGTGAGCACCGTGGCCGAAATAATCGAGCCGGTGATGGAGCCCATACCGCCCAGCACCACCATGATGAGAATTTCCACCGATTTGTTGAAATCGAATTTGGAGGGATCGACGACCCCTACATGATGGGCGTACAGGCCGCCTGCTACACCGGCGATAAAGGCCGCGATTACAAAGGCCAGCAGCTTGTAATAGGTGGTGTTGATGCCGGATGCCTCCGCCGCGATTTCGTCCTCACGGATGGCGATGACCGCGCGGCCGTGCCGCGACCGGCCAAAGGTGAACATGATGAACACCACCAGAGCGACGATGGCAAAGGCGTAGACAAACAGGCCGGCGGGGTTGTCACGGGTAGCCATGGCTTTGATTCCCGACAGCCCCATTGCGCCGCCGACAACGTCCAGATTATTGGCCACCACGCGGATAATTTCACCGAAGCCCAGTGTGATGATGGCCAGATAGTCGCCCTTCAGCCGCAGGGCGGGGATACCGATAACCACACTGAACAGGGCGGCGACGACGCCCGCCAGCACCAAGCCAATAGGGAAAGAGACGCCGAGAGGCAGCCCGCTGTTTTTCGTGAACAGGGCGGCAGCGTAGGCTCCCACCAGCATAAAGCCCGCATGTCCCAGAACCAGCTGCCCCAGCACGCCGGTCACCAGGTTCAGGCTGACGGCAAGGATGACGTTGATGCACACCAGTGACAGCAGATTCGATTGCATCCGATCCAGTGTGCCGCTGTCGATCAGAAGGGTAAGGACGGTGAACAGCAGGGCTGTAAGACACAGGTTGAGAATATAGAGCAATAACCGCTTCCTTTTGCGTCTGTCCATCTTACACCTTCTCCTTTCGATTCTTGCCGAGGATACCGGTGGGCTTGACCAGCAGGACGACAATCAGGATACCGAATACCACTGCATCGGTGAGGGTGCTGCTGACATAGGCCTTGGTCAGGCTTTCGGCCAGGCCGAGGAGATAACCGCCCAGCATGGCGCCGGGAATGTTGCCGATCCCGCCCAGCACGGCGGCCACAAAGGCCTTCAGACCGAACAGGTTGCCCATGGTGGGGGAAATCTGTGAATAGGTGTTGCAGTACAGGAGGGCCCCCACCGCCGCCAGCGCTGAGCCGACCGCAAAGGTGACCGCGATCACGAAGTTAGTGTTGATGCCCATCAGCTTGGCGGCGCCCGCGTCCTCGGAGGTCGCCTGCATGGCCTTGCCAATCTTGGTTTTATTCACCAGCAGCTGCAGACAGATCATCATCGCCACCGATACCGCAATATTGAGCAGGGTAGCGGAATTGACCTGGATTCCATCCGCAGATCCGATCATACCGTTCATAAACATCACCGGCATGGATTTTGGATCGGACTGGAACAGCATCATGAAGGCATTCTGCAAAAAGAGGCTGACCCCAATGGCGGTGATCAGCAGAGAGATGCGGGGGGCCCCCTTGGTGAGCAGGCGGTGATACGCCAGCTTTTCAATCAGAACGCCGGCCAGCGCACAGACCAGCAGCGCCACCGGAATGGCGGCCCATACCGGCTGATGCAGCCGGACCATGGTGAAATACACCATATAGCCGCCCACCATAATAATATCGCCGTGGGCGAAGTTGATGAGCTGGACGATCCCATAAACCATGCTGTAGCCCAGCGCCACCAGCGCATAAATACTGCCAAGCCCCAGGCCGTTGAGGATTTGCGTGAAGAAATCCATTGTCTGCCGCACCTTCTTTATACTGTGACTTTTGAGATTTTCTGTCGATGGACAAAAGCAAAGGCGAGGGGGGTGGGCTGCCCACCCCCCTCGGGTTGCTCTTTTCCGCCGCGCGCCGGACTCAGGCGGCGAGGCTGAAGTTTTCGATAAATTTGTAGGAGCCGCCGTCAAAGCCGGTGATGATGGCTTCACGGACCGGATTGCGCTTGCTGTCGAAGGTAGTGGTACCGGTCAGGCCCTTGTAGTTGGTGCTTTTCAGCGCTTCAATGATCTTGTCGGCATCGGTGGAGCCGGCCCGCTCGATGGCGTCGGCCATGATGTACATGGAGTCGTACCCCAGCACAGAGAACATGTTGGCATCCAGATTATAGGCGCTCTTATATTTTGCCAGAAAGTCCTGGAGAGCCGCGTCGGTGCTGGAGGCGGAATACTGGCTGCAGAAATAGGCGTTGGCCACCGCATCCTGGTTGGAGGCGTCAATTTTCTCCAGAACGCCGTCCCAGCCGTCGGCACCCAGCAGCTTGCTGGTGACGCCCAGCGATTTGGCCTGTACCGCGATCAGAGCCGCGTCGGAATAGTAAACGGGAAGCATCAGCACATCGGGGTTGGAGGAACGGATTTTGGTCAGCTGCGCGTTGAAGTCCTTGCTGCCGCTGCTGCCGCCC
>JAAWCO010000024.1 GCA_022793315.1 Clostridiales bacterium | reverse complement strand
GCACCGTCCGTATCGTTAATTCGGCTGTCTATGCCATGCAGATGCTCCAGGGGGAAATGGCGGGCGAAGCAGAGCGGGCCGGTCTGACCTCTGACGATGAGGTTATGGCGCTTGTAAATGAATTGCGAAATGAGGACCAAAACGCATGAGGGTTCTGATTGATACGAATGTCCTCATATCGGCGGCATTGAGTGCGAACGGCGTTCCTTATCGGGCTTATGTAAAAGCCGCCTCTTATCCTAACCACGGATTGATCTGTGAGCAGAATGTAGACGAAATGAAACGGATATTCAATAAAAAGTTCCCCAAACGTCTGGCTGCATTGGATAAGTTTCTTTCCATGGCCTTACTGACACTGGAAGTAGTACCCATCCCAACAGACGAAAATATAGCGGAATCACAGGTCAGGGACGCAGATGACCGCCCCATTTTAAGAGCGGCGATTGAGGCAAAGGCAGATGTCCTGCTTACTGGTGACAAGGATTTTCTGGAATCCGGTCTGAAGAATCCCATGATTATGACACCGGCTGAATTTCTCAGCATGGATTAAAAACAGCTTTGTACGACAGGGCCGGAAACTGTTACAGTTTCCGGTCCTGCCCTTTTCAGCTGCCATATCTCGTTTTTGAAATCAAGCCGGAGTCCGGAAGGTCGGCCTCTTGTGGTGAAGGTCGCCTTGTTCTGACGACGTTCCCGCCGCGGCGCTCAACGCGACCCCTCTTCTTCCGCCGGGCGGGAGCCCGCGTTGCCTGACGCTTCTTTCCCCATTTTGAAAAATGCCCCGTTTTCTTTTCGCAAAGAAAGCGGGGCCTGCGGAGCAGGAGACTGAAAAAGAGGCCGCCAAACGGCGACCACTCACGCCAGCTCTTCGGGGGAAATCCCGAAGAGCTGGCAGGCATTTTCCCGGGTGCGCGCATAGACCTCCTCAACTGGTATCCCGCGGATTTCCGCGATGCGCGCGGCCGTATGGGAGATATAGTCCGACTGATTGCGCCGGCCGCGGAGGGGAACCGGGGTCATATAGGGCGCGTCGGTTTCCAGTAGCAGCCGGTCGAGGGGAAGCTCCTCCGCCACCCGCACCGGCCGCCGGGCATTTTTGAAGGTGACCGCGCCGCCGAGGCCGATAAACATCCCCAGCCGCACCAGCTCCTTCGCCATTTCGGCGCTGCCGCTGAAGCAGTGGACCACCCCCTTCGGCTGATAACGGCGCAGCAGGCGGAGCACATCCTCGTGCGCATCGCGGTCGTGGACGACAACCGGCAGGCCCAGCTCCTTCGCCAGCGCCAGCTGCGCCTCAAAGCAGTCGAGCTGGCAGTCGCGCGGCGGTCCGTCGTCGTAGTGGTAATCGAGGCCAATCTCCCCGATGGCCACTGCCCGCGGGTGGGCCGCCAGCCGGCGCAGGCCGTCGAGGGCGGCGGAAGAGAAGCGGCCGGCCGCTTCGGGATGGAAGCCCACCGCCGCCCATACAGAGGGATACCGCTCCGCCAGGGCGAGGCTCCTTTCAGCGGAGTGCAGATCGACAGCGGCGTTGATCACCGCGCATACATCCAGTGAGGGAAGGGAGGACAGCAGTGCCTCCCGGTCTGCGTCAAAGGCCGCGTCGTCATAGTGAGCGTGGGAATCAAATATCGGGTTCATGCGGGTCATCCTTTCCGTTCAAAAAGCCCGCGTCTCCGGCCGGGAGACGCGGGCGGGTTCTTTATCGGAGGTCAGCGCACCTTGCTGCCGGGAGCGACGCCGTCCACGAAGAGGACCTTCGCCGCTTCGCCGTCGTCCGCTGCCAGAATCATGCCGCAGCTTTCCACACCGCAGAGCCGGGCGGGCTTCAGATTGGACACCAGCA
Organism: Clostridiales bacterium; assembly: GCA_022793315.1. Lineage (GTDB taxonomy): Bacteria > Bacillota > Clostridia > Oscillospirales > Acutalibacteraceae > Avimonas_A. The sequence continues at coordinate 6,474 of JAAWCO010000024.1, read as the reverse complement.
CAATCCGCCGTCCCTTCAGGTCATCGGGGGCGTACCAGGGGGCGATGCCGGAACAGACAGTGCGGGGCTCCCCGCTGCCGTCGTCGAGGGTGAGCCGGAGCAGCTTTTTCGCCTTTTTCACCGGCTCGCAGTCGGTGATTTCCGCCACCCGCAGATCAATTTTCGCAAAGTCGTCAATGGTGATCTCCGGCAGGAAGGCGACGCCCTCCGGCGCAGCCTTTTCCTCCTCCTGCCGGGCGGATTCTCGCTCCCTTTGGATATCGGCCAGCACCTTTTCCGCGTCGATGCGGACGAAGAGCGGGACCGGGGTTCCCACCTCGAAGGCGGGGACGGAGCCGAAGCCGTCCATCGCCGATTCCCAGCCGGTCAGTTCCTCCGGTGCCTGAAGCTGCGTGAAGATGCTGTCTGCTGTGGCGGGCAGGAAGGAACGCAGCAGCACGCCCAGCAGGCGGATGCATTCCAGCAGCCGGTACAGCACCGCATTCAGACGGGGCAGGGAGCTCTCCTCCCGGGCCAGCACCCAGGGGGTGGTTTCGTCGATGTATTTGTTGCAGCGGCGCGCCAGAGCCATCAGAACATCCAGTGCCTCCGCATTGTGATAGACCTCCATCAGCCGGCGGTAGTCCTTCTGCGCGGCGGCAGCGGTGTCCAGCAGCTCCTGATCCGGCCCCTCCAGTGCGTCAGGCCGTACCACGCGGCCGCCGAAATACTTGTTGGTCATGGCAATACTGCGGTTGACCAGATTGCCCAGCGTATTGGCCAGATCGGTGTTGTATTTGGCGATGAAGCTCTCATGGGTGATGGAGCCGTCCTGTGCAAAGGGGATTTCCGACAGCAGGTAATAGCGTACAGCGTCGGCGCCGAAGCGGGCCGCCAGCTCGTCGGCGTACAGGACGTTGCCCTTCGATTTGCTCATCTTGTCCTCGCCGAACAGCAGCCAGGGGTGGCCCAGCACCTGTTTGGGCAGGGGCTCGCCCAGCGCCATCAGGATGATCGGCCAGTAGATGGTATGGAAGCGGACGATGTCCTTCCCAATCACATGGAGGTCGGCCGGCCAGTAACGGGCGTAGGTCTCCGCCGGGCCGTCGGGGTCATAGCCCAGCGCCGTGATGTAATTGGAGAGGGCATCCAGCCAGACATAGACCACATGACGGTCGTCAAAGGTGACGGGAATCCCCCAGGTGAAGGAGGTGCGGGACACGCACAGATCCTCCAGCCCCGGCTTCAGGAAGTTGTTGACCATCTCGCTGCGGCGGGATTCCGGCTGGAAGAAGTCGGGATGCTCCTCGTAGTATGCCATCAGGCGGTCGCTGTATTTGCTCAGCCGGAGGAAATACGCCTCCTCATTGGCGTCGGTCACCTCCCGGCCGCAGTCGGGGCATTTGCCGTCCTTCAGCTGGGAGGGGGTGAAAAAGGATTCGCAGGGGACGCAGTATTTGCCCACATATTCGCCCTTGTAGATATCCCCCTGCTCGTACAGCTTTTTGAAAATTTTCTGTACCACCGCCTTGTGCCGGGGATCGGTGGTGCGGATAAACTGGTCATAGGTCACGTTCAGGGAGTCCCACACCGCACGGATTTCGGAGGAGACGCGGTCCACATATTCCTGGGGGGCGATACCCTCCGCCCGGGCGTATTCCTCAATTTTCTGGCCGTGCTCGTCGGAGCCGGTCAGCAGGTATACGTCATGGCCGGTCATACGCTTGTAGCGGGCGATCATATCGGCCAGCACGATATCGTAGGTATTGCCGACATGCGGCTTGCGCGAGGTGTACGCAATGGCGGTGGTCAGATAGAATTTGGGCTTGCTCATGGACGGTTCCTCCTCAAAGCGCGGACGCGCGGTTCATCATAAAGGGGGCGGCGCCGGCCTGCTCGCCGGAGCGCCGCCCCGGCCTCTGGCAGCGGGGGAGGGCTACGAAATCGGTTCAAAATCCGCGGCGCCGTGCTTGCACAGCGGGCAGATGAAATCTTCGGGCAGCTCGTCTCCTTCATAGACGTAGCCGCACACCTTGCAGACATATCCCTTTTTCCCTTCGGTCTGCGGCTTCGGCTTGACATGCTCCAGATAATAGGTGTAGGACATGGTCTCCTTATCGCTCATCACACGGGCCTCCGTGACCGAACAGATAAACATGCCGTGCGAACCGAGGTCCACATAGTCCTCCACCTTCAGGGAAAAGGCCGCGTTGATGTATTTCGGCAGGATCACGAGACCGTTGTCGGAGCGCACCGGAGTGCAGTCGGCGAATTTGTCGGCGCTCCGCCCGCTCTGGAAGCCGAAAATCTCGAACACGGAGAAGGGGGCCTCCACCGACAGGCAGTTGACGTTCATGACGCCGGTCTGTTTGATGACATGGTGGGAATAGTTCGCTTTGTTGATGTTGACGGCGACGCGGTTCGGGTTGTCGGAGACCTGTGTGACGGTGTTGACGATCAGGCCGTTATCCCGTTTCCCATCGTGGGAGGTGACGACATACAGGCCGTAGCCGATGTGGAACAGCGCCGTCAGATCGTTTTTATTGGCGTTTTCGCTGCTGTGCGCCACATATTCGCGGCACAGCTCCTTCGCCATGGCGCCGATCGCCTCCCGATTTTCCGCCGTCATCGCCGAACGCAGGGTGACGGTGGTGTGAAGCTGGGTGAGGTTCTTGCTTTTTTCCAGCATTCCCTTCATAATTTTGGCGGCCATCGGCGCCCAGGAGCCGTTCTCAATGAAGCCGACAGTGCGGTTCTGATAATTGCGCTCGGTCAGATGGTCGATAAACTGCTTCATAAACGGAAAAATCTCGGCGTTGTAGGTGGTGGTAGCCAGAACCAGACTGCCGTAGCGGAAGGCGTCCTCCACCGCCTCAGCCATGTCGCAGCGGGCGAGATCGTTGACCACTACCTTCGGGCAGCCGTTCATTCTCAGCTGTTCGGCCAGCAGCTCAACCGCTTTTTTCGTGTTGCCGTAGATGGAGGTATACGCGATGCAGACCCCCTCGCTCTCCACGCCGTAGGAGGACCAGGTATTGTAAAGGCCGAGGTAATAGCCGAGATTCTCGGTCAGAACCGGACCGTGCAGGGGACAGATTTTCTCAATCTCCAGAGAGGACGCTTTTTTGAGCAGGCTCTGCACCTGCGCGCCGTATTTGCCGACGATACCGAAATAGTAGCGGCGGGCCTCACAGGCCCAGTCCTCATCTACGTCAAGCGCGCCGAATTTGCCGAAGCCGTCCGCCGAGAACAGCACCCTGTCGGTGCTGTCATAGGTGACCATTACCTCCGGCCAGTGAACCATGGGGGCGAACACGAAGGTCAGAGTATGCCGGCCGAGCGAGAGGGTGTCCCCCTCCTGGACGACAAGGGTATTCCGGCAGATCCCCTCGCCGAAAAACTGATCAATCATGGCGAAGGTTTTGGTATTGGCGACAATCGCCGTATCCGGATAGATTTTCAGGAAATTTTCAATATTGGCCGAGTGATCCGGTTCCATATGCTGAACCACCAGATAGTCCGGCTGCCGGCCGTCGAGGACGGAGGCCAGATTGTCCAGCCATTCGTGAGTGAAGTTCTGATCCACCGTATCCATCACGGCAATTTTTTCATCCAGGATGACATAAGAATTGTACGCCATGCCGTTGGGCACAACATACTGCCCCTCGAACAGGTCGATCCGGTGGTCGTTGACGCCGATATAGCGAATATCTTCTGTGATGTTCATGCCGACATCCTTTCCTGTATGGAATTTGAGCCGTCCGTCTCCGGCGGCGGGCCGCCGGCTCCCGTTTTATTCCTCGTTAAACATATCCTTGCCCAGTCCGCAAAGGGGGCATTCGTAATCCTCCGGCAGATCTTCAAACCGGGTGCCGGGAGCGATACCGTTGTCCGGATCGCCCTTTTCCTCATCATAAACAAATCCGCAGGCGCTGCACACATAGCGTTTCATATTCCCAATCCCTTTCTTCTCACAAAACGTTTCTTCACATCTCGTTAATGCTTTGATTTGCTTTGGCCATCATATCATGTTCTTTGCCAATATACAAGAGGGGAAGCGGTTCCCTTTTGCCCGGACAGGCCGCTGCTAGGGCATGGACAATCGGTAACCTTGACGAATTTTGTTGACCATGAAGGGATCTCCACGGGTAAAAGCGACGAAGATTTGTTCGATTGGTTGACAAAGTGTTCGGAGACTCCTATCCTATATCTTTCAGATGATTTTTTACAGACATTATCAAGTAAAGGAGCGAAGAACGTGAGCGAATTTCAGCGCGATCTGACCGAAGGCAGTGTGATGAAGCAGCTGCTGCGCTTTTCCCTGCCGTTTTTGCTGTCCAATCTGCTGCAGGCGCTTTACAACCTGGCCGACATGCTGATTGTCGGAAATTTCTGCGGACCGGTGGGCACCTCTGCTGTGGGAATCGGCGGACAGGTGACCATTCTGCTGATCAATCTCATCAGCGGCCTTGCCGTGGGAGGCACGGTGATGATCGCCCAGTTCATCGGCTCCAAACGGCAGGAGGAGGTGGTGCGAACCATTGGTACCATGTTCTCCCTGTATCTGATCGCCGGTGTGGTGCTGACGGCGGTCATGCTGCTGTCTAACCACACCATTCTGGTGCTGATGGGAACGCCGCCTGAATCCTTCGCGGATGCTTACGCCTATCTGACCATCTGCATGAGCGGCACCCTCTTCATTTTCGGATACAACGCTGTGTCTGCCGTGCTGCGCGGAATGGGGGATTCCCGGCATCCCCTGATTTTTGTGGCCGTTGCCGCTGTGGTCAATGTGGCGCTGGATTTTGCGATGGTTGGCGGTATGGGGATGGGACCCGCCGGAGCTGCCTGGGCCACCATCATCGCGCAGGCGGTCAGCTTTATCCTGTCGGTGGTGTTTCTCCGCCGCCGTAATTTTGTTTTTGATTTCAAGCCGAAGAGCTTCCGCATCGACCGGCGGCTGGCGGTGCAGCTGCTGAAAATCGGTCTGCCTTCCTCTCTTCAGGGAACGCTGGTGTGCTTCTCCTTTATGGCGCTGACCCGGATGGGCAACGATATCGGCGGGCTGGTGGGGTCCAATGCCCTGAGCATCGCGGGCAAGGTCAACAGCATTGGGATACTGCCCTCCATGGCCATGCAGGCGTCGGTTTCCTCCATGGTGGGGCAGAACATCGGCGCCGGCAAGCCGGAGCGCGCGAAACGGACCATGCTCTGCGCCATCGGCATCGCCTTTGCCGTATCTGCTCTGCTCTTTGCCGGCGTCAACCTTTTTCCCCGGGAGATCGTGGGCCTTTTTCTGGGGTCCCCGGACAGCAGTGCGCTGGACCCCGAGCTTTTTCAGAGATGTATTGTGGAGGGGGCCGAATACCTGCAGTGGATCAGTATGGATTATCTGGTGGCCAGTGTGGTATTTTGTATCAATGGGCTGGCGATTGGTGTGGGACAGACCACCTTTTCTCTCTTCAACAGCTTTGTCAGCTCCCTGCTGCTGCGGGTGCCGCTGGCATGGCTGCTGGGTGTGGCGCTGAACGGCGGCCTGCCGGGGGTCGGGGTGGCGGCGCCGCTGGCCGAGGCAGGCGCACTGGTGATCGGGATTGTCTATCTGTGCACCGGCCGATGGAAGAAGAACCGGCTGGGGATTCTGGCTGAAGCCGCAGCAGCTTCTCCGTCGCCGGATACCGCCGGGTAAATCGAAGCGTGGCTCTTGCATTTTGAGACGTCCGGCCGTATAATGTCAGACGAAAGCTATAGAAAATTAGGAAGTGTTGTGCCATGCAGGAAATTCGGGTCGAACGGACCAGGCAGCCAAAGGAAAAGCCGGCGGATACTACCCAGCTGGGCTTTGGACGCTATTTTACCGACCACATGTTTTTGATGAACTATGATGCCGGACAGGGCTGGCACGATCCCCGCATCGTCCCCTATGCCCCGCTGGAAATGGACCCCGCGGCCATGTGCCTGCACTATGGGCAGGAGGTGTTCGAGGGGATGAAGGCGTACCGCGCCCCCAACGGCGGCATCGCCCTGTTCCGTCCCGATAAAAATATGGCGCGGCTCAATCTTTCCAACGAGCGGCTGTGTATCCCCCTCATTGATGAGGAGCTGGGTGTCGAGGCGGTCAAACGGCTGGTGGAGGTTGATCAGGACTGGATTCCGCAGGCGCGGGATACTGCGCTGTACATCCGTCCCTTTATCATCGCTACGGACCCGCATCTGGGGGTGCATCCGGCGGCTCAGCTGCTGTTTATCATTATTCTGTCCCCGGTCGGCGCCTATTATCCGGAGGGGCTCAACCCGGTCAAAATCTACGTGGAACGGCAGTATGTCCGCTCGGTCCGCGGCGGTATGGGCTTTACCAAGACAGGCGGCAATTATGCCGCTTCGTTGAAGGCGCAGGACGAGGCGGAGAAACAGGGATACACGCAGGTCCTTTGGCTGGACGGGGTGGAGCGTAAGTATATTGAAGAGGTTGGCACCATGAATGTCTTTTTCAAG
>JAAWCO010000001.1 GCA_022793315.1 Clostridiales bacterium | reverse complement strand
GGAAACAGCGAAGGAAAGCCGTCTGCCAGGAACCCGCTGTGGGAAGGCGGGGGCCTGCCGCATCGAGTTTGAACATGTCAGCTTTACTTATCCAGGGCAGGAGAAGCCGGCTGTCCGGGATGTCACCTTTTCCATTGCCCCCAATGAAAGGGTGGCGTTTGTCGGCGAAAACGGGGCGGGCAAATCCACCATCATCAAGCTCATGCTGGGGCTGTATCTTCCCGACAGCGGCCGCATCCTGATCGACGGCGTCGATTTGAGAGAATGGGAGCCGGATACCCTGTACCAGGCGGTCTCCGCCGTCTTTCAGGATCACCGGGAGTTTGCCTTCAGCGTTGCTGAAAATGTCCTGATGCAGGAGGAAAGCGAAGAGTCCCTTCCGGCGGTCCGTGAGGCGCTGGAACAGGCGGGATTGTGGGAGAAGGTGGAGGGGCTGTCTCTCCGGGAGAGCACGCCGCTCACGCGGGAGCTGTCGGAGGAGGGGGCAGATCTGTCGGGAGGGGAACGGCAGAAGCTGGCGATTGCACGTGCCTATGCAAAGGAGGCCCGTCTGCTGGTGATGGACGAGCCGTCCAGTGCGCTGGACGTTTTTGCCGAGAGCGAGCTGTTCCGGCAACTGTCCGCGTTGTCCCGGGGAAGGACGGCGGTTCTCATCACCCACCGGGTGATCTCGCTGCAGACCTTTGACCGGATTTTTTATATCGAGGCGGGGGAACTGGTGGAATGCGGCCCGCACAGGGAGCTGATCCGGCAGAACGGCCGCTATCGGAAAATGTATGAGACACAGAGTCTTATCTATTCCAAAAACTGAGATCAGAGGCTTACGGTTAGGGAAAGCATTGGCTATCCCGCCTTCCTCACACTGCCGGTGATCTGAAAAAATGCGGATAAGGTGTGACAGGACGACGAAAAATAGCCCCCTGCCCGGCGCTTATGTGCCGGACAGGGGGTGTCCATATCGCTTGTCGGCGGGGGCTCTTCTTCTGGTGGGCATTAAAAATCTACCAATCAGGAACGCGGTACAGTTTTATCCTGGCAATCCTTGCCGGCAAAGGACTCAGCTGCCTGCAGAAACCGGCTGCGTTTGTCCATTTCTTCCAAACGATAGGCTCTGGGGGTGGTTCCCGTCATGGCCTTGAAAAATTTGCAGAGGTTCTGTGAGGAGGAAAATCCCGCCCGTGCCGCGATTTCCCCGGCCCGCAGCTCGGTAAAACGGAGATAACGGCAGACACGCTCCAGCTTCTGCGCTCGAATATACGCATAAAAGGTATGGCCGGTATATTTCCGAAACAGATTTTCAGCGCGGTTCCGGCTCATTCTGAATTGGTCACACAGCTCATCCAGCGTGATCTCTTCCTCCAGATGGCTGTGAATGTAGGCGAGAATACAGCGCAGTTCTCCGCTGTCCATTTGAGTAGGGCGGAGGCTGGTCATTTTCTGTACGGAGTAACGATGATAGATTCGTTCGAGTATATCAAGAATGTCCATAAAACAGGCGCGGACATGGCAGGGCCAGCGCCTGTTTTCCTGCCGTTCCAGCTCCCGCTGCAAAGAGGAAAAATAGGAGTGGATGGTTTCGCTGACCTCATCACTGAGGGAAAGATACAGTTTATCCGGACTTTCATCTAAAAAGGGAGAAAGAGGAAAAAAGCCCAAACAATTTAGTTGTTCGGCTGACAGCTCATGGCGCAGGGCGCTAATGGTCATCTGTTCGTGAATAAAGGAAGGGTCAAAATAGAGCACCTCATAGAAGGTATGATGCTCCTGCAACACACGAAAATTTTTTCTCTCATTCAGACAGACAGCTGCCGGCGCTTTGATAAGACAGGGGGTCCAGCGGACCTCGGCCTCAAGATAGCCGGTTTGAAGGATCAAAAGGGAAAAAATTCTTTCATCCGGCGACGGCAGCGAAAAGGAGGAGGTTTGTGCCGCCGACAGACGAATCAGACGGTAAGGGCTTTTTTGTTCAAGAGTTTGTCCAGCCATAAGCGGTCAGATCGTCTCCTTTAAAGCGGGGCTGTGAGGCAGCTTCGCCGGGTGTAACTTCAAAAGGAACAGAAGTTGTCAGCTCCGCCATTCCACCGCATCCTCCCAGCGTTTTCTGGGCCGGGCGGCGGGGGCCTCCGCTGCATATCCCACCGCTAAAACGGCAGCCGGTTCGCCTTCTATCCCCAGCCAGTCGCAGAGCTCCGGATAAGAAAAATAGATATCGCAGATCCATAAACTGCCCAGTCCCAGCGCCGTAGCGGCCAGCGTCATATTTTCTGCCGCCGCCCCAATTGACTGCGCATTGCAGAGCTCATAGACTCGTTCCTCCAGTGTCAGGGGGGTGCGAAGCGGGGCACCCAGCGGATTGACGATGACAATCAGAACCGGCGCCTGTTCCATAATGTGCAAGCTGTGTGCCGCTCCGCCTTGATACGCGCGGCTGTTGGGAAGAAGAGGCGCCTCCCTTTCCCGCGCCAGGCCGTCCCGCACCGCCGCCATCAGCCCGGATCGGGCGGCGCCGGAGACGACAATAAATTTCCATGGCTGGCGGTTTTTGGAGGACGGCGCCAGCATACCTGCCCGCAAAATCTGTTCCAGATCAGCGGGAGAAACCGGCCGGTCCTGATATTTTCGGATACTGCGCCGGTTTTCCACCGCAGTTAGCATGGCGCCCCTCCTTCCTGCATTATTTCTACCGCGTCAGGCGTGTTCCCGGGCGGTAAGGCGTTTTTGATGGACGCGCAGAAGATACGCGGTCCGCTCCAGATCGCGGCGCAGCTGCTGACGGGCCGGCTCTCCGACCGACAGCTGTTCCAGACGGGTGAGAAGGCCGGCGATTGTCTCCAGCATGGCGCGGCTGCCGTCGCTGTCGAAGGGATTGACGCGAGCAGCGGCAAGCGCCAGCTCATATTGTGCCGTTTCATAATCCTGTTCGGTTCCGCCGGCAAGAGGAATATAGATTTCCCGCACCTTTCTCAGTATCTCGGAAAGCATGGCAGGAACCGACTGCCGTACCTGATCAGGGGAGGCAATCGCGTCGTGCCGGTAAAGACTGGCGCGGAGCAGGCGGCCGTAGTCCCTGCCGCGGAATTCTGCCAGAGCGAAAAAGGCGGAACCGGCGGCATTCTCGCTGCGGATCCCCTTCAGCTGGCGCAAAAAGGTCTCTTCGCTGACTCCCAGGCCGGCGGAGATGCCGGTAGAGGCATAGGCCATATCATCTGCGCGGCGGATCGTGTCCCGGGTCTCTTCAATCACCGGTTGTTCGTCCATATAATAAGACATAGTGAACACTTCGTCAATGTAGCCCTTGGACACCCAGTCCATGGTTTCCTGATATTTCAGGGTCATGGCCACCTCGTAATTGGCGAAGATGGAAACCGACAGACTGAAATGCGGTCCCATCTTTCTCATTTCATCAGCCACACGGTACACAAAGGTATTGATCTGTTCTGCGCGGAAATGGCACCACTGCCGCCATTCCGGGTGATCCTCCGTGATGGTATAGGGATCGGTGCCGTATTGCTGCCGATAGGCGCCGACAAGGTTGCTGTTGTAGCCGAAATCGTCCATTTTTCCGTCCACGGGGTCGTTGGGTTCAGGAAAACGGACATAGTCGAAGCTGACGCCGTCCAGTTCATAGCGAGACGCCATTTCCTGATAGACAGCGGAAACCAGGTTGCGGGCGCCTTCCTCCATCGGGTTGAAGAAATACATGTCCATCCGGTCGTATACCCGGTTGGAATACCGAAGGCCCTGACGGGACTCCAGCAGCCAGTCGGGATGGGTCAGGGCCAACGGGGCGTAGCGTTCCATCGCGCCAGGCTTTCCCTTTTCGCTGTGTGGTACCACGCCGATCAGGAAGGTCTCCACCCAGGCGTGGATTTCCAGCCCCAGACGGTGACCGACGCGGACAAAGGCCCCCAGCGCGTCGAAGCCCTGTAAGTCGGGCCACATTTCGATCCCGGGAATCTCCGACGGCCAAATGGAATGCCCCTCAATCCATGTTTCCAGATAAATAGCGGTCAGCCCGGCGTCTTTGGCATAACGCAGCGTTTTTTCTACCGCCGCCTCGCTGGTTTCCATTGCCCGGTACCACACCGCGCGTTTTTCCACCCGCAGGGAAGGCTGGCAGGCCAGATGGCCCTGCGCACAGACGCGCTTTACCGCCTGTGCGGCCTCCCGCCGTTCCGCCTCTCCGGCCGCCTCTGTCAGTGCCTCCAGCTGAGACAGCGCTTGCCGGGCATCTGCCAGCTTTTGCTCTGCCAGCGTGTAGTCGATATCAAGAAGCGCCTGCCGGGCCTGCCCCAGTTCCTCCTGAAGCTGTTCAACCGCCAGCTGTGCAGAGGCGAGCAGGCTTTCTCCAGAGACCTCCCACATAATTCGTCCGCCGCTTCGGTCCAGTGAAACCCGGGTGCCGAAGGGCTCAACCTTGAGCAGGCGGTCCGCCGCAGTGCCTACTCCGGAAACCACAAAGCCGTTTTCTGGTATGGCGCTGTCGCCGCCGGCGACTGTCAGTATACGGCCGGCGGCGTCAACCAGCAGCTCCACTCCCCAGCAGTTGGTACCGGTTGTAGGCTGGCCGTATGCCTGATCGTATACAATGAGCTGGTCCTCTCCGCGGCGGCCCGGGAAGGGGCTGTCACTGCCGGGGAAACAGCCTTTTGGGTTATCCTCTCTGGTGCGGGGACTCAGGGCGTGATATTCCCAGATTTCCTGATGATAAACCTTCATTTTCTTCCGCTCTCTTTCCTGGGCGGGTCGGGAAATGGGTCCCGCCGTCCGTCTTGGGGTATTGCCGCCTTCACGATACCATGTGCCGGGAAGAATTGCAAGATATTTCCCGGGAATATGACGCGGCCGGGAGGAAAAACCTCCCGGCCGCATCGGAGGGAAAAGCACGCCGGATGAAATGATGGACGCCGGAACGGTCAGATGCCGAAACGGAAGTCGTTCAGTGTAGCGCTGCTCCCGGCGCTCCAGGTGGCGACGCAGATGGCGACATACGAAATCTGGAGCTTGCCGTCAGAGGGGAAGATGCCCTTGCTTCGCATATAAGCGCGCACGTCCACCCGCCCCTTCTGATTGACATCCAGATCGTTGACAGATCCGGTAACCAGTGAGGACAGCTGCAGGGAGCCGCCGTTGTAATAGATCATGGCGTTGACACCGGTGTGAGTGCCGGGCACGATGCCGCTGATATCGTAATGCAGCACCGGTGTGGCATTTAAATCGACGGTCGTATTGTAGACAGTTTTCACCCCCGGCCAGCTGGTGCCGCTGTTGGTGAGGGTGACAGAGCCGTCGACGTTATAAGTTGGGGTCAGGATGCCGGTAGAGCCCAGATATCCCTCGATGGAGGTGGTGACCCCCTGCCGGGGCATCAGGTTGAGTCCCCGCTGGCTGTTGATGATAGTGGGAGCCATATAGAGACTGTCAATGGTCATGGTTCCGGGGCTGGTGAGCGCAATTCTCACGGTCGTGATCCGAACCATGCCGTCCTCCGGAACCCGGTTATTCCATGTCAGACAACCAATAAAATTGACACGCCGGTTATCAAAGAGAGCCGGGGGAAGCGGTTTGCCCACCTGAGTTCCAAAGCTCGGTCCCCAGTCGTTTGACAGATTGGCCTCGGTGCTGAGACTCGCGCCATCGGTAGCAGTATCCTGAATGCCGAAAGCCATATTAAAGCTGGCCTGCGAGTGGAGGCGGAGGAAAAGGTAAGGCATCTGACGGATATTGTAGACCCAGTTCACAGGGAAGGAGATCACGCCGCTGCCGGTGGAAGTGAGAACCAGTTTGCTTCCCTGATAGGCGGCGGTAATATCGCCGCTACTGGTGATGACACCGGTACTGGCCGGCAGCATGTTGGCGTTCGGAACCTCTCGGGGAGTGGACAGGCGGGCAATAAAGACGCCGTTTCCCACCGACCGCTGAGAGGAGGAAGCCAGCGTGTTGCGTACCTGATAGCTGCCGGAGGAGGCTTTGGTCACCAGGGTGGTGGAGCCTCCTCCGTCCAGCAGGATGGCGTACTGACAGCCATAGTCCTCTGCCATAATACGGGCCATGTCGTTGGCGGTGAAGCCCACGCCGCCGCCGGCGCCGCGCCCGTCGGTGGCGACAAGAACCACTGTGCCGTCCGATTTGATACCCATAGCGGTGCGCTGGGCGGCCGCCGTGAAGGCGCCGGCGCTGCTGGAATAACTATAGGTTTTGGCCTGACCATTCACAACGATGGCATAACTGCCGCCGATGGCAAAGTCCACCTCGTTCCACATCTCGTCGGTGAAGCGGAAGCTCATTTCAATTGTATCTCCTACGGCGTATTGCTGAAGGGCGACAGCCTTATCCCCTTCGGCGGACAGCACCACCTGATTGGCGCCAATGGCAGCGTTTCCGCTGGTGACAATGGAGGAAACGGTGCCGGTCAGTCCTTCCTGCGGGCTGACCGAGCCGCGGGTGATATCAATGACCAGCTCAACGCCGCCGGATGACTCATGAGTGGAAGAGCTGTAGTGGCTGGTGAAGAGCGCCAGCTGGGCGCCGTTCCACCATTCTCGTGTCCGATTGATCCGGTCAATGACCACCGAAGCGCTGCCATCCGCCTTCTGGCAGGAGGAGATCAGGGTGGGATTATAGCCGGCGACCGTCTCGCCGGAACGGGTGACGCCTAAGGCATAGAACATATATCCATCTGCGTCGGTATCGTTGACAGGGCTTTCCACAATGGCGCCGTCATCCATGGAAAAGCCCATGGGGATTCCATTGGCAAAGGAATAGAAATCGCCGTTGACGCCGCCGATAATGTCGTACTCAGGCTGTGCGTTGAGTGCCGCTGCCATGGAGGTCGCCGATTGGGAGCCGTAAACATTGCCGCCAATTACCAAATCGTAGAACGGGTTGTGGATATCATAGCTGAGAGAATAGAGATTCTGTTTGCCGCGAGAGGAGCTGGCGCCCTTCTGCTGACGATAGACGACATCGTCGGTCAGATTGGTGGTGGTCACGGTGCCGCTGGCTGTCAGATAGCCGGCGCTGACCGTCATGACGCTGCACAGGGAAAACAGCGCCGCTGTCATGCCGACCGACAACCGCTTGAGTAGCTGTTTTTTCATGATACAACCTCCTGATAAACCATCTGTTTTTTTAGGGGATCCTCTTTCCGTATACGAACGGATGCGGACAAAATGCGTGCTCCATGAAAATATGCCGCCGGGAAGTGCAGGCAGAGAAGAAGGGAAAGGCGGCGAGGAGAGAAAGGGGAAGCGTGGGGAAAATCCCGTGAAGGGATTTTCAGGAACGCCGCCGGGAAGCGCCAGCAGAGAAGAGGGGGAGGGCGGCGTTCAGAGTTCCTAAAAAACAACCTCCTTTTATTAAAATATTGTAAAAACAGTGTAACATCTTTTTGATCAAAATGCAAATTTTTATCACATAAAGGAAACTAATAATATAAAGCAATGAAAAAAGCATTTTTAAGCCGCCGTTTTTGCTGTGGAGGCCGCGTTGACAGAGAAGCTGCTGGGATGCTACACTGTTGGGACTTGGGCATTCAGCAAGGGGGAGAAAGCATGACGTATGAAGAAGCCGTCGCCGCTATAGAGAATCTGCGAGCCAGCGGTATAAAGCCCGGGCTGGAACGGATGGAGAGGATCATGGCTCTTTACGGCAACCCTCACTGGCAATTGAAGGTGATTCATGTGGCGGGGACCAATGGAAAGGGCTCCACCGGGGCGATGATCCGGTCCATTTTAACCGCTGCCGGTTATCGGACCGGCTGGTATTCCTCCCCTGCGGTCATGGGGCCGCGGGAGATGATTTCCGTCGATGGTGTTCCGATTTCAAAAGAAGATTTTGCCGCTTTGGCTGACGGGCTGATCAGCAGTCAGCAGCAAATGGGGGCAGTGGGGACACTGTCGGAGTTTGAATTGACAACCGCGTTGGCCATGGTGTATTTTGCGCGGCAAAAGGTCGATTTTTCTGTTGTGGAATGCGGGATGGGCGGGCGGGACGACGCCACCAACCTGTTTCCTGCTCCGAAGGCGGTGGTGCTGACACCGGTGGCCATTGACCATGCTGCGGTGCTGGGGAGAACGGTGGAGGAAATTGCCCGAAACAAATGTGGAATTCTCCGGCCAGGCAGCGTGGCTATTTCTGCGCCAGGCCAGCCGGAAGAAGCGTTGGCCGTCCTGTATGAGGAGGCGGCGCGCCAGGGAATTTCTGTGCATGTGCCCTGTGCTGGTGCTGCTGCCGGGCGCGAGGAATCTCTGGAAGGAACGGATTTCACCTTTGAAGGACAGCGCCTGCGGGTGCCTCTGATCGGTTCTCATCAGGTGGATAACGCCCTGACCGCGATGGAGGCTGTCCGGGCATGCGTCCCCAATTTGACATGGGAGGTGGTGGAGCGGGGCCTGGCAGAGGTGAGGATACCCTGTCGTCAGGAATGGATCGAGAGAAACCCGCCCGTCCTGCTTGATGGAGCCCACAATCCCCACGGCGCGGCGGCGCTGGCCGATACGCTCCGGCGTCTGCTGCCGAACCGCCGTCCGATTTTGATCGCCGCCCTGCTGGCGGATAAGGACGCAACCGGCTGGGTGGCGGCGCTGGCGCCGCTGTGCGCCGCCGCCGTGTGCTGCGAGGCGGCCGGCCCCCGGCCCTCCCTGCCGGCACAGGAGCTGCGGGA
Organism: Clostridiales bacterium; assembly: GCA_022793315.1. Lineage (GTDB taxonomy): Bacteria > Bacillota > Clostridia > Oscillospirales > Acutalibacteraceae > Avimonas_A. The sequence continues at coordinate 32,171 of JAAWCO010000001.1, read as the reverse complement.
CTGTCTGGAGCAGGCGGGCTGTCCTCGTGTCAGCGCCGTTTCCACACCGGAGGATGCCCTCCGTCTGGCGCAGGAGCTGGCTGCCGGCCAGCCGGAGGCGGTTCTGGTCGCCGCTGGCTCTTTCTATCTCTGTGCCGACCTGTGTCCCCTGCTGGCCAGCCGGTCGAGGATATAAACGCAATTTCCGCCGGTCTCGTCCCCTTCCGGCATAAGACAAAACGTTTCAACAGAATATCCGCCGCTTCGACGGCGGCATTCCCGCTGTTTGCCGGGGACAAGCCTCTATCATGGGATAGAGGCTTTTTTGCGCGTATTACCAGATGGAAATGGGGAATAACCGATGTCTTACCGGATGGAAACCGAAGGAGATACCCTGACAGCCTGGCTGGGGGGAGAACTGGATCATCATACCGCCGCCCAGATGAGGGAACAGGTGGACGCGGCGGTGGACCGCCAGAAGCCGCAGCGGCTCCGATTGGATTTCAGCGGCATCAGCTTTATGGACAGCTCCGGGGTGGGATTTATTATGGGCCGCTACCGTCTGATGCATCTGCTGGGCGGGGAGCTGTCGGTTACAGGCTGCTCTGAGCGAGTAAAAAAGATGCTGATGCTGGCTGGAATCGGCCGCCTCAACATTATGGAATAAAGGCAAGGGAAGGGAAGGAATACATAGATGAAGCCAATCAATCAGATGAAGGTGGTTTTTCCCAGCCGCTCGGCCAACGAAGCGTTTGCCCGCTCGGCGGCGGCTGCGTTTGTGGCGCAGCTGGACCCAACGGTGGACGAGCTTGCCGACCTGCGGACCGCGGTTTCTGAGGCGGTGACCAACTGCATTGTTCACGCTTATGCCGACTGTATCGGCGACATTACCCTCTCTGTCCTCCTGTATGAAGGGGGGCGGGTGGTCATTAAAATCCGCGACAAAGGCTGTGGTATCGCCGACATTCCGCAGGCGATGGAGCCCCTCTTCACCACCGGGGGGGAGGAGCGCTCCGGGCTGGGTTTTTCGGTGATGGAGAGCTTTACTGACCGGCTGAAGGTCGCCTCGCATCCCGGGCGCGGCACCTGTGTGACGATGGAAAAGCGATTGGCATGCAAGGCAGGGAACAGTGGGGAGGAGGGAGCGCCGCCGGCGTTCTCGAGGGAAGAGCGGGCGAAGCAGCCTTGATTGGACGGGAAGAACGGATCTGCGAAAATATTGGGCTGGTCCATTCCTGCGCCCGACGCTTTATCGGCCGCGGGATTGAATACGACGATCTTTTTCAGGCAGGCTGTATGGGCCTGGTAAAGGCGGCGGACGGCTTTGAAGAGGAGCGTGGGCTCCGCTTTTCCACCTATGCCGTGCCGGTCATCCTGGGGGAGATTCGCCGTCTGTTCCGGGATGGCGGCGCGGTCAAGGTCAGCCGTTCGCTGAAGGAGCTGTCCATGCATGCCATGCGGGAGAGAGAGCGTTTTATTACCACACAGGGCAGGGAACCAACGATTGGGGAGCTGGCCGGGCTGCTGGGTGTGGAGCCGGAACAGGCCGCTGAGGCGATGGGCGCCGCCCTGCCGCCGCTGTCGCTGACCCGCTCCTCCGATGAGGAGGATGGGGAGCAGATCGACCTGCCAATATCGCCTCCGGAGGAAAAAATCACCGATTATCTGGCGCTGCGTCAGGTGCTGGGAGAGCTGCCGCCCCAGGATCGTGCCCTGATCGTTCTGCGATATCTCAACAGCCATACTCAACAGGCCACTGCGGAGAGACTGGGGATGACGCAGGTGCAGGTCTCCCGGCGGGAGCGGGCGATTCTTGCCCGCATGAGAGAAAAGCTGACAGGATAGAGCTGTATGGCCAGAGAAGCATTTCCATATGAAAATTCGGCGCTAAAGTCAGTCCAAGCCGTATGACTGGTGGGCTGCACTCGCCCGGTAAGGGCGTGATATTGGCCGCGCCTCGGGGCGCGGTGAAACGTTTCTGCCGACCGCCCACTTTTACAAACGCCCCACCTGGTGGGGCTGTTTGTATTGGCTATCATTAGCCGGTTCACCTGTAAACGGGCCATTCCTCTATCTGCTTTTCCCATTCGCAGCGTCGGAATAGATGAGCAAAATAATTATTGAAGTACGAATGAATGCAGATATCTGTAATCCTGATTGACTCATATCAGAGTTGGTTGATATTTCAACAGTATTTATCAATAAGGAGCCGGTAGAAGGTTCGGCAGAATTAGCTTAAACGATTCTGTGTAAAAGCCACGATTCATTTTCAAAAACAGTTGACTTGTTTCCGCATTGTATTATTATAGAAAATAATACGATTAAAGGAGGCGGTCGGCATGAAAAGGAAGCGTATTGTATCCATTTTAGCGGTTCTTTCGGTGGGTTTTGCATTGAGCTTGCCGACGTCGGCCAGCAGCCAAGGGGTTTATGACGCTGCGACACAGATGAATTTCGCAACAGAGTTTATGAATCTGTACGATGATGACCAGTATGGCGGGATGTATTACGATTCCAATGGCGTATTGGTTATTAACATGATGGAAAACGAGCCCGAACAGGAATCCATGCTGGCGACCATTGAAGAATCTATGCCGGTAGTCTCCCATTATCAGCGAACTCGTTTCCGCTCAACGGATAACCGACGTAGTGTCAGACTGGAGAACGCCGTATACAGTCTCCAGTACTTAAAGGATGCTATGGATATTTTAAACGACAATATGTTGTCGTTAAACATTCGCAGTATCGCTTTGAGCGAAAAGGAGAATAAATTGGTCGTTGGTGCCAATGAATTGACTCAGGAGTTCATAGCCAGTGTTACGGCCCTTGTTGATGAAAACATTTTACGATTTGAACAAACGGATCCCCGATCGGTCACGGCTGCTACGGCGGACGTGACCATTTATTGTGGCTCGCAAGCATCTGTAAGCAACGCCAATTTCTCCATTGGCTATCCTGCGATTAAAGCAGGTATAGTCCATGGTTTTCGTTTTACAATCAAAGAACCCGCTGCAAAAAGGTGACTTTTTGCAGCGGGCTCTTTTTTATTATCGAATGGAAGGCCCCTGTATGCCGCCGCCCGGCAGCAGCGGGCGGGATGGGATAACGGTTATTACCGGATGGGGCGGCAGTGCCAGATCCGGTCGGAATAATCCTGAATAGAACGGTCGGCGGCAAACACACCGCTTCCGGCGGTGTTAAGCAGAGCCATCCGCATAAAGCGGTTCGTATCGCGGTAAACGGCGGCAGATTCCTTCTGCGCACGGAGATAGTCCTCAAAGTCCGCCAGGACCATGTAGGGGTCCCGACCGGTGAGGGAGCCCGCCACATCGGCGTAATTCCGTTCCCCGAAGCCCTGAAGCATGGCGTTGATTGCACGGCGGATATTTTCACCGGCCACATAGTAGCTCTGAGGATTATAGCCCTGCCGCTGGCGTTCGGCGGCCTCCTCGGCGGTCATACCAAAGAGGAAGATATTGTCCCGGCCGACCGCCTCGCAGATTTCTACATTTGCGCCGTCCAGCGTACCCAGCGTGACCGCGCCGTTCATCATCAGCTTCATATTGCCGGTACCGCTGGCCTCGGTCCCGGCAAGGGAAATCTGCTCGCTGATATCTGCGGCGGGCATCAGCAGCTCCGCCAGCGTGACCCGGTAATCCTCCAGATAGACGACCCGCAGCTTATCCCGTACAACAGGATCGGCCTCAATTATTTTGGACAAATCGCAGATAAACTGAATGATCTCTTTCGCCAGATAATAGCCAGGGGCCGATTTCGCCCCAAACAGATAGGTGCGGGGAGTGAATTCACGGTTGGGATCGTTCTTCAGCTCCAGATACGTATGCAGGATATGCAGGGCGTTCAGATGCTGGCGCTTGTATTCGTGCAGGCGCTTGACCTGAACATCAAAGAGAGAATCGGGGTCCACCCGTATACCATTGCTTTTCAAAATATACTGCGCCAGCCGCTCCTTGTTCCGACGTTTAATGGCGGCAAATTCCTGAAGCGACGCGGGATCGTCGGCATAGGGCTTCAGCTTGCTGAGCTCTGATGCATCCAGAACAAAGCCGTCCCCGATCCGATTGCGGATGAAGGCGGTCAGCTCAGGATTGGCCTGGCACAGCCAGCGGCGGTGGGCGATGCCGTTGGTCACATTGGTGAATTTTTCCGGCATGACCGAATAGGCGTCGCGAAACACATCCTTCTTAAGAATGTCACTGTGCAGCTGGGAAACACCGTTGACCGACTGCGTTGCGGCGACGCAGAGGTTCGCCATTTTGATAAAGCCGTAGCTGATCACCGCCATACGCCCTGTTTTTTCCGAGTCCCCGGAGGTCGCAGACATCATCTGGGCGCTGAACCGGTCGTTGATCTCCTTTACAATCTGATAGATACGGGGCAGACGCTGGCGGAACAGATCCTCCGGCCAGCATTCCAGCGCTTCAGCCATTACCGTGTGATTGGTATACGCGGTGCAGCGGCTGACGATATCCCAGGCGCCGTCCCAGCTGTAGCCGCAATCATCCAGCAAAATGCGCATCAGCTCGGGAATGGCAAGGGTGGGATGGGTGTCGTTGATATGGATGGTTGCCAGCTCAGGAAGGGTATCCAGCGTATCGTAATGATCCAGATGACGGCGCACAATATCCTGAACCGAAGCGGAAACCAGAAAATACTGCTGAGACAGGCGCAGGGACTTGCCCTCCCAATGATTATCGGCGGGATAAAGCACCTGTGTGATGACCTCTGCCATCGCCTTTTGTTCCATGGCGCGTATATACTCGCCCTGATTAAACAGAGACATATCCATGCCGGGGGCGGTGGATTTCCACAGCCGCAGGATGGAAACGCCGCGCCCGTCCTTGCCGGCCACCATCAGGTCATAGGCCTGCGCCAGCACCACGGTGGCGTTTTCATGAACAATGTAATGATAATCGCCGTCCCACCATTCCCGAATGGAGCCGTCGAAGCGGACCTCCTTGGTCAGCTCAGGGCGGGGAAGCAGCCAGCTTTCGCCGCCGGGTAGCCAGAAATCAGGGAGCTCGGTCTGCCAGCCGTCCACCAGCTTCTGACGGAAGATGCCGTATTCATACAGAAGCGAATACCCCATGGCGGGGATAGCCTTGGTTGCCAGCCCGTCAAGAAAGCAGGCGGCCAGACGGCCCAGTCCGCCGTTGCCCAGCCCGGCGTCTGGCTCCAGCTCATACAGGGATTCCAGCCTGACGCCGTACATGTCCAGCGCGGCGCGTGCCTCCTCGGTCAGATTGAGGTTGTAGAGGGTGTTTTTCAGCGACCGTCCCATCAAAAATTCCATGCACAGGTAATACACCTGCTTGGAATCCTGCTGATAGCCTTTGTCAATAAAATCCACTCGCAGAGAACGCGTTCGATCACGGAGCACCAGCGCCAGCGCATGATAAAAGTTTTCGTCGGTAGCAACCTCCGGCTGAACGGAAAAATTGTGCAGAAGCTTGGCCTTCAGCTCTTCCGCCAGCACGGTGGCCCTGGGCTGATGGGAATGTTTGTGGGTGGAGTCGTTCCTTCTGTGAGGCATAAAATTCCCTCCTTCTGTTGTTTCCGGTATCCTGGTTGACTGGTCAGATTAAGATGCTCCTATTATAGCCCATGAAGGGGACGTTTGCAACGGCGGGACAGCGGCCCCCAAAAGTTTTGATACCGGAAGGGCACAGAGGCACCGCAAAAAACAGAAAAGAGCAGCGAATAAAGTCGGCTCAGGAGAGGCCGGCTCCTGCTTTTTCCGGAACGGTCCGCCGGCGGTCAGTTGAGCCCCTGTTCCCCTACCTGATGGAACAGGAGGCGCACCTCCTCCGCCAGAGCGATATGTGCCGGCTGTTCCAGGGCAGGGTCCTCTCGCAGAATATCGTGGGCGGCCAGCTGGGCCTGCTGAAACAGCCGCAGGTCGCCGGCCCCGGACAGGTCGGCCAGCCGGGTGGAGGGAAGGCCGTGCTGCCGCCGGCCGAAGAAATCGCCGGGTCCCCGTAGCTTCAGATCCTCATCCGCTATGCGGAAGCCGTCGCTGGTCTCGCACATCACCCGGAGGCGACGCACGGCCTCTTCGTTCTGTGCGTCGGAGATCAGAATACAGGAGGAGGCGTGCTGCCCTCGTCCTACCCGGCCGCGGAGCTGGTGGAGCTGGGCCAGGCCGAAACGTTCCGCGTTTTCAATCACCATAATCACCGCGTTGGGGACATCTACACCCACCTCAATGACGGTGGTGGCGACCAGCAGGTCGATTTCCCCGGCGGAAAAGGCGGTCATCACCCGTTCCTTTTCCGCTGGCTTCATGCGGCTGTGAAGAAGGCCGAGCCGGTAGTCCCGAAAAGGGCCGTCCGCCAGCCTTTTTTCCACCTCTACTGCTGAGGCGAGAGGCGCGGCGGCAGGACCCCCTTCCTCATCCTCCCGTTCCTCTACCAGCGGACAGACGAGATAGCCCTGTCTGCCCTGATCGAGATGCCGGCGGACATAGCCGTAGGCCCTTTCCCGCTTGCGGCTGTCCACCGCATAGGTGGCGACCGGCGTGCGTCCAGGCGGCAGCTCATCCAGCACGGATACATCCAGATCGCCGTAAAGAATCAGCGCAAGCGTTCGAGGAATCGGTGTGGCGGACATCACCATGAGATGCGGATGGTTTCCCTTGGCGGCCAGCAGGGCCCGTTGCTCCACGCCGAACCGATGCTGCTCGTCGGTAATCACCAGCCCCAGTCGGGCGAATTCGACGCCGTCGGAAAGCAGCGCATGGGTACCGACCAGCAGGTCGATCTCCCCCGCTGCAAGGGCTGCCAGCGTTTCCCGCCGGCGGGCGGCGGGCAGCGAACCGGTCAGCAGGCCGATCCGAAGGCTTCTACCTTCCGTCGGGGAAGCTCCCTCCAGCAGGGAGGAAAACGAGCGGAAATGCTGCTCGGCCAGAATTTCGGTGGGGGCCATCATAGCCGCCTGCCAGCCCTCCCGGATGATCGTATAGGCGACCCCGGCCGCCACCGCGGTTTTTCCGCTACCCACGTCGCCCTGTATCAGGCGGGACATGGCCGTGCCCGAAGACATGTCCCGCAGGCAGTCCGAGATGGCCCGCCTCTGCGCTCCGGTGAGGGAAAAGGGGAGAAGGGCGGCAAACTCTGCGGTATGGTCACAGGCGGTTCGCATACCGGCGGCAGCTTTCCCCCGGCTTTTCATCCGCAGCAGGCCCAGCTGCAGCACCAGAAGCTCCTCAAACACCAGCCGGCGCCGAGCCTGTTCCAACGCCCGCGAATCGGGGGGAGCGTGGATACCCCGCAATGCGTCCGGCAGAGGGCACAATCCCCATTCCCGGCGCAGAGTCTCCGGCAGAGGGTCGGGAGGCGACTCCTTTTCCATCCGCTCCAGCGCGCGTGCCACCGTGCTCTCAATCACACGGGAGGTCAATCCGGCGGTTTGACGATAGACCGGATGGAGCCGGGCGGTCCCGCCATCGGGTTCTATCTTGGGGGAGGCCATTTCCCGTCGGGTAAAGCCGCCGCCCACCGTGCCGTAAAACAGACAGACATCCCCCGCACGGAGGCGGGCGGCGGCATAGGGATTGTTGAACAGGGTGACGGTCATGCGGGCGCGGGCATCGCCCGCCTCAAATTTGTACAGGACCATTCCCCGGCGGATGCGATGCTCCGCCGGGACCGTCAGCACAGCGGCCCTGATGCAGCAGGGCTCTCCAAAGGGCGCCTCCGCAATGGAGAGGGGATGACTCCAATCCTCATAGCTCCGCGGATACCGGCGCAGAAGCTCTCCTACCGTGGATACGCCTCCTTGCTCAAACTGGGCAGCGCGGCGTTCTCCCACTCCCTTCAGGATACGGATACTGTTGTCCATGCAGGATGGCATCGGCGTTTCCCCTCCCTGTTGATCGTTTTTAACGGCGCATCATTTTTCCGGACGCTGTTCCGTATGGCTGCCGACAATGGACATGTTGGGATAGACCCAGTGCATGAAATCATCAGGATACAGCCGGTCGATCAGCGCGCTGGCCGCATTCGCGGGGGGATAGCCCAGTGAGCGGTTGGTCCAGCGGCGCACCGCCAGGCCGGAAACCAGCATATTGAGCAGCATGAAAATCACAAACACCCAGGTGAGAATACGGCCGGCCCGGTTGGGCAGCCGCTCAATCCACCGGCTGAAAAAGGGGTAGGTATGCTTGATAAATACCATCCCCAGCAGCCCCCAGAAGACGGCATATTGCAGATTGGTACGGCCTCCCAGGTTTAAAGGGGTGCCGCTGTATTCCCAGGAAACGGTGCCGAACACCAGCTCCTGAAACCAGGAGCAGACGAATTCAAACGCTGCGCCAATGAGTCCGCTGGCCAGAAACACCACAAGTCCGTTGCGCTCCCTCAGCCGGTACAGGGCCAGCGTCAGCACAATGCCGCCGAACCCATATACCGGGCTGAAGGGGCCGTAGATCAGCCCCTTGCGGCTCTCAAAATGTCCATACTGGACATAACACCAGATGGTTTCCACCACGAAGCCGAGCAGACTGCCAATCAGGAAAATCCATACCAGCTTGTACCCGTTCAGTCCGTGGGCGAAGGAACGCGGGTTTCCCTCCACACGGGACCGGGCCGCCGGAAAGTCGCTGTTTCTCTGCGGATTTTTCACAAGTTTCCCTCTCCTTTTTCCCTCGGCCGTGTGTTCGGGAGCGGGAACGCTCCCCAGGCGGAGGGACTTTTTTGACCGGCTGTAGCAGCCGGAAAACTTTTCAAAAGATGCGTGTGACGGGATTCCCCGGACGTCTCCCGCTTTCCAAGGGTTCCCATTCGGCTTCCCGCTTCCGGCGGTTTGCCAGCTCGTCTGTCCTGGACCCATACAGAAAAATCGTACCGCAATAGCGATGGAAATGCAAGAGAGAGCCTCATCTCCCATAAAAAGCGGGGCAGACACTCTTAATAATTAAGGAAAGATAGGCCCATCCGGCAGTGGGGAGAACCATACGGGTATGATATTCACGCCGGATGGCTATGCTGTCTCCTGTTAAACGAATGCCCTCGATTGAGAAGAAGAGACTCGCCAGACGGAGGTCAAAAGCGGCACAGCCGTCGTTTTCAGATGGGGCGGGTGTCAGCCCTTCTTTTTACCCTGAAAAAAACGGGGCTGCCCTGGTCAATTGATGGTAACTGCCTTGTATAAAAACAGAAGGGAAATGAAAGCGCCCCCCAGCAGAAACATTTTTATTTTCAGAAATTTTCCGTATAAATCGCCTGTTTCAGTAAAAAATAGCCGCGAGGTGGTATTTGTGGATTGGTTGATGATACTCAAGGCGTTCCTGATTGGCGGTTTGATCTGCGTACTCGGTCAGCTTCTGATCGATTATACGTCCATGACCCCCGCCCGTATTCTGGTACTGTTTGTCACGATGGGAGTGGTGCTGACAGCCTTCGGCCTGTATGAACCGCTGGTCAAATTTGCGGGTGCGGGAGCTACCGTGCCGCTGACCGGCTTTGGCTATACGCTGGCCAAAGGCGTGGAGCAGGGGGTACAGGAGCATGGACTGCTGGGCGCCCTGATGGGTGGTGTCACTGGTGCGTCAGGGGGTATTGCCGCGGCAATCTTTTTTGGATTTATTGTTTCTCTGATCTCCCGCTCCGGGGATAAATCCTGATATTTGGCGGCTCAAAGAACAAAACTGATTGTATATTCAAGATATAATATAATTGTTAGTATATTTTTCCCCGGTATATTCGTTCTTCTTTGACAGAGAGGATAGCCGTTATCTCTTTAATTAGGTCATAAATTCGAGTATTTCACGATTAAATCAACTACTAATTGTATATTAAAACGGATTTATCTTTATGGTATAATGATCGCGGTCCAACGCTTCTGCTCATGTAACGCCTGGGGGCCGTGGTCTCGAAAATGCCTGCCGGCATTTTCCCCACGTTTATGGCTAGGGATATTAATCGCAGTTTTCCCGAAAAATATCTTCGGAAATATCTCCTGTACACCCTCCCGCTCTTTCCGGGAGGGTGCTTTTATACGGCGCATCCGGAATTCGGAAGTGGAAATCACCGTTTTTCGTCAGGAAAAACGCGGAAATCGACCGGCTGCGGCATTGACGGAAAACGAAAGATAGTCTATCATAGAAGAGTCCTTTTATAAGGGAAAATTTGTGCCTGTGTATCATGTGCCTGATCAAGAGGACAATCCAGCGCCGGGAAATTCTTCATACAGGCTGAGCTGTATCGGCGGGGCGGCCAGCTGCTGGCGCAGGTTGAATGAATCGAGCAGGAGCCCCCCCTCATACCGGCCGTTGCAGGTGATGAAATATTTGGCCCGGGCGAGAGGAATTTTCAGCTGCCGGAGCAGCTCGGGGGTCAGGGTATGGAGGCGCCGTGCGTGAAGAATCCGTTTCGCTGATGTGATTCCCAGGCCCGGTACTCGCAGGAGCATCTCGAAGTCAGCCCGATTGATCTCAATGGGGAACTGTTCCCGATGGCGCAGGGCCCATGCGGATTTGGGGTCCAGATCCATCGGCAGGTTGGGGGCTTCCTCCGGCGTCAGCTCTTCCATGGAGAAACCGTACAGCTGCATAAGCCGGTCCGCCTGATACAGCCGGCGGGATCGCCATTTTGGCGTAGAGACAGAGGGAAGGAAATCAAACGCCTCGTCTCCTGCCCCAAAAGCGCTGTAATATACCCGGCGGAGCCGGTATTTCTGATACAGGGCTTCCGCCAGCCGCAAAGAGGCGCGGTCATTTTCGTTCATCGCACCGACGATCAGCTGGGTGGTCTGTCCCGCCCCGGCAAACAGCCGGCCCTTGTCGTTGCGTTCCCCCTGCCGTTCACGGATCATCCGGCTGATGCCACCCATGGGAGCCAGGATGCTGCGGCGGGTTTTCTGACGGGCGATAACCGCGTAGCCGTCGCTGTGCGGCAGCTCAATATTGACGCTGAGCCGGTCGGCCAGCCAGCCGGCCTGTTCAATCAGCGCCGGGTCGGCTCCGGGCATGATTTTAGCATGAATATAGCCGGTGTACCCATATTTTTCGCGCATCAGACGCATAGTCTCCACAATCATTTCCTCGGTATAGTCGGCGTTGCGGCAGACAGCGGAGGTGATGAACACGCCGCGATGTGGATGATTGCAGGCGGCGCTCAGAGAGAGCCGCGCCATCTCCTCCGGCGAATTGGTGTAGCGCGGCCTGGACCGGCTGCAACGGCACCCGCAGTAGGAGCAGTTGAAGGCGCAGTCGTTGGACACAAAGACCTTGGGCTGTTTTATAAGCGGCGGCCTTTGAAGCGATGATGGTCTCGCCGGCGGAGCAGATGTGCGAGGGGGGAACTGTTCAGCGATGGCATTTTCGGCGTCCGCATCGCCGTCGCCTACGTCAAAGCGGGCGCTCTCCCGCATATCCTGAAGTTTTTCCTCCCAGCTCAGCGGCTCTCGCCGTATAAAAGCGGCCATGCGGGACTCTCCCTTTCCTTCAATTGCCGCTATTGTAACAAAAAGTCCGACAGATGTCAAACGTATGTTCATTACCGAAAGGATGGTGACGGTATGGATTATGGGCACGCTCGTTCGCGCCGCCGGCGTCGAAGAAGGCAGAAAATTCTGCTGTTCGCCGGCGCTCTTCTGACCGTGGTGGCAGTGGGACTCACGCTGACCCTCCTGTTGCGGCAGCCTGAAGCGCCGGACAGAGATACCAGCCTGCCGGCGACAGGTACGACGACTGTGGAAAGCTCCTCCGATACAACGACCGCAGCAGATACCACCAACACAACGGCTGCTGAGACGGAGCCCTCCGTATCGGAATCCACGTCTCCGTCAGAACCCACTGCTCCAACAGAGACAAGGGTGCCTGATGACTTTTTTAACGATGCCGCTTTTATCGGGGACTCCCGAACCGAAGGGCTGATGCTGTATACCAATCTGGGAAACGCCACTTTTTATACCGCCAAGGGCCTGACAGTGGAGCAATTTTTTTCCAAGGAGGTGGTGAAGCGGGGCGACGACTCCGCCATGACCATCTCCGACGCCCTGGGGGAAGCCTCTTTCCGCAAGGTGTATATTATGCTGGGCCTCAACGAGCTGGGCTGGTCGTATGAATCCGTGTTTGTGGAAAAATACGCTCAGCTGATCGACAGGGTCCGTGAGCTGCAGCCCGAAGCCATAATCTATATCCAATCGGTTCTGCCGGTGTCACGGCAGAAGTCTGACAGCCACGAATATCTGACCAATTCCAAAATTGACCATTACAATGCCCTGCTGCAACAGCTGGCAGAGGAAAAAGGGGCCCGCTATCTCGCTGTCAATGAGAGCGTGGGGCTGGACGGCGGTGCTCTTCCTTCCGATGCGACCAGTGACGGCATTCATCTGAATAAAACCTATTGCCTCAAATGGCTGGATTATCTCAAAACGCACACCTGATTTTCGAGAAAAGAAAGGGAGAGATCTCATGAAAAAAACAGGGGCTGTCACACGCCGGCTGGCCCTCCTTGCCGCCTGTCTGCTGCTGGCAGTTTTGTCTCTGTCCGGCTGCGGACAGAAGGAGACCGAGCTGAATGTTCAGGAGGCGGCGTCCAAGCTGCTGGAGACGGTGACCTTTCAGGATACCCTGACCCTTCTGCCAGAAACCCGTTTTACTACCCTTTACAATGTGGAGGAGGCGGATCTCAAGGCGCAGGCGGTGTATATCAGCAGCGGTGCCACAGCGGAGGAGATCGCTGTTATGGAGGCCGCCGACGCCGACGCTGCCAAGCGGGTGAAGGCTGCCGCCGAGCGGCGCATCGCTGAGCAGAAGGAGGGCTTTGAGGATTATGTGCCTGCCGAGCTGACCAAGCTGAACAATCCGGTGCTGGAGCTGTCCGGCCGGTATGTTCTGCTGTGTATCTGTGACCAGCCGGAGCAGGCCCGCGATACGATCAAAAAGCTGCTGGCCTGACCGCACGCCCCATCGAAGAGCAAAGGACGGTATCACCTCATGGTATTCAGCAGCCTGACCTTCCTGTTTTATTTTCTGCCGGCGGTGCTGGCGGTCTATTTTCTCGTGCCGCGCCGGTTTAAAAACCTTGTGCTGCTGATTTTCAGTCTGGCGTTTTACGGCTGGGGAGAACCGGTGTATATTTTTCTGATGATTTTCTCCATCCTGATGGATTATGGACTGGGAAGATGGCTGCACGCCCGCCTTCTCCGCGGCGACCAGAGCGGCGCCAGGCAGCTGCTTATTCTTTCAGTAGCGTTGAATCTGGCCCTGCTGGCCTTTTTCAAATACACCGGCTTTGTGCTTGACAATCTCAACCGGCTGCCGGGCGTTCAGATTTCTGCTCCCGAAATTGCCCTGCCCATCGGCATATCCTTCTATACCTTTCAGGCCATGTCCTACCTGATCGACCTGTACCGGGGAAATGTGCCGGTGCAGAAGAGCGTGGTCGCTTTCGGTGCGTATGTCTCTCTGTTCCCCCAGCTGATTGCCGGTCCCATCGTGCGCATGGCCACCGTGTCAGAGGAGCTTGCCGACCGCCGGGAATCGGCGGACCTGTTTTCCTCAGGCATCCGGCGTTTTTTGACCGGACTGGGCAAAAAGGTGCTGCTGGCTAATAACATCGGTGCTGTCTGGGCCGCCATTTCGACACAGGACGCCGCCGCTCTGTCCGTCCTGACCGCCTGGATCGGACTGGCGGCCTTCACCTTTCAGATTTATTTTGATTTTTCCGGCTACTCCGATATGGCCATTGGTCTGGGGCGTATGTTCGGCTTTCATTTTCTGGAGAACTTCGATTATCCCTATACGGCGGTGAGTATTACCGATTTCTGGCGGCGCTGGCATATTTCGCTGAGCACCTGGTTCCGCGAGTATGTCTATATTCCGCTGGGGGGCAACCGGCGCGGCCGGGGACGGCAGCTGTTTAATCTGCTGGTGGTGTGGATGCTGACCGGTGTCTGGCATGGTGCCAGCTGGAACTTTGTCGTCTGGGGCCTGTATTTCGGCCTGCTGCTGGCGCTGGAGAAGTTTGTGCTACAGCCCTTTCTCTGCAAAGCGCCACGCTGGGTATGCCGTCTGTACACCCTGCTGCTGGTCATGATCAGCTGGGGGATTTTCGCCTTTGATTCGCTGGCGGACGGTCTGGGCTATCTGTGGGCGCTGGTGGGCGGTTATGGCCGGGGGCTCTGGGATTCCGTCGGCCTGTATACGCTGTACACCCATGCTGTGCTGCTTCTGCTTCTGGTGCTGTTTTCCACCCCGCTGCCCATGCGGCTGTACCGGCGGGCCGAGCGGGCGCTCCGGCCCCGCCCTGTGCTGGCGGGCACGGCGGAGATTGTTCCCCTCCTGCTGCTGGGGGGGCTGTGCGTCGCCTTTTTGGTGGACGCCTCCTACAACCCGTTTTTGTATTTTCGCTTTTGACTGGAAAGGAGACGGCTATGGAGATCAAGGGCTGGGTGATGACCGGCGCCTTTATTGCCGCGCTGGCGGTCACCTCTTTGGGCAATCTGCTGACTCCGGCGCGGGAATATTCTGAGGCGGAGAACCGTTATTTGCAGCAAATGCCGGCCTTTTCAGCCGATGAGCTCTTTTCCGGCCGGTTTACCGCCGGCTTCGACACGTATACCGGCGACCAGTTCTGGGGTCGGGATGGCTGGGTGGGCCTGAAAACCATGACGCAGCTTTCTCTGCTGCAAAGAGACAACGGTCGCGTGTATTTTGGGAGGGACGGTTTCCTGTTTGAAAAGGGCCCGCTCGATACGGCCTCCCAGACAGAGGCCAACTGCCGGGCAGTCGCTCATTTTTTTGATCAGGTGCGGGAGCTTTTTCCCGACGTTCGCCCCTGTGTGCTGCTGGCCCCCACCGCTGTGACGGTGGAGGCGGACCGGCTGCCTCCCTTCGCCCCGGCGGCGGATGAGGGCGCTGTCCTTCGCGGCATGAGGGAGGCGGTGGGAGAGGCGCTGGTGGATCCCACTGAAACGCTTCTGCGGTATCGGGAGGAGGGGCTGTATTACCGGACCGACCATCATTGGACCACCGCCGGCGCCTACCGCGCCTACACCGTTCTTGCGGAGGCGCTGGGGCTGACCCCTGTCCCCAGAGAGCATTTTCAGGCAGAAACGGTCACCGACCGGTTTTTCGGCACCTTGTATTCCAAAGCCAATCTGCCCTTTCTTTCCCCCGACTGTATGGAGATCTATACCCTCCCCGCTGCCCCCTGTACGGTGACATGGACCGGCCCGGCGGGAGAGGATGCGGGCTTTCTCCCCTCCCTGTATGATCCCTCCTTCCTGGAACAAAAGGATAAATACGCCTTCTTTCTCGGCGGAAATCATCCGCTAACCCGCATCCATACCGGACAGGAAAACGGAAAAACGCTGCTGATCCTCAAGGACTCCTATGCCAATGCCCTGGTCCCCTTCCTGACGGCGCATTACGAGCATATTGTAATGGTCGATCTGCGCTATTATCGGCAATCGCTTGAACCTCTCTTTACCCAGGGGATTGACGATCTGCTGGTATTGTACAATGTCAGCGGCTTTTCACAGGAGAAAACGGTAGCTGCCATGCTGCCCCATGCGTTTGAGGAGCATCCCTGACCCACCTTCCGTTTTCCATCCCCTGATGGACTACAGCGGTTTTGTGTCCGCAGCGGTACCGTGGGCACGATTGGAGGATTCCGCCGGGCCCTTTTCAAGCCACTCATGATAACAAAGAAGCCTCTCTTTGATTCCCCACGGAATCAAAGAGAGGCTTTTTGATAAGCAGCAGACTAGCATCACTCAGGCGTTGTCGCCGGCAGCGGTCGTGGTCGCGGCGGGAGCGGTTGTCGTGGTAACGATGGGTATGGCAGACGGCGGCGTTGCCTGGATGAACTGCGCGCTGACATAGCCGCCGGTATCCTTAAATACAATTTTGTACCAGTCGCCCTCCCGGCCGAGAATGGTGACCTCTTCGCCGTATTTGAGTCCGCCGATCCCGCGGTAGTCGGTGCCGGGACCGCTGCGGATACGCAGCCCATCGTCCGAATTGCAATAGCCTCTTCCCTGTACCGGTGAGGCTGTGGTGGACGCGGTGGTGATGGCAGCGGTGGGCGCGGTGGTTTCCGATCCGGAGGTGGAACCGCCGGTGTCCTCCCCGCCCGATTGAGATGAGCCGGTATTGGGAGTTACCGGTTGGTTGTCAGGATCGTTGATATTCTGCTGACAGCCGGACAGCGTCAGCAGCAGCAACGCCGCACAAACGGCGGCAGCAATCCGCGGGCGTTTATCGTTTCTTTTCATAACCTGCTTCTCTCCTTTAGCAAGAGCCTTTGCGGGGGCGCTGTCTGGCGTTTCCCTGATACGAATGACAAAAAGGGAAGAGGAAAGCCGGCAGCTGTTTCTGTCCAAAATGATCCACCCATACATAAATGCAAAAAATTGCCCGCCAGGGAATGGGGCATCCTGCATAAAAATAACGCAAAATGAAATGGCCTCTTTCCGAAACGACATGGCCTGTTTCGAGGTTATTATAGCATGTTTCTGCACATAATAACACCGTTTTCATAAGAAAATCCCCCCGGATATTTTGAATTATTTGTATCGGAGTGGAAATGGTGAAAAGAATATGGCGTTTTTTTCGCTGTACAGCGGTTGTCACCGCAGCAGCGGCATGTGCTCTGGGCCTCTCCTCCTGCGGGCTTGCGCTCCCTTTTACAGGGGAGCAGCAGACCCGGTTCAGCGAAGTGTTTGTCGGTCCCATGGATACGGTCACCCAGCTGACCGCCTATTGCTCCAGTCAGGAACGCTTTGACACCCACGTAGCGCAGGTTCGCGCTCTTCTGGAGAGGCTGGACCGAATTTTTGACTGTTACGGCTTTGACGGAACGGTTCGTGGTGTCAACGAAAGGGCGGGAAAAGGGCCAGTGACCGTCGAACCGGAGCTGATTGAGGCGATTGAGAAATGCCGGACGCTTTCCTCAAAAACGCCGGGGATGAATATCGCGCTGGGGAGCGTTCTCTCCCTGTGGGAGCAGGCGAGACGGGAAGGGACGCCGCCGCAGGAGGAGGCGCTTCGGCAGGCTCTTGTCCATACGTCGATGACGGGAGTGATTACCACCGCCACCACGGTGGAGCTTACGGATGCCCAGACGAGCCTGGATTTGAGCGGATACGCCAAGGGCTATGCCGCCGACCGCATTGCGGCCCGGCTGAAGGCCGACGGCCTGACCTGTTTTTTGCTGAATGTGGGGGAAAGCAGCCTTGTCTGCGCCGGGGCGCCGCCGGGAAAGACGGGATGGACGGTGGGGCTTCGCAACCCTGATAAGGTGCTCAATCTTTCAGGGACGGAAAACCCGTCCGAGCTGTCGGGAACCATGACCCTTTCCGACCGGTGTGTGGGGGTCAGCGGCGATTATCAGAAGTATTTTGAGGCGGACGGGACATACTACTCCCATATTATTGATGAAACAAGTGGCTGGCCCGCCCGTTATTACCGCGCGGTATGTGTAACGGCAGACAGCGCCGCCGAGGCCGAGTTTTATACCAAGGCGCTGTTTACCGCTGCTGCCGGCGATGCGCTGCAGATGGCGGGGGAGACGCCGGGACTGGAGGCGCTGTGGGTGCTTCCCAATGGGGGAATGCTCTGCACCAGTGGTTTTGCCCTGACTCCGTCGGAGAGCTGAGCGAGGAGGGATTTTTTGAAGCGGGACTTCAGCGGCGGGATCACGATTCCGCCCACCCAGGAAAACAAACAGATGACCAGCGGACTGCCGGTGGAGGAGTTCGCCCCTGACACGATGATAATTCCTCTCAGGCAGAGCGGCGGCGTACCCTGTCTTCCCGCTGTAAAAGAGGGGGAGACCGTTCTGGCCGGTCAGGCGGTGGGAACTCCGGCGGAGGAAACAGGGGTCCCCATTCATTGCGGTGTATCGGGCACGGTCCTGGCGCTGGAGGAACGACCCGGCCCCTTTGGGAAGGCGCTGTCGGTCGTGATCAAAAACGATTACCGCCAGACGCCGGCGCCGCCGCTGCCGGTGTCGCGGGGACGCCAGGGGCTTTTAATGCTGATGCGGGGAGCCGGGCTCGTTGGCATGGGCGGGGCCGGATTCCCGGTTTTTCGCAAATATCAGACGGAAAGGCGGATTGACGACCTGCTGATCAATGGGGCGGAATGCGAGCCGTATCTGACCTGTGACGACCGGCTGATGACCTTTGAGGCCGCGCGGATAGCCGCAGGCGCCGCCGCACTGGCGGAGGCGGTGGGAAATCCGCAGATTCGTATCCATATGTGTGTGGAGAAAAACAAGCCAGGGGCGATTGCCCGCCTGCGGGAGGCGTCGCGCTCCTACCGCGCCATGACGGTGGAGGAGCTGCCCCACCGGTACCCGCAAGGGGGCGAACGCCAGCTTATCCATGCCGTGCTGGGCCGCGAGGTGCCGGCCGGCCGCCTGCCCGCCGATGTGGGGGCGCTGGTTTCCAACGCCGCCACTGCCGCTGCCATGGCCGACGCGCTGGAGGGGCGCCCTCTGACCCATCGTCTGATCACCGTGTCCGGGGCAGTGGCGCGTCCCGCCAACGTCAGGGTGCCGATTGGTACCCTGCTGTCCGACCTTCTTGCCCACTGCGGCGGTCCCGCCACCGGAGAAAAAGAGGAGAAGCCGGTGCTTTTTGTGGCGGGCGGGCCCATGACCGGGACGGCACTGGACGTTCCTGGGCTGCCGGTGATCAAAACCACCGCCGGTCTGATCCTTCTGCCGAAGCGGGAGAGGGAAGAACACAACTGTATCCGATGTGGGGGGTGTGCGCGGGTCTGTCCCTCCCGTCTGATGCCCTTTGTCATTGACGCTGCTGTGATTGCCGGCGAGACAGAGGTCTGTGCCGATTATCGAGCCGATCAGTGTATTGCCTGCGGCTGCTGCTCCTGGATCTGTCCCGCGGGCCGCCGTCTGGCGGCTCGCGTGTCCATGGCGCGGAGAGGGGTGCAGTCCCGTCTGCGCCGAAAAGCCGCCCACGCCAGGTAAAAGCGGCGTATACGGAGGAATGAAGGGGGAAAAACCATGCCAAATAACTGGAAAGAATCGCCTCCCTGGCTCTGGCGGGGCCGCCGCACCGGGGCGATTATGGGGGATGTCATGATTGCCCTGATCCCCGCTCTGATCGCCGCCATATGGTATTTCCACTGGCGGGCACTGTGGCTTCTGCTGACCACGGTTGTGGTCTGTACCGCCACAGAGGGGATTTGTCTGCTTTGCCGGCAGCAGAAGGAATTCGACGGCAGTGCGGTGGTGACCGGGCTGCTGCTGGGGTTGTCTCTTCCGGCGGGGACCCGGCTCTGGGCTGCGGCGCTGGCATCTGCTTTTTCCATTGCGGTGGTCAAGCAGGCGTTCGGCGGTATCGGGCACAACCTGTTCAATCCCGCCATGGCAGGGCGGGCTCTTTTGATGGTCGTCTGGCCTCAGACACTGGGCGGCTATGCTCTGCCCGATGCCGTGTCCTCTGCTACCCCGCTGGCCGGCGGGGGGGAGAGCTTCTGGAGTCTGCTGGCAGGCTGCCGGGGCGGCAGTCTGGGAGAGACTTCCGCCCTGCTGATTGTTCTGGGCGGGGGATACCTGTATCTGAAGGGGGCGATCCGCCTCCGGGTACCAGTGACCTGTCTGGCCGCCTTTTCCCTGTTTATCTGGCTGTTTGGCGGCGAGTCCTTTCTCACCGGAGACCCGACATCCCATCTGTTATCGGGGAGTATTTTGTTCGGCTCCTTTTTTATTATCACCGATTATGTGACAAAGCCTGTCACGCCGTGGGGAGAGGTGATTTTTGCCGGCGGGGTTGGTATTCTGACCGCGGTGCTGCGCCTGTGGGGACCCTATCCCGAGGGGGTATGCTTTGCCGTACTGCTGATGAATCTGGCGGCTCCTCTGCTTGAATACCTGACCAGACGCCGCGTTTACGGCACGGGACTGCCCGGCGCGGCCTCAGTCGCCGTTTAAGAGTGTCCGCCGGTACGAAAGGATGATGGTTTCATGAAACAACAAATCAAACCGCTGGTCAATCTTCTGATTGTGGCGGCCCTGTCGGTCGCGCTGCTTTTCGGAATGAGCCGCGTGACCGAGGCCATGGCCTCCCGCCAGCGGATGGAAAAGGTGAAGCAGCGGTATGAGGGACTGCTGTCCGCCAGCCGCTGGGAGGAGTTGTCCGCCGATGGGGCGGAGGGAATTGAAGAGGCCTTCTGTGGCCGGGACGGGGAAGGAACCGTCACCGGCTATGCGGTTACGGTAGCAGTCCGGGGCTACGGCGGCGACATGAGGGTATTTGTCGCACTGACAGCCGACGGCCGGCGCTTCCGGGGGGTGAGGGTTGGAGACAACCAGGAATCGCCGGATATCGGCTCCCGGGTGACGGAGGAACCCTTCTGCCGTCAGTTTACCGACCTGCCTGCGCCCGCGTATCTGGACGGCTACACCGGAATCGACCTGTCCGCCTCTTCGCCGCAGGAGGGGACAGAGGCCCAGCCGCTGAAAAATGGGACCTATCGGGCAGAGCGGGAAGAGTATTCGCAGGGCTACCGCTCGTTTGTAGAGCTGACGGTTGCCGGCGGACGGATTACAGCGGTCAACTGGGACGCTCTCAAGCAGGACTCCTCTCTGACCAAAAAGCAGGAATCGGAAAACGGTGAGTATATCATGACCCCGGACGGGCTGAAATGGCATGAACAAGCCGCCGCCATGGAGGCAGCCCTGATCGAGACACAGGACCCGGCGAAGCTCTCCTGGCGTCAGGACGACGGGAAAACCGACGCCTATGCCGGCGTGTCGGTGGATGTCAGCGATTTTGTCCAGCTGGCGGCGCAGGCAGTGGAGCAGGCGAAAAACAGTGAAAATGTGGGGGGCTCGCCCCCCGACCGGGAGAGCGGGAATATGGTGGATGCCGTTTCGGGCGCCACCGTTTCCTCCAAAGCGGTGGTGAGGGCGGCGAATCTCGCCTATCAGTTCCTTGCCGGGCGAAAAGGCGCCTGACCTCTCCCAAAACGAATAAAGAAAGGTGGTTTGTTTCATGTCCCCGACAGAGTCCCCGTCAGCAAAGCCACCGGCAATTGGAAAAGCCTCTGTCGATACGCTGGGGGTCGTGCTGTGTCTTGGCGCGGCGGCCAGCTCCTCGGTGACGGCGGCGCTGGTCGTCACAGCCGCAGGGGCGGCGGTGCTGCTGCTGACCCTTCTGCTGCTGACCCTCCTGCGCATGAAGGCAGGGGCGGTCCGTTCAGCGGCGGCGCTTCTGTTTTCCCTTGCGCTGTCCGCTTCGGTTCGGCTGTGGCTGGATGCCGCCCAACCGGAATGGATGCCGGACGATTTTTCCCGCGGTCTGCTGGAGGCGGCGCTGCTGTTCTGCGGCCCTGCCGCCATCCGTCTGCTGGACAGACCGCTGGAAACAGGAACGGGACGCATGCTGCTGTATGCGCTCGCGATGCCGGTGACCGGTGCTGTGCGGGAGCTGCTGTCGGCGGGAAGTCTGATGGGTGTCCGCCTGCTGCCGGAAGGGCTTCCCCTTTCCCGCTCCTTCGCGGGCGGGGCGGCGGGTCTGATGACGGCCGGCCTGCTGCTGGCACTGTTTCGGATTCGTCTGCGTGGAATGGTGCGGTTAACCCCGCGGGACGGACTGAGGGCGGGATTGGCCGTGGCGCTGACTGCGCTGCCGGCTGTGCTACTCTATCTGCTGCTCGTCCGTTTTCTCCCTCTGGCGGAGACCATCCGGCTGCTTCTCGCGCCGGTATGTGCCGTTTTATTCGCCGGTCTGCTGTCGCGTCTCTGGCCGGAGGGCCGCCTGAAGCCCCTTTTTCGGGCGGAGTGGGTGGCCGCACTGGCGGTTCTGTTCCTGTCCGGAGCCGCTGCGGCCGGAGAGAGGGCGGGACACGGCCCGGCCTTTTTGGGGGCGGCACTGGCCGCTTTGGCTTTAGGGATGGCGGTGTCGCTGGCGGCCTCTCTGTTCGGCCGGATGGAGAACATTCACCTGCCCTCCGCTCTTCGCAGCGCTCCGGCGGCGCTCACCGCCGCCGGTCTGGCCCTGCTGGCCTTTCAGGTGATCCGGCTGTAGCCGCTCTGCTGTCTGATGTGTGCAGTCTGTGGCGGGCGGATTTCATCCAGGCCAGGCAGCGCCGGCGGTCTTTTCCCCTTTTTCCGTCCTTCAAGGCGGGGAAAGGAGCGCCGGCCGCCGGCGCGCGGCATCGGCGGTTTTACGAAATCAGGTGGTTTCAGCTCCCTGTTTGTGCTACGATGTGAGCCATGAGTCGCAGGAGAATGATGGAATTTCTATCAGGCGGTATACAGAGCATGAAATTCACATGGAAATGTGAAGAAAGAGTGCAATATGGAAAAGGAGGGGATATCGCCGCCTCGTTTAAGTGGCTACATATTCCTGCGGGACAATTGCTGGCAGCTGAGGCCCATGAGCTGATCCAGCACCTTCCCTGTCCGGAGCTGGAAATGGAACCCGTTTTTGATCTGGCGGCTGAGGAAGGATGGTATGCCATCGGAAAGGAAGGAATCGAGAAAATCTGGTATTGCCGGAAAGAGCCGCCCTCTTTTATTGCTGTCCCTGTTCAGGAAACGTAAAAGAAGACGCCTGCGCCGGTCTGAAACAGGCGTTTTGTCCTGGTAGTTGCCTGCCGGAGCAGAATATGGTAAGATAAGGGAAAATTGCTTTTGGAGCTGGGATTCCCCTGCTCCGAAAGCGCCCTCTCTCCCGCGTACCGCCTGTGGCGGGGAGCGGAGAGCGTGCCCCAAAGCGGTGTTGTCCGTGCGGGCAGAAAGGCAGGGAAAAACGATGAAAAGCAGCACCAAATCCCGTATCCTCTGCGGCGTGCTGGCGGCCGTCGCCATCGCGCTTGTCTACTGGTTCAAGCTGCCGCCGCTGAATTTGCGGAGCCCCGCGTTCTATTCCTTTTTGGTCACGGCCCTGATTGTGGTTCTGCTGGCCATCTGGGCGGCGCGCCTGATCTCCCTTGGACGGGGAGCTGCCACAGTGATACAGACCCCGCTTGGCCCTCGTATCAAAATGGGGGAGGAGGGCCCCAAATGGGTGAGCGGTGCAGCGAAGGTGATGGTCTTCGTTGTGCTGGGCTCTATTGTACTGCTGCTCATCGGTGGCCTTTTCGGCGCGGAAATTTTTCATGCCGACCGCTATAAGCAGCTGATCCAGCGGGAGGAGGGGAGCTTTACCGACGATATTGCGGAGCTTTCCATGAACCAGATTCCGGTGGTGGACCGGGACACGGCCATGAAGCTGGGCAGCCGCAAGCTGGGTGAGATGAGCGATCTGGTTTCCCAGTTTGAGATTGAGCCCTATTATACCCAGATCAATTACGGCAATCGGCCGGTGCGGGTTACACCGCTGATTTACGGTGACCTTTTCAAGTGGTTTACCAACAGCGGGGAGGGGGTGCCCGCCTATATCCGGGTGGATATGGTGACGCAGGAGACCACCCTGGTTCGTTTGGAGCAGGGGATGAAATACGCTCCCGGCGAGCATCTGATGCGCAATTTACAGCGGTATATCCGCTTTCGATATCCTACAAAGGTGCTGGGGAATCCCTCCTTTGAGATTGACGAGGAGGGGACGCCCTATTGGATTACTCCCACTATTCAGTACCGCGTTGGTATCTGGGGCGGCGAGGATGTGGAGGGCATCATTCTGGTGAATGCCGTCACCGGCGAGCATCAGTATTATGCTGCGGCGGATATTCCTCAGTGGGTGGACCGGGTATACAGTGATTCTCTGGTGATGCAGCAGCTGGACTGGAACGGCAAGTATCAGTCGGGCTTCTGGAATTCTTATTTTGGCCAGCGGGGCGTTCTGCGCACCACCGATGGTTACAATTATATTGCCGTCAACGACGATGTCTATCTGTATACAGGCATGACTTCGGTGACGGGGGACCAGTCCAACGTGGGATTTGTGCTGGTGAATATGCGCACCAAGGAGACCAGGTTCTACACCGTACCGGGCGCGGAGGAGAATTCCGCCATGCGGTCGGCGGAGGGACAGGTCCAGCATCTGGGATATAACTCCACCTTTCCTCTCCTGCTCAACGTGGCCGACCGCCCCACCTATTTTATGTCGCTCAAGGATTCGGCAGGTCTGGTGAAAATGTACGCCTTTGTCGATGTGGAGCGGTATCAGCTGGTAGGTACCGGCAGCACGGTGGAGGAGGCGCGTGCCAGCTATATCAAGGCGCTGCAGGGGGACGCGGATGTCCCCACTGTGTCGGAGAAGGTGACCGGCATCGTGACGGAGATCACCTCCGCCGTGGTAGAGGGGAATACCCGCTACTATTTCCGGCTGGAGGGGGATTCCGCCGTGTATATGGCGCCTGTCCAGCTGTCCGACCGCCTGCCTTTCCTGAAGGCGGGGGACAGCGTGACTCTGACCTGCTCAGGCGAGGGCAGCTCTTTGGATGTGCTGAGTATGGAATAATGGAGCGCGGCTTCCCCCGACGTTGATGAGGCGCGGATGGGCATATTCGCAGCCGGTGAAATCCGAAAGGAGCAGGAGACCTCTGATTCCGAAAAGCGGCGGGCTGTTCGGCCTTCTGCGATGAGCCCGGATTGATCGTGTGCGCCGGTTTCAAGGACGTTTGTCCTTCCGCGATTTTGCAGGCGCTTTATAAAAGAACCGTTTCTTTACCAATTAGGTG
The DNA here is from genome assembly GCA_022793315.1 of Clostridiales bacterium. Taxonomy (GTDB): domain Bacteria; phylum Bacillota; class Clostridia; order Oscillospirales; family Acutalibacteraceae; genus Avimonas_A. The sequence continues at coordinate 7,564 of JAAWCO010000001.1, read as the reverse complement.
TTATCACCGGCGGTGGACAGGGCCCTGCCTGCCCATCGCCGGTTTGTCCCCCGCTATCCGACAGGGCCCGAAAAAGGAGGGATGCCTGTGCTGAACCTGAACGACAACCGTTACCGGGCCGTATGCTCCGCTTTGCGGGACGAGGGGAATTTTCTCGGTGTCGGTCTGCTGCTGTTGACGGCGATGATGCAGCTGACCTTTTCCTTTCTGATCCAGCTGTTCTTTTTATTTGGTGCGGCGTCCCCTGCCAATCCCGACGGATATTGGGGGATGGGCAATACCGGTTTCCTGCTGTTTTATGCGGTGGTGTATGCGCTGGCCATGGGTGCGCCGATGCTGATCGCCAGCGCCATTTTTCACCGCCCGGTGCGGCCGTTCCGGCGCTTCTGTGAAAAGGGGGAGGATGCCGTGTCGGCTGGACTGTCCCTGCTGGCCGGTCTCGGTCTGTGTATGTTTGCCAATCTGGCGGCCAGCCGTCTGATGACCTTTTTTTCCCTTCTTGGGATTCCGGAGCCGGAGTTTCCCACCTATCTGGAGGCGTCGCCTGTCAGCCTGACGCTCAATATTCTGGTGCTGGCGGTGCTTCCCGCTCTGCTGGAGGAGATGGTGTTCCGGGGCTTTGTGCTGAGGGCCCTGCTCCCCTATGGGCGGCGCTTTGCCGTGGGGGTGTCCTCTGCGCTGTTCGCCCTGATGCACGGCAATGTGCTGCAGATTCCCTTCGCCCTGATTGTGGGACTGGCGTGCGCAAGTCTGGCGCTGCGCACCGGCTCGCTCTGGCCTGCCTGTCTGCTCCATTTTGGGAATAATCTGCTGTCGGTCCTGCTGGAATATGCGGGGCTGAGAGGGGGAGAGTCGGTGGGGAACGCGCTGACGCTGACGGTGTTTTTGGTTATCGCGGTATTCGCCTGGGCAGCGGAGCTGCTCCGCCAGCGCCGGATATTCCGCGGCAGCGCTGCTGTCCGGCCGAGGGAAGCTGCCCCCGTGGGGGGAACGGATCTGCCCGCCGGTCAGGCGCTGAAGACGCTGCTGGCCGCTCCACCGTTTCTGATCAGCCTGCTGCTGTTTGCTGGGCTGCTGATCTGGGGCATCGTGGGAGGAGGAGCCGGATGATTTCAAGAGAGGCAGCCATGCGGGAGGCGCTGCGTCTTGCAGGAGAGGCAGCGGAGGAGGGAGAGGTCCCGGTGGGCGCCGTGATCCTGCGGGATGGGGAAATTGTCGGCCGCGGCCGCAACCGGCGGGAGGGGCTCCGGCACGCTCTCGCCCACGCAGAGCTGGAGGCGATCGACGATGCCTGCCGCCGCCTGGGGGGCTGGCGGCTGTTCGGCGGTGAAATGGTGGTGACGCTGGAGCCCTGCCCCATGTGCGCCGGCGCGATTATTAACGCCCGGCTTGACCGGGTGACCTTCGGCGCGGCGGATCCCAAGGCGGGGTCCTGCGGCTCGCTGGTGAATTTGTTTACACTTCCCTATAACCACCGGCCCGCATGGGAGGGAGGACTGCTGGGGGAGGAGTGCGCCGCTCTGCTGACCGCCTTTTTTCGGGAGCTTCGGCGACGCCCCCGTCCCTGATACCGGTGGGCAGTATGATCTGCCGGGCAGGAGCTTTCCAATAAATGTTTTCCTGCCTTTATATGGGCGGTCCGGGTTCGTTCAGAGGGGACAGCGCCGCATCAGGAGGGCGGCCAGACGGTCAGACAGAGAGAAACGGCACAGTGGCCGGACGGGATTTCTCCCGTCCGGTCTTTTTGCGGCGCTGTTTTCTTCCTGCCGCTGCGGGGGAATAGCAGGATTCTTCAGCGCCAGGGGCTCAAAAAGACGGCATCCTTTAGTCCGGCGGGGCGTATGTATGAGACAGTCGCCGGTTTTCCGGTGTAAAAGGGCAGGTAAAGCGGGAAATTCCGTTGACAAACCTGTCCGCGGTTTTTACAATAAGGAGTGAGACCGAAAATGGAGCCGGTATGGGAAGGGATGTGCAGGGAATTGGACCAGCTGCAGCAGGCATGGGAGTCTTTTTCGGCGGGCATACTGAATTTTCTGCCCCGTCTGCTGTCAGCTGCGGTGATTCTGCTGCTGGGGCTGGCGGCGGTGCATCTGCTGCCCCGGCCCGTTCAGGCCATGATGAAGCGCACCAGTCTGGACCCGGTTGCGACGAAGTATGCGTTGCGGGTTGTCCGGATTGCCATCTGGTCCCTGGTCGCGATTATGGTGCTGGATAAGCTGGGAGTACCGGTGGGCAGCCTGCTGGCTGTTCTGGCAGCGGTGGGCGCGGCGGTGGCTCTGGCGATCCGGGAGAATCTGGCCAATCTGGCGTCCGGTATGGTGCTGCTGTTTTCCAAGCCCTTTAAAGCGGGTGATTTCATTGAGGTAGACGGCGCGGCGGGGACCATCACGGAAATCGAGCTGATGTTTACCTATCTGGATATGGCGGGCAACATGCGGGCCGCCATCCCCAATACCAAGATGATGACGGCCACCATCGTCAATTATTCCGCTCACGAAAACCGGCGGCAGGATTTTGATGTGGCAGTGGAATACGGCTGCGATCTTGACCGGGCGCGGGAGATACTGCGAGGGCTGGCCGACGCCCATCCTCTGGTACTGCGGGAGCCGGAGCCCCCGCGGGCGGAGGTCAGGGACTACGGTGATTCGGCGGTGACACTGATGCTGAGGGTCTGGTGCCGGAGCGCCGATTACTGGGAGCTGCGCTTTGATATGAACGCCCGCCTCCTGCCGGCGCTGAAGGCGGCGGGTATTGAGATTCCCTTTCCCCAGATGGATGTTCATATCCATCCCGCCGACAGGGAAGAAGAGAAAGCGGCGGAACAGGCTGACTGGCCGCCGGTGTGAAAAACAAAAGCCATTTTTATGGACGGATAAAAGAACACAGGAGGAAAAACGCCATGCCCTTTATCAACAGAGTGAAATTAAATATCTGCGCCACCGACTATGTCGTGACATCGGAGGATTCCACCGAATACATGCGCGAGGTGGGCAGTGAGGTAGATCATGCCATGCGGGTTCTTCTGGACAGCGATCCCCGTATTTCCACGACGATGGCGGCGGTGCTTACCGCCCTGACCAACGCCGACCGGGCCCGCAAGGCGGAGGCCGCAGCGGATAATCTGCGTCAGCAGATGAAGGAATATCTGGACGACAATACCCGGACGCGGCAGGAACTGGAACGGCTGCGCCGCGAGGTGCAGGAGCTGCGCGGCCGCCATCACGACGGCCCGGCGAAATAAGTTGGGCCGGCATGTTCGGGCGGAGGTGCTGGCGCCCGTCGGTTCTCCGGAGGCACTGACCGCCGCCCTGCGCTGTGGGGCGGACGCGGTCTATCTCGGCGGCGGCCGCTTTAATGCCCGGGAAAATGCCGCTCACTTCACCGGCGTCTCCCTCCGTGAAGCGGTAGAAGCCTGCCATGCGCGGGGCGCGCGTGTTTATCTGACCTTGAACACCCTGCTGCGGCAGGAGGAGCTGAAGGACGCCCTTGCATTGGCGGAGGAGGCCTGCGCTCTGGGGGTGGACGCCCTGATTGTACAGGATTTGGGGCTGGCCCGCCTCCTGTACGCCTGTGCGCCGGATATGCCCCTTCACGCCTCCACCCAGCTGACCGTTCATACTCCAGCCGGTGTCAGACTGCTGCGGGACAGCGGCTTTACCCGGGTGGTGCTGGCGCGGGAAATGTCCCGGCAGGAAATCGCGGCGTGCGCTTCCCTGGGCTGTGAGCTGGAGGTCTTTGTCCATGGTGCTCTGTGTATGTCGGTGTCGGGCCAGTGCTACTTTTCGGCTATGCTGGGTGGCCGGTCGGGAAATCGCGGCCTGTGCGCTCAGCCCTGCCGCCTTCCCTTCCGGCAGGATCTGCCGCCGGGGAGTCCCTGCCCCGCCTGCGAGGGGGAGGCAGCGCTGAGCCTCCGGGACCTCTCTTTGCGGGAGCATCTGGCAGACCTGCAATCGCTGGGTGTCCGCTCCTTCAAAATTGAGGGGCGCATGAAACGGCCTGAATATGTGGCGGCAGCGACCGCTGTCTGTGCCATGGCCGTGAGGGGAAAAGAGCCTCATTCGGTGTTGATTGATGATTTACAATCAGTATTTTCCAGAACTGGATTTACCGATGGTTATTATACTGGCCGCCGTGGGGCAGCGGGGAGCCCCCTGCCCGACCAGGAAATTCGCACAGAACCGAACCATCCAACACAGCCGCCAGCTTCCATGTTCGGCGTCCGACGGCGGGAGGATGTGACGGCTGCGGAGCCGGTGCTGTCCCGTCTTGCCCGTCTGTATGCGAAGGAGACGCCCCGCGTACCGGTGAAAATCACGATGACTCTTCTGAAGAACAAGCCGGTCTGTCTGAGTGTCCGTGACGGGGAAGGAAGACGGGCGGAGGCTTGGGGAGAACCGCCTATGGCGGCTGAGCGCCGGGAGCTGGGGCCGCAGGATGTCCGCCGTCAGCTGGAAAAGACGGGAGGAACCCCCTTTTTTGTCACCGGCTGTGAGGTGGAAATCGGCGAGGGCTTGATGGTTTCCGCTGCCGCTCTGAACGCTCTGCGCCGGGAGGCGCTGGACCGCCTGCTGCGCCTTCGGGCGCAGAGCAGACCGCGTTTCTTTGACCGGAGAGCGCCGCTGCCGGTGGAGGCCCGTGGATATTCCCTCCTGAAACGGGAAAACGATTCTCCTGCACTGGCGGCCCGCTGTGCGGAGGAATCACAGGCGCGGGCTCTGGCAGGGCTGTCCTCCGGAGAACGCCCCGATCTGCTGATTGTACCTCTCTCCCTGCCACCGGACGTTTTGACGGCACTGGCACAGACGGGGCCGCTGGCGGTGGAAATCCCGCGGGGGATGTTTGGGGCGGAGGAGACGATCCGGCAGCGCCTGACGTTGGCCCGGGATGTCGGGGCAGAAGCGGCGCTGTGCGGGACGGTGGGGGCCCTTCCGCTGACGGAAGAGGCCGGTTTGATTCCGGTAGGGGGCTTCGGTCTGAATCTCTGCAATGTGGAAACTGCGGCCCAGCTGGCAAAATGGGGAACGGCCGCCGCTGTGCTGTCGGTGGAACTGACCTTCCATCAGATGGCATTTCATTCGAGGATGGAGGTCCCTGCCGGACTGTTTGCTTATGGCCGTCTGCCGTTGATGCTGGCCCGCAATTGCCCTCTTCGGGAGATAGGAAAAATGGACAGGAAAGGCCTGACTCCCTGCTCTGTCTGCGGACGGCAGGGAGGACTTGTGGACCGGAAGGGAATCCGCTTTCCGGTCCGGTGCGAAGAGCCCGGCGGCTGTGTCGAGGTGCTTAATTCCGCACCGATTTATTTGGCGGATCAGCTGAACAGACTGCCGCCGGTGGATTTTTTCCTGCTTCACTTCAGTGACGAGGCGCCCGAAGAGGCGGTCCGGATAGCAGGAGCCTACCGCCGCGGCGGCCCGGCACAGGAGGGAATTACGCGCGGCTTGTACAGGCGCGGGGTACAATAGCCGCCTGTACAGGCTTGACAGAGAAAGAAGACTCCGGCGGCTGACAGGGAGCCGGAGAGGGAAAGGGCGGACAGGATGATACTGCGAATCAAAAAGCTCAATCCGGCGGCCAAAATACCCGCCCGCTCCACCGGCGGCAGCGCGGGGCTGGATTTGTGCGCGCTTTTGGAGCAGTCGCTGACCCTGCCCGCCGGCGGCCGGGCGCTGGTGCCTACCGGCCTGGCGGTCGGTCTGCCCTCTGCCGAAACAGTGGGGCTGATTTTTGCCCGCAGCGGACTGGCCGTGAAGAGGGGACTGGCCCTCTCCAATGGGGTGGGGGTGATCGACAGTGACTATACCGGCGAGCTTCAAATCGGGCTGGTCAACCTGTCGGATGAGGCGTATACCATCCAGCCGGGGGAACGGATTGCTCAGCTGGTGGTGATGCCGGTGCTTCTGCCCGCGCTGGAAGAGGTGGAGACGCTGGAGGAAACCGGAAGGGGCTCCGGCGGATTTGGCTCTACCGGCCGGCTCTGACGGCACTCCGCTCACAGGGCCGGCAATTTTGTCCCCTTTGGTTTTGTGTTCCCGGCAGGGTCTCCATCATGACCCTGCCGCTGGTGTATGGGCGAAAGGAATATGAAAGTGAAGAGGGAGACGAGTGTAAAGGGGCGATGCCTGTATGACAAAGACAAAAAACACCCTGATCCTGATTTTTCTGGTGCTGGCGGCGGTGGTGCTGGCGGCGCTGGTGGGTCAACTGACCAGCGGGGTGGATTTTCTTAAATGGCTCACCTGGGGGGAGAGCATCGGCTTCGATACAGTGAATCTGGATCTGGCGATTGTCCATATCAGTTTTTCCTTTCAAATGCAGGTGAATGTACTTCAGGTGATTTTGATCGCGGCAGCTCTTCTGCTGTACAAAAAAATCCGGTAACCAGAGGAAAGGAGCGGGCAATATGCCGCCAGCCGTACAAAAGGCCCCCATCCTGATTCTTGCTTCCGCCTCCCCGCGGCGGCGGGAGATTTTAGAGAAGGCAGGGATCCGATTTGAGGCGGTTCCAGCCTCTGAGGAGAGGCTTCCCGACCCCGCATTGCCCCCCGATCGGGCGGTATTGGCTGTCGCCAGGGACAAGGCGGAGCAGGTATCGGTCCGCTGTCCCGGCCGGCTGGTGCTGGGTGCGGATACGGTGGTCTGCGCCGGAGGCCTTCTGTTGGGAAAGCCGCAGGACGCCGGTCACGCCCGCAGGATGCTCTCCCGCCTTTCAGGGCGGGAGCATGAGGTGCTGACGGCGGTATGGCTGCGCCTCACCGCCGCGGACGGCCGCCTGCTGCGGGCGGGCGGCTTTGTCTCCCGCGCGGTGGTGTCCTTTTATCCGATGACGCTGGGGGATATCGGAGAGTATATTGCCACCGGGGAACCTTTGGACAAAGCGGGCGGCTATGGGATTCAGGGCGCCGGCCTGCGCTATATTCGCGGAATCCGGGGGGATTATTACACGGTGATGGGCTTGCCCGGCGCACGGGTCCGGCGCTTTCTGCGCCGGTGCTTTGACCCGCGTTTTTGACCGCTTTGGCAGAGGGATTGCCGGATTTGGCGGAAGAAAGCTTAAGATTTCATAAAGAAGGCGAAATTTGTCGTTTCCGGCCTGATTTTTATTGAGAAAATCGGGACATCAGTATATAATAAGGTATCCGTCCGCGTATAATCATTTTAGTATGCTGGTCATACGTGACAATAAAAAGGAGAAAAGGGCCTTGCCGGGCCATAAAGAAAAGGGAGAGTTGTTAAATGTTTTTTAAGCACGATATCGGAATTGATCTGGGAACCGCCAACACCCTTGTGTATGTCAAGGGAAAAGGGATCATCATGCGGGAACCGTCGGTGGTCGCCATGGATGTCAAGGATGATATCGTGCTGGCTGTCGGGTCGGAGGCCAAGGAGATGATCGGCCGTACTCCCGGCTCCATCTCCGCGGTCCGGCCGCTGAAGGACGGCGTCATCGCTGATTTCGATATTACCCGCGAGATGCTGCGGTATTTTATCAAGCAGGCCATGCGTTCTACCTTTATGGGCCGTCCCCGCGTCATCGTGTGCATCCCCTCCGGCGTGACCGAGG
>JAAWCO010000023.1 GCA_022793315.1 Clostridiales bacterium | reverse complement strand
GGATGAGTCAAAGGGGGATACCCGCACCAGGCGATGAACGCCGGATTCTCCTTTGAGATAGCCGAAAGCGTTCATGCCTTCAATCTCAATAGAGGCGCTTTTGAGTCCCGCCTCGTCGCCGTCAAGATAGTCAAGAATCCGGTATTTAAAGCCGTGCCGTTCCGCCCAGTGGGTGTACATACGATACAGCATCTCCGCCCAGTCCTGGGCTTCGGTGCCGCCGGCGCCGGCATGAAAGGTGAGGATAGCGTTTTTCGCGTCGTATTCGCCGGACAACAGAGTGGAGAGACGCTGTGACTCCATATTATCCTGTACCCGATTCACATCGGCGGTGCATTCCGCCAAAAGGGATTCGTCTCCCTCCTCATCTGCCAGCTCCACCATCGTCAGCGCATCCTGATATTGCCGGACCAGGGTTTGATAATCCGCCAGTCTGGCCTTCAGAGCGGAGGAACGCTGGAGAATCTTTTGAGCGGTCTCCATATCATCCCAAAAGCCCTCAACCGCCGCGCTGGCGTCCAGCTCCTGGATGTCCTTTTCCATCCTTTCGACGCCCAGCGCTACAGACAGATCGTCAATATCCGGCTTCATGCCCTCCAATCGGAGACGCAGCTCTTCAAATTGCAGCATAGTTTTCCCAAGCCTTTCCACAGCGTTTGTTCACAGCCGCCGGGCGCGGCGGACAAAGCTGTACCTTTTTCACCGATAATGACAGGATCAGTCGGTTTGTGCAGTAAAAAGCGCGGTTCTCTACCGCGCCGCCTGTCAAAAAGGAATTTTTCATATTTATTATAAAAGATTCCTGCTGGCTTGTAAAGCCAATACCGCCGAAATTATGATTTCCCGATGGGAGAGGCGGCACCCGTCTATTGAAACGGCTCCGTAAGCATACTGCGGCCGTGAAACAAAACAGCAAAAGGGAAAGCGCGTTTTTCTTGTCAGTACCGGCATGGGATGCTATAATGGGACAAACAACAGCGGCAAGCGTCTCTTCGTCTGTCCTTCTCCTCTCGCCTGCCGCTCCGGTCCGTGCGCGAAACAAGGAGGGCTATATCATGCGGAAAAAAATATTTCAGGTCAATGAACGACCCCCGTTGGGACAGGCCATTCCTCTCAGTATCCAGCACCTGTTCGCCATGTTCGGTGCTTCGGTGGTGGTGCCCGCTTCTTTTGGCATCAATCCTGCCATTGTCCTGCTGATGAATGGTATCGGCACCCTGTTTTTCATCCTTGTCACCAAAGCCAAGTCTCCGGCGTATCTGGGGTCCAGCTTTGCCTTCATCGGCCCGGCCCTCATTGTGATCAGTAAACACGGCGGTATAGAGGGCGGCGGCTTCGCTTATGCTCAGGGCGGTTTTGTGATGGTGGGCCTTCTCGGCTGTGTCCTGGCCCTGATTGTCTGGAAATTCGGCTCCCGATGGATTGATATTGTTCTTCCGCCCGCCGCTATGGGGCCGGTGGTAGCCCTAATCGGTCTGGAGCTGGCGGGCAGCGCAGCGGAAAACGGCGGACTGCTGAGGGGGAATCTTGTTGATCCAAAGGACGTTGTGGTTTTTATCGTCACTCTGGGGGTGGCGGTTCTCGGTTCGGTCCTCTTCCGCCGCTTTTTTTCAGTCATTCCCATTCTGATTGCGATTGTTGTTGGTTATATCACCGCCTGCTTCTGCGGTATGGTGGATTTCACCGCCTTTATGGAAACCGGCTTTTTCGCTCTTCCCCATTTTCAGCTTCCCAAATTTTCGGTAAACGCGATCACTACCATGCTGCCTGTGCTGCTGGTGATTACTTCGGAGCATATTGGACATCAGATCGTGACCGGAAAAATTATAGGCCGCGATCTTCTCAGGGATCCCGGCCTGCATCGTTCGCTTTTTGCCGATAACTTTTCCACCGCTGTTTCCGGCTTTGTCGGCAGCGTTCCCACCACCACCTACGGTGAAAATATCGGCGTGATGGCCATGACCCGCGTTTATTCGGTGTGGGTGATTGGCGGCGCGGCGGTCCTGTCGGTTCTTCTTGCCTTCTGCGGTAAATTCGCCGCTCTGATTATGGGCATCCCCGGCCCGGTCATGGGAGGAATTTCCATCCTGCTCTACGGCATGATCGGCGCCTCCGGTCTGCGGATTCTGGTGGATTCCAAAGTCGATTTCAGCCGTAACCGCAACATTGTGATGACTGCGGTCGTCTTTGTAGTCGGCCTGTCGGGGATCAGCATTACCATTGATCACATTCAGCTGACAGGCATGGTTCTGGCCTGCGTAGTGGGTATGGCGATGGGACTGCTGTTTTATCTCTTTGACCGTTTTCATCTTACCAACGATCAGGCGGAAACCGCCGCCGATAACGGTACAGAGGAAACCCCGTAAATCCTCTTTTGTCAACAACAGGGAGGGATGCGTTAACGCATCCCTCCCTGTTGTTGTATGGCAAGACTCATGCAGCAATTTTACAGCTGATTCACAAGCGCCCTGGTGTCTCGCGCAATGACCAGCTCTTCGTTGGTCGGGATGACAAATGCGCGTACCGTGGAATCGGCGGTAGTGATCTCTATTTCCTGACCCCGAATCTGATTTTTCTCCTCGTTTACCCGAACACCGAGATAGCTGAGAGATTTGAGAACCTCTGACCGAAGCAGCGACTGATTTTCGCCGATACCGGCGGTAAAAACAATCGCGTCCACACCGCCCAAAGCGGAGATATAGGAACCCACATACTTGATAATCTGGTAGGTACGCAGCTCCCAGGCCAAATGGGCGCGGAGATTTCCCTCAGCCCGGGCCTTGTCCAGATCCCGGTCATCACTGGACACCCCGGAAATCCCGAGAACACCCGATTTTTTATTGAGGATTTCGTTCATCTGTGCAGGGGTGAGCCCTTCCTTCTCCATAATAAACAGGACGGCAGATGGGTCTACAGCGCCGGAGCGGGTGCCCATGAGGAATCCATCCAGCGGAGTCAGTCCCATCGTGGTATCGATCACCTTGCCATCGGAAATCGCCGCCAGAGAGGAACCATTGCCCAGATGACAGGTAATGATTTTGGTTCCTACGCCGCCCGGCCGGCCCAGCAGCTCAAAGCAGCGGGCGCTGACATATCGGTGAGAGGTGCCATGAAAGCCATAGCGGCGCACCTTGTACTTCTCATAATACGCATAAGGAAGCCCGAACATATACGCTTTGGGAGGCATGGTCTGGTGAAAGGCGGTATCAAATACGACCACCTGAGGCACCTTCTCGCCAAAGGCCGCGATAGCCGCCCGGATACCCTGCACATGGGCCGCATTATGAAGCGGAGCCAGAGAGGCATATCCGGCGATGTCCTGAATGACCTCCTCGGTCACCAGAACGGAATGATCGTATTTGGAGCCGCCCTGCACGATGCGGTGTCCAATAGCGGAAACCTCCGACAAATCCTCGACTACCCGGCCCTCTCCCTCTGTCAGAGCACGCTTGACCTGCTCAAAGGCAGCGGTATGGTCGCGCATCTCCACATCCACTGTAGAGGAATATCCCCCACTCGTTTTATGGGTAAATTTTCCGTCGATGCCGATGCGTTCGCAGTTTCCCTTTGCCAGCATAACCTCCCCGTCCATGTCGATCAGCTGGTATTTCAGAGACGAACTCCCCGCGTTGATGACCAGAATTTTCATGTCCCTCTTACTCCTTTATTTTCCATAGTCTCCCTATTTTCAGGTACAGCGCCTGGTTCCCGTTTATCATAATACGATCCGCCCCATTTGGCAAGAGAATCCTCTCAGGCATCCCTTTGTACAGCCGCTGTCAGGTCCTTCAAAAACAGGAGATTTTTCCTCAGTCGTCTACTTTCTGCCGGTGGTCTGCAGTTTGCCGCATTCTTCTGACACTATCGGTACAGATGCCATTCCTCCGGCTTCCAGAAGGAGGGGCAAAAGCGATCAAACCACATGCCCCTCTCCCCTGTTCCGAACCGCTCCAGCAGTTCCCGGCTCAGTGGGGTGAGGTCCTCCCTCCGAAGTGCCTCCCTCCGGTCGAGAAACAGCGCCTCACTGTTCTCATCATGGTCGGACCGGGGCTCCCCTTCTATGTACTCCAGATGAAAAACGGCGTACCAGTCGGCGGGGGTAAACCGGACGGCCAGCAGGGAGGATACCTGTGCTGTCACACCGGTCTCCTCCCTCACCTCCCTCACGGCCGCCTGCTCGGGCATTTCACCGGTGTTCAGATAGCCTCCGGGAATCAGCAGCTTGCCGTTAGCCCGGCCATAGGTGTGCCGTACCAGCAAAATTTCCTCCCCGCGGGTGACCAGACAGCCCACTGAATGATTCCAGTTATCCTCCGCTCCCATCGCGGCTCTTCCTCCCTCCCATCCGCGCCTCTGCAAAAAGACGCCGACTGGTACCGTTTTTTTTACCCTCTTTGAAGCAGTGCACTGAATGCGCGATGTGCCATATAAACGTCCAGCTTGGCTACCACCTCAAAAGGCGCATGCATGGACAGCACCGGAACACCGAGGTCCACCGTGTCCACATCCAGATCCGCAATATACTTGGCCACCGTACCACCTCCGCCGGCATCCACTCGGCCCAGCTCCCCGATCTGCCAGACCACCTCTCGCTCCTCCATCAGGGATCGGATGCGCCCCATCAGCTCAGCAGAAGCGTCGTTGGTATCCGATTTTCCCCGGGAGCCGGTGTATTTGGTAAGCACTACACCGCCGTTGAGCCGGGCACAGTTGCGCGCCTCAATCACATCCATAAACATCGGGTCCAGCGCCACATTGACATCGGCGGACAGACACACCGACCGGGACAGCACATGCCGTCCCTCTGCGTCAAAGGCGGCGGCAATGTCCGCAATAAAGTATTTCAAAAACGCCGACTGCATTCCGGTATTGCCCTCCGAGCCGGTTTCCTCCTTGTCAGCCAGAATAGCGACAGCGGTATACGCAGGCTGTTCAGTCTCCAAAATCGCCGTCACCGCCGGATAGGCGCACACCCGGTCGTCATGACCGTAGGCGCCGATCAGACTGCGGTCAAAGCCCACATCCCGTGCGCCGAAGGCGGGAACCGCCTCCAGCTCGGCGGAAAGAAAATCGCTTTCCACCATCCCGTATTTCTCATGAAGCAGCCGGAGAATATTCAGCTTAACCAGCTCGCTCCCCTCATCGTCGCGGAAGGGACGGGAGCCGATCAGGATGTTCAGATCCTCTCCCTTCACCCCTTCCGCCAGGCTCTTCTTCATCTGAGCAGCTGCGAGATGGGGCAGCAGGTCGGTTACACAGAAAACCGGATCGCCCTCCTCTTCGCCAATGCACACCTTCACAACTGTGCCGTCGCGGCGAACCACAACGCCATGAAGAGCCAGCGGCAGAGTCGGCCACTGATATTTTTTGATGCCGCCATAATAATGGGTGTCAAAATAGGCGAGTCCGTGATCCTCATACAGAGGATTCGGCTTCAGATCAAGTCGGGGAGAATCAATGTGGGCAGCCGCAATAGACACGCCGTCGGTGATGGGACGGGAGCCGATCACCGCCAGCAGCAAAGCCTTGCCCCGGTTTTTGACATAAATTTTGTCTCCCGCCCGAAGCGGCTGGGTGCGGTCAAAGGGGCGGAATCCCTTTTCCTCCGCCATCTCAATGGCAGTCAGCACCGCCTCACGCTCGGTTTTGGCGCTGTCAATAAAGCGGCGATATCCCTCGCAATACCGGTCGGCAGCGGCAATTTCTTCTTCGCTGAGGCGGTCCCATGAGGATTTGGGCTGATAGAACAGCTCCTCCTTCAGCTTTTCAGATGCGGATTTTTCAGACATCGTCAAATACCTCCCACAGTTTCTTATCAATCGACTGGTATAGTGTTCCCTTTCAGGAAATTTCTACTCCATTTTGTACAGTTCCTGGTACATGGACTGAGCGTCCCGCACCTTTTCGACATATTCGCGGGTTTCTTCAAAAGGAATCCTTTTGAGGGTCACCCCATCCTCGGAATAACGGGAATCCCCCAGCCATTTGGCAGCATTTCCCATCCCGGCATTATAAGCGGCCAGAAGCGTATTGGTGTTCTCAAATCTCTCCCGCAGCAGAGAGAGGACATAGACCCCATAGCGGACGCTTATCTCGGGATCAAACAGCTGGTCAGAGGTCAGCTCCTGTTCCACCGCCGCACGGCGCTGGGCCCATTCAAAGGTATTCTCAGTCATCTGCATCAGACCGCGCGCTCCGGCAGAGGAGACGGCCGACGGATCAAATTCGCTCTCAGTACGGATCACCGCAAAAATGAGAGAAGGGGGAAAACCGTATTCCTCCGCACAGGCATGCACCAGCTCAGTATACCCGACTGGATAGACTGCCTGCATATACTTCCGGTATCCTGCACGAAGTAAAAAGAATTCCAGCGCCACCACCGCCAACAGGATAAAAAGCGGAAGGAGGCCTCTTTTCCTTCTTCCATTCGCCTCATTCACCATAAGCCGCCCTCCGTATCTGCACTGCCAGCACGACAGAAGCCGCACGCAGGGCGGCCGTGTCTCCCTCATTGCGCAGGATCTCATCTGCACGACTCTCATAATAGCTGTCATCCGGCTGGACGGACATCCGTTTTTCCGCTTGCTCGACGGTGAGTCCGTCCCGTTCACAGACCCGGCGCTTCCGTATCTCCCGCGGGGCCAAAACCGCCACTGTATGGAGGCAAAGGCTATCCATTCCGCTTTCAAAAAGGAGCGGGGCGTCGATGACTGCCGCCCGTTTTCCCTCCTGCTCCCATTGTGAGAGCTGTTCCTTTGAAAGCGCAATCACGGAGGGATGAACTATGGCATTGAGCCGCTTTGTCTGCTCCTGGGTGGAAAAGGCGCGGGCCGCCAGCCGTTTCCGGTCGAGACAACCGTTGGGCAGCAGAATATCCTCTCCAAATACCTCCGCCAGTCGGATTAGAGAGGGCATTCCCGGCTCCACCGCACGGCGGGCCAGCCGGTCGGCATCCGCAACGGGAAAACCGTGCTCCTGCAGCACGGCGGCCACGGCGCTTTTTCCCGCACCGGTAGGCCCAGTCAGTCCCACAATATACAGCATCGCAGCCCCCTTCCTATCCGCCATTCCGTTCGGCAGTTTTGCCGGAGTATGAGGTCTATTGTACATCCACCGTCTCAAATCCTGCGGCCCGCAGCAGACGGTTATACACTGCCAGCCCCACGCCCTCCACAGAAGGACAGGCGGCATAGGCCGTCCGCACCCGTTGTTCATCCAGACGGCGCAAAGCATCAAACAACCCATGAGCCTGAGACTCCGGGTCATCCCGCCGCCCATAGGTTATGAAGGCCGTCCGCAGAGAATCACAATCCTCCTCAAAACACAGGGCAGCGTCCTGCGGCCCTGCCTGTTTGTTGACAAAGGCAATATAGCCCTCCGCCGTTCCTCGGACCAGAATCACATGGGCAGCAGGGGCGTAATGCTTATATTTCATGCCAGGGGAAGCGGCCCTTTCCCCTTCTCTCAGGCGGCCGGTCACTGCCGGATCAATCTCCACCGACCCGATCAAAGACTCCAGACGGGCAGCGGTGACGCCGCCGGGCCGCAGCAGGCGGGGTCGCCCGCCCGCCTCCACACCGGTCAGATCAAGGACGGTAGATTCCACCCCCACCTGACAGGGACCGCCGTCCACCACAGCAGCAATACGGCCATCCATATCCTCCAGCACACGATTTGCGTCAGTGGGGCTGGGGCTTCCAGACCGGTTGGCAGAGGGGGCCGCCAGCGGACAGCCGCTCTCCTGTATCAGGGCACGGGCCGTCGGATGGGCCGGCAGCCGCACCGCCACTGTATTGAGTCCAGCGCTCACCCGTTCAGGCACAAGAGCGCTCCGGCGCAGAATCATTGTCAGCGGACCCGGCCAGCATGCCTCCGCCAGACAGGCGGCCTCAGCGGGAATCGAGCGCACCAGCGGAGCCCAATCCTCCTGCGAGGCGATGTGTACGATCAGCGGATTATCCTGCGGGCGGCCTTTAGCGGAAAAAATACGTTCCACCGCTCTCTCATCAAGCGCATTGGCGGCCAGACCATACACCGTTTCGGTGGGAATAGCAACCAGCTCCCCCGCCCGCAGAAGAGCTGCTGCCGTCCGCCTGTCAGCGGGCGAATCGGACAATCGGCGCGTTCTTCTCTTTGTTTCGGCTTCTGACATACTTCTCTTCTCTTTCCGCTTGAAATCGCTCAGCCGGCTGTTCCGCCCGGCAAGGCTTCCTCCCCCAGTCTACGAGCCCGGTCAGCTGTAATCAGCGCATCAACAATTTCATCCAGATCGCCGTTCAGAATGCTCTCAATGCGGTACAGAGTCAGACCGATACGGTGATCGGTCACCCGCCCCTGCGGAAAATTGTAGGTTCGGATGCGCTCACTCCGATCTCCGGTACCTACCTGAGCCCGACGGTCGGCGGCAATAGCCGACTGCTGCTCCTCCTGCTTACGCTCATACAGACGAGCCCGAAGCACCCGCATCGCCTTATCCTTGTTTTTGAACTGGCTTCGCTCATCCTGGCATTCTACCACCAGACCGGTGGGAATATGGGTGATACGGATGGCCGACTCAGTCTTGTTGACATGCTGGCCGCCTGCGCCGCCGGAACGATAGGTATCAATCTGCAAATCGGCAGGATTGATCTCCACCTCCACATCGTCCGCCTCCGGCAGTACAGCCACCGTAGCGGTGGAAGTATGGATGCGTCCGCCGGTTTCCGTCTCCGGTACCCGCTGCACACGGTGAACTCCGCTCTCAAATTTCAGCCGGCTATAGGCGCCGTCTCCCGCGACAACAAAGCTGATTTCCTTAAAGCCCCCCAGCTCCGTCTGATTCTGGTCCATCACCTCTACGCGGAAGCCTTTGGCGTCCGCGTACATGGAATACATACGAAAAAGAGAGGCAGCAAACAGAGCGGATTCCTCTCCCCCCGCGCCGCCGCGGATTTCAATGATGACGTTGCGGTCATCGTTAGGGTCACGGGGCAGCAGCAGAATCTTCAGTTCTTCGGCACAGCCTTCCATTCTGGCCCGATTTTCCTCCCATTCCTGCTCTGCCAGCTCCCGTAGTTCCCGATCTGATCCGCTTTCTTCCAGCAGGTCCCGCGCCTCTGCTGCCGCTGTTTCTGCAGCCCGGTATTCCCGGTATTTTTCCACCACCGGAAGAAGGGGCTTGCTCTCCTTCATCAGACGGGTATAGGTCGCCACATCGGAGGCTATGTCGGGATCGCACAGCTGCTTCTGAATCTCTTCGTAACGTTTTTCTACCTCTTTAAGTCTGTCGAACATGGATTCTCCGCCCTTTCCCGGTCAGTCGGTTTACCGTATCACAGCCCGTCAGGGCTCTCCTCCGCCCTCCCGGCAGATTTTTCGTATCCGCCGTTCGATTTTGACGCGAGGGGTCATCACCTCATGACCACAGCCCTCGCATTTCAGACGGAAATCCATCCCTACCCGCAGCACCTCAAACCGATAAGAACCACAGGGATGCGGCTTTTTCAACTCCAATCTATCTCCTACACGAACATCCATCAGCGGCTCCCCCTCACCTGGGCAGAATGGGACGATTCATCATCATGTATCATTAAAGATCAGCCAACGTTTCCCCAGACAATCGCCGTGTCTCAAACAGCCGTCAGTTCGCAATACACTGAATTCCGCCGTTTTGATCCTGCTCTATCCGAATAGCGGAAAGAGTCCCGTCACCGCTATCCACAATCAGGGATGCCACCCGGTCCTCTACCTCCCGGCGGACCGCGCCGCGCAAGTCGCGGGCGCCCCGCCGTCCACCAAACGCCTTTTCTGCTAAAGTACCTGCGGCATCAGGGGTCCAGGAAAAAGCAATCCCCCGTTCCTTCATCGGTTCCACCAGCTCGGACAGCATCATGTCCGCAATCCGGCGGAAGTCTTCCTTTGTCAGGGGCGCAAAATACACCACCTCATCCACACGGCTGATAAATTCCGGTCGCAGGAATTCCGACAGCGCTTTTACGGCCTTATCACGGGAGGCCTGAGCGCCTGTCACTCCAAAGCCCATCAGACTCTCACTGGTCTGGCTACCCGCATT